>CAWUYY010000034.1:0-10262 GCA_963926835.1 Rikenellaceae bacterium | reverse complement strand
CTCGTCCCGGTGTTTTGTGTAGAGACCGTCGATAATGCCGTCCGAAAGGCCGATCACCGGGACGTAGATGTAGGTGGCGCCGGTGATCTCGGCGATGGTGAGGAAGATGTTGGCCGCAGGGACGATCACGTCCGCACGGTCCGGCTTCATGTCGTACTCCTCCATGCGCTGTTCGACAGAGAGGGGCAGCAGCTTTTCATACAGCCCCTTGAGCGAGGCGACGGTCATGCGCGGATAGCGTTTCTCGCGGCGTTCGACCAGTTTGAAGAGGCGGTTGATGTTGCCGCCCGATCCGATGAGGTTGATCTCCGGGTAGGAGGCCGCCAGATCCTTCATATCCCGGCGCAGACGGTTCCATTCGCTCTCCTGTACCACGCCGTTGAGGATTCGGACGGTGCCGATGTTGTATGAGCGCGAGCAGAC
Organism: Rikenellaceae bacterium; assembly: GCA_963926835.1. Taxonomy (GTDB): domain Bacteria; phylum Bacteroidota; class Bacteroidia; order Bacteroidales; family Rikenellaceae; genus Alistipes. The sequence continues at coordinate 9,839 of CAWUYY010000034.1, read as the reverse complement.
CAGCTCTCCGTCGGCAAGCAGGTTGATCTCCGTGCTGCCGCCGCCCACATCCACGTACATGAAGTTGCCGCGCCGTCCCTTCATCGTCTCGATGTGGTTGTTGTAGATCATGCGGGCCTCCTCCTGTCCGTCGATGATCTCGATACGGATGCCCGACCCCTTCTCGACGCTCTTGATGATCTTCTGCCCGTTGGCGGCATCGCGCATGGCGGAGGTGGCACAGGCGCGGTAGTCGGCCACGTTGTAGATCTTCATCAGCTGTTTGTAGGCCTTCATCAGGCGGATCAGATCCTTGCGTCGCCGCTCCGAGATCTCGCCCGTGGCGAAGACGTCGAAGCCGAGCCGCAGCGGGACCCGAAGCAGCAGCACCTTGTTGAAGTTCGGCCCGATGTTGCGGCTGTCGAGCTGTTTGATCAGCAGCCGCACGGCGTTCGATCCGATGTCAATGGCGGCATAGGTCACCCCCGTTTCGATATATTCGGAGGAGGTGTTGTCGGTTTTCTCTTCGAACTGTTCCATATTACCCGTTATTTTGGTTGGTGACCTCCGGACGGCGCATCGCCCGGAGGCTCTCTGTTTTCGTTTCGGTCTGTCTTAAGCCTGCGACTCCTCCCGTTCGAGTTCGAGGTAGTGGTCGTAGAGAGCCCTCTGTGAGCCGCTTGGCAGCGGATCGTCGCAGCTCCAGCCGGCATTTTCGCCCGTTCCATCCACCAGACGACCCTGGCAGGTGTCGCGCAGGGCGTAGTCCACAATGCGGATCATCTCCTGCTTGACCGAGGGGTCGTAGACGGGGGTGATGACCTCGATGCGGTTGTCGAGGTTGCGGGGCATCCAGTCGGCCGAGCCGATGAATACCTTCTCCTGTCCGCCGGCCGCGAAGACGAAGATCCGCGAGTGCTCCAGATAGCGGTCGATGATGCCGTTGATGCGGATGTCGCACTTCTCGGGCAGCTTCGAGGTGACCAGCGAGCAGTTGCCCCGAACCGAGAGGCGGATCTGTACGCCGTTGTAGGCCGCCTCGTAGAGTTTGTCGACGATCACGGGGTCCGTGATATGGTTGATCTTGACTTTGATGTAGGCGGGCTTGCCCGCTTTGCAGTTCTTTATCTCGTTGTTGATCAGGGCGATGAACCGGCGTTTCATGTCGTTCGGAGAGACCAGCAGCTCCTTGAACCGGGCCGGGAGGTAGGGCTTCTCGATGAATTCGAAGAGGCGCGCCACCTCGTTGACGATCGTCCGCGAGGCGGTCATCAGGATGCAGTCGGTGTAGCTCCTGGCGTTCCCCTCGTGGAAGTTGCCGGTGCTGATGCAGGCGATGTCGGCCCCCTTCTTCATTTCGATGTGGAGCACCTTTGAGTGGACTTTTAATCCTTCGACACCGAAGATCACCTTTACGCCGGCATCCTGGAGTTTCTGGGCCCAAACCATGTTCGACTCTTCGTCGAAGCGGGCGAGCAGTTCGATGACCACGGTCACCTTCTTCCCGTTGCGGGCGGCCCCGATCAGGGCGCGCACTACCTTCGAGTCCTTGGCCAGTCGGTAGAGGGTGATCTTGATGCTCTTCACCCGTTTGTTCACGGCCGCCTCGTGCAGCACCCGGATGAACGAGTCGAAGCTGTGGTAGGGGACGTGCAGGAAGCGGTCCTGGAGATGAATCTTGTCCAGGATGCTCCCCTCGCTGTCGATCGAGCTGCGGATGATGGGGGGCATGGGACCGAATTTCAGGTCGCTGCGGCCGCAGTCCGGGAAGCGCATCATATCCTTGTGATTCTGGTAGCGTCCGCTCTGGATGACCGTGTCGCTCTTGTCCAGATCCAGCTTGGTGAGCACCTTCCGCAGCAGGTCGTTGGGCATGTTGCCGTCGTAGACGACACGCAGCGGTTCCCCTCTTTTGCGGGTTTTCAGCCCCTTGGAGATCTTTTGCAGGATGCTGTTGCGCTGGTCGTTGTCGATCTCCATCTCGGCATCGCGCGTGAACTTGAAGGTGTAGGCCTCGAACGAGACGTAGTTCAACCCCTCGTATATGGTGCGCAGCGAGCAGCGAACCACGTCGTCGAGGTACATGATGTAGCTCTGCCCCTCCTTGTCCGGCAGGCGGACGAAGCGTCCGCAGCTCTGTACGGGCAGTTCGAAATAGGTGTAGTCGTAGGTGGCCTTCCCATTCTTGTTGATCCGTTTAGCCTTGACTGCCAGGTAGATGCTCTCGTCAGTCTCGTAGTCGAGATGGCGAACCGACGAGAACCAGATCGGAACGATCAGCTCGTCGATCTTCTCGCGGTAGTAGCGGGCGATGAAGGCGCGCTGCTCGTCGTCGGCCTCGGTGTCGGATATGAGGTGGATGTTCTTGTCGGCCAGTTCGCGGCAGACCTGCTTGACGGCCACCTCGTAGTCCTTGTTGTACTGGTTGTTCAACTTGTTGATCTGTCTTACGACCCCCTTGGCGAGTTTCGATTCCGTATTCGCGGCACGATCCTCCCACTCGGCCACCCGGTTCTGCGAGGCCACCCGCACCCGGAAGAATTCATCTAGGTTGTTCGAATAGATGCCCAGAAACGAGAGCCTCTCCAGAAGAGGCACATTCTCGCGGCAGGCCTCCTGCAGGATTCTTCGATTGAAGTACATCCAACTGATGTCGCGTTCGAGGTAGGGGCGTTGTCCCTTCTTTTTTCCCATGTCTTTTTCGAAGATGTTGTTAGATATGACAAAGAAAAAAAATTTTTGTTACAAAATTATTAATGCTGCGGGAAAATCCCTCTGTTCAATCCGATCAGAGGGTTTTCCGATCATGTCTGAACCTGCTTTAAAAGGTCGGTTTAGAATCTTCTGGGTCCTGGATTCCGGGATGCCGTGTGCGGGAACCATCGGCCCGGGTGCGTTTTATTTGGTCGGAGATGCCGAAAGTTAGCCGGATTTTGCTATATTTGCCTGCATGGAAATTCGTCAAGAAGATCTCAAACGTCTGAATGCTCTGCTGGCCAAACCCCGGCAGAACATTGTGATTGTGTCGCACATCAACCCCGACGGGGATGCGGTTGGCTCTTCGCTGGCCTGGCGCGACGTGTTGGAAGCCATGGGGCATCGGGTGACCTGTCTGATCCCCAACAAATACCCCTATTTCCTCGACTGGATGCCCGGTATCGATACGATCGTCTCGTTCAAGAACGACGAGGCGGGTGTCTGCCGCCGCGTTGTGGCCGAGGCGGAGCTGATCTTCTGTCTCGACTTCAATGCCATTCCGCGGCTGGAGGGGCTGGGTGAGGTGATTCAGTCCAATACGACCGCCCCGCGCATCCTGATCGACCATCACCTCTCGCCGGATCCCGGATTCGACCTCATGTTCTCCTACCCCGATTCGTCGAGTACCTCGTTCGTCGTCTATTCGCTGATCGAAAAGATGATGGGGGTGAAGGCCATTACGCGGGAGATGGCCGAGGTGCTCTACGTGGGAATGATGACCGATACGGGCAACTTCTCCTTCTCGTTCCTTACGCCGGCCCTGTACCGGGCCGTGGCCGTGCTGGCCGAGACGGGAATCGATATTCCGGCCATTCACAACAACGTCTACAACGCCTATACCGAGGGGCGCGCACGGCTATTCGGCTATGTGATCAACCGCAAGATGGAGGTGATCCACGACGGGACGGTCGCCTACATGTCGCTGCTCGAGGGGGAGATGCGCCGCTTCCAGTTCCAGCCGGGCGACAGCGAAGGATTTGTCAACTACCCGCTGACGATCAAACGCATGAAACTCTCGGCGATCTTCATTGCCCACCGCAAGTTTATTCGCGTCTCGTTGCGTTCGCGCGGGGATGTCGATGTGAATCTCTTTGCCCGCAAGTATTTCAACGGCGGGGGCCATCACAATGCGGCCGGCGGAAAATCTTTCGTTTCGATGCGCGAGACGATCGAACATTTCAAACGCTCGATCGAAGAGTTCGCAGCCGAGGGGGGATTGGATTGATCCAGAACGGATCGGGGCGTTTCTTCTCTGAGGATCTCGTGGCTGGCAGCCGGCCGGTGCGGTCGGTTTGCCACTGGGGTGCGGAGAAGAGACGGAAAGTGAAGAAGAGAGGTTGCTGTCGCACGCTTTGTGAATCCTGTTGGGCAGGGAATAGGCCCTGCAAAAATCATAAACAAATATCATGGAAGGCAGTTTGGAGTTCAGACCGTTCCGCTCTCCGTCCGATGCCGGGTGGGAGGAGGCCTGGAAGTTGTACGAGGAGTCGTTCCCGCGCAAGGAGATCCGTTCGCTGAAGGATCATCTGCGGGCGATGGAGGATCCCTGCTTTACGGCGGCCGGGCTTTGGCTCGATGGAAAATTCGTAGGGCTCCTCTATTACTGGCAGACGCCGGAGTTCACCTATGCCGAGCATCTGGCCATTCAGCCCGCGTTGCGGGGGGCGAAGATCGGCGGACGTGCTCTGGCGGAGTTTTGCCGCCGGTCGGGGCGGGTGATTCTGGAGATCGATCCCCCCGAAACGGAGATTGCCTGCCGGCGCCAGCGGTTCTATGAGCGGATGGGGTTCGTGACCAACGATTTCCTCTATATCCACCCCTCCTTTCAACGCCCCTGCGAGCCGCACCGTCTGGTGCTGATGAGCTATCCCACGGCCATGTCGCCGGAGGAATTTCACCGCCTCGAGGAGTTTGTCCATGGCCGGGTGCTGCGCTACTCCTGTCATGGGGAGTGATTGCCTTGGAATAGAGTGTAAAAAAGACAGCGGGACTTTTAGCCGCTGTCTTTTTTTGTAGCGTTTCTGGGTCGTTATTTTGCTTGGGTGTCCGTGCCTTTGGCGTAGCACTGCTTCAGGGCCTGGTAGATTGTCTCCCGGTCGAATCCGGCCAGAGCCTGCAGCTGGGGTACCGAACCGTGTTCGATGAATCGGTCGGGGATACCGAGCGATTTCACCTGGATCGGATAGCCTTTTGCGTTGAAGAAGGCGGCCACGGCCTCACCGACACCGCCGCGGAGTGCGCCGTCCTCGACCGTGACGACCTGTCGGAAGTTGCGTCCGATCTCGTCCAGCAGCTCCTCATCGAGCGGTTTGGCGAAGAGCAGGTCGTAGTGGGCGGGATTCAGCCCCTCGCCTGCGAGTTGTGCGACCGCCTCGTCGGCCCGATTCCCGGCCGTTCCGATCGAGAGTACGGCTACCTCTGCACCTGCCCGCAGGCGGCGTCCCCGTCCGATCTCCAGTTCGGCGAACGGTTCGTCGCGCCAGGCGACCCCTTCGCCGTTTCCGCGCGGATAGCGGATCACGAACGGACGGTTGGCCTGCAGCGCCGTGTACATCAGGTTGCGCAGGTCTCGTTCATTCATCGGGGCGGCGATCGTCAGGTTGGGCACCGTACCGAAGTAGGCCAGGTCGAAGGCTCCGTGGTGGGTGGCACCATCCTCGCCGACCAGTCCGGCCCGGTCCAGACAGAGCACCACCGGCAGACGCTGGATCGCCACGTCGTGGATCACGTTGTCGTAGGCACGCTGCATGAAGCTCGAGTAGATGTTGCAGAAGGGGCGCAGTCCGGCTGCGGCCAGTCCCGCCGAGAAGGTTACGGCGTGACCCTCGGCGATACCCACGTCGAAACAGCGCTCGGGCATCTCGCGCATCATCAGATCCATCGAGCAGCCCGAGGGCATTGCCGGGGTGATCCCCACGATCCGTTTGTCCATCCGCGCCAGGTCGAGCAGCGTCTGACCGAATACGTCCTGGTAGCGGGCTGCGGTCGTCTTGCTCAGCAGGCGTTCGCCCGTCTCGGGATTGAACTTGCCGGGGGCGTGCCATACCGACTTGTTGCATTCGGCCGGTTTATAACCCTTTCCCTTTACGGTCATCACATGCAGCAGTTTGGGCCCCTCGATGCGGCGCATGGCCGTCAGCACGCGGATCAGTTCGGTCAGGTTGTGGCCGTCGATCGGGCCGAAATAGCGGAAGTTGAGGCTCTCGAAAAGGTTGCTGTTGCGCAGGATCCCCTGTTTGATCGCGTTGCCCGTCTTCTGGCAGAGCCGCAGCAGGTGCGGCGTATGGGAGGACATCACGCGCCACAGCCGGCGCTTGAGGGCGTTGTAGTGCATCGAGGTGGAGATGTGCAGCAGGTAGTTCTTCAGGGCGCCGGTCGCCTGGTCGATGGCCATGTTGTTGTCATTGAGGATGACCAGCAGGTCGGTCTGCTGGCTCGCTCCGGCGTTGTTCAGCCCCTCGAAGGCCAGTCCGCCCGTCATGGCGCCATCGCCGATGACGGCCACCACCTTGCGCTTCTCGCCCTTGATCTCGGCCGCCTTGGCCATGCCGAACGCCGCCGAGATCGAGACCGAGGCGTGACCTCCGCCAAAGGCGTCGTATTCGCTCTCGCACATGCGCGGGAAGCCGCTGATGCCGTTCAGCTTGCGGTTGGTCTGGAAGGCCTCCCGGCGCCCGGTGATGATCTTGTGGGCATAGGTCTGATGACCCACGTCCCACACGATCTTGTCCTCGGGGGTGTTGTAGACGTAGTGCAGCGCCGTCGCAAGTTCGACGGCACCCAGACTCGAGGCCAAGTGCCCGGGATTGGCCGCGCACTGCTCGATGATATAGTGTCGCAACTCGTCACAGTATTGACGAAGTTCCTCTCCCGTCAGACGTCTCAGATCGGCGGGGGAGTTGACGCGCTTCAGAAGTTCGTATTCCAGATGTTTCATGGGAATACAAAGATAGTGAAAGGCAGCAGACAATTGCAAACTTGTCGGCAAAATTGTCCGCGGGGCCCGGCCGGTGCCACAAAGAGGGGGAAGAAGTAGGAGATTCTTCCAAATTTTTCTTATCTTCGCATGATCAAACCCTGTTCCGAAAATGAAATATAGACGAATACTTCTGAAACTTAGCGGAGAATCCCTGCAGGGATCTCAGAAATACGGCCTCTCGACCGAGGTGCTCGACTCTTATGCCCGACAGATCAAGGCGGCGCTCCGGACGGGCGTCCAGATTGGCATCGTCATCGGCGGCGGCAACATCTTCCGGGGCATGCAGGGGGCCCGCAAAGGGTTCGACCGCGTCAAGGGCGACCAGATGGGCATGCTCGCCACGATCATCAATTCGCTGGCCCTGCAGTCGGTGCTCGAGGACAACGACGTGAAGGCCAAGGTGCTCACCTCGATCCGGATGGAGCCCATCGGCGAGTACTATTCGAAGGCCAAGGCGCTCGAGTATCTCGAGGTGGGGTATGTGGTCATCATCGGCGGCGGCACGTCGAATCCCTACTTTACGACCGATTCGGCCTCGGCCCTGCGAGGCATCGAGATCGAGGCGGACGTGATGCTCAAGGGTACCCGCGTGAACGGCATCTACACGGCCGATCCGGAGAAGGACCCCACGGCCGAGAAGTTCGATGAGATCACCTTCGAGGAGGTCTATCGACGCAACCTGAAGATCATGGACATGACCGCCTTCACGCTCTGCCGCGAGAACGGGCTGCAGGTGATCGTCTTCGATATGGATACGCCCGGAAATCTGGAGCGGGTCCTGGCCGGTGAACAGATCGGCACCCTTGTTAAACTGTAAAAACGAACCATTATGGCTACAACACGCAAAAGACCGAACAACAAGCGACTGCTCATACTTGTCCTGCTGCTGATCGTGGTGATCGCACTCATGTGGCTGCTGCCCAGCCCCGATTCGACCCAGTCTGCAGGCAAGGAGAATCCCGAGCAGACAACCGAACAGACGACTGCACAGCCGACTGAGCAGACAGTCGAGGAGAAGACCGACGAGAATACGACTCTGGTCAAGGTCGGAGACAAGGCGCCCGACTTCCGCGTCGAGATGTTCGACGGTACGACCTTCACGCTGGGCAGCCTCGAAGGCAAGGTGGTCCTGCTCAACTTCTGGGCGACGTGGTGCCCTCCCTGCCGCGATGAACTTTCGCGCGTGCAGAAGGATGTGATCGACCGCTTCGTGCGCCCGGACGGTGACTTTGTTTTCCTGCCCGTCTCGCGCGGCGAGACCCGTGAAGCGGTGGCCGCCTTCCGTGAGAAGACGGGCTACACCTTCCCGATGGGGCTCGATCCCGAGAAGCAGATCTACCAGCTCTATGCAATCGACTACATTCCGCGCAACTTCCTGATCGGCCGCGACGGCAAGGTGGTTGCCCTGACGGTCGGCTATGAAGAGGAGGAGTTCGATCAGTTCCTCGAGACGATCGCCGCACAACTCAAATCGGACAACTAAAATCAACCGACATTATGGATACCAAAACTATCATTTCCGAAGCCACTGTCCGCATGCAGAAGGCTATCGACCACCTTGAAGAGGAACTGCTGAACATTCGTGCCGGCAAGGCGTCGCCCTCGGTGCTCAACGGCGTCTTCGTGGAGTACTACGGAACCCAGACTCCGATTTCGGGAGCCGCCAGCGTTACGGTACCCGATGCCAAAACCATCCTGATCCAGCCCTGGGACAAGAACATGATCCGCAGCATCGAGAAGGCGATCATCGACTCGAATATCGGTCTGACCCCCTCGAACAACGGCGAGCAGATCCGTCTGTCGATTCCGCCCCTGACCGAGGAGCGGCGTAAGGATCTGGTCAAACAGGTGCGTCAGGAGGCGGAGACCGCCCGCATCAGTCTCAGAAATGCCCGTCGCGATGCTGTCGAGGCTTTCAAGAAGGCTCAAAAGGAGGGTATGCCCGAGGATGAGTCGAAGGACGGCGAGACGCAGGCTCAGAAGCTGCTCGAGAAGATGAGCAAGTCGCTCGACGCCGTGGTCGAGACGAAGGAGAAGGAGATCATGACGGTCTGATCTGATCTGATCACTCACCTCTCAGAATCAATCCGCCGGCTTCATTCGGCCGGCTTCATTCGGCCGGCGGATTTTCTTGTCTCGTAAAGAGAAAAAAAGGACGCTGCACGATCAGGTGCAGCGTCCTTTTTTTTCAAGGTTGTGATCCCGTATCTTACTTGCGGGTAACCTTTGCGTAGCCGTAGATGGCCGTGTCTCCGAGCTCCTCCTCGATACGGAGCAGCTGGTTGTATTTGGCCATACGATCCGAACGCGACATCGAACCGGTCTTGATCTGGCCCGAGTTGGTAGCCACGGCGATATCGGCGATCGTCGAATCCTCGGTCTCGCCCGAACGGTGCGAGGTAACGGTCGTGTAGCCGGCGCGGTGAGCCATCTCGATGGCATCGAGCGTCTCGGTCAGCGTACCGATCTGGTTTACCTTGATCAGAATCGAGTTGGCGCAGCCCAGCTCGATACCCTTGCGCAGGAAGTCCACGTTGGTTACGAACAGGTCGTCACCCACCAGCTGGCACTTGCCGCCCAGTTCGTCGGTCAGCATCTTCCAGCCGTCCCAGTCGTTCTCGGCCATACCGTCCTCGATCGAGTCGATCGGGTATTTGGCAACCAGGCTCTTCAGGTACTCAACCTGCTCCTTCGAGGTGCGCTTTGCACCCGTGGGGCCCTCGAACTTGGTGTAGTCGTATACGCCGTCAGCGAAGAATTCCGACGAAGCGCAGTCCATGGCGATCGATACATCGCCACCCTCGCACTTGCGTCCCGGTTTGTAGCCGGCCTTCTTGATTGCCTCGATGATGGACTCGATTGCATCCTCGGTACCCTTCAGTGCGGGAGCGAAACCGCCCTCGTCACCAACGGCCGTCGAAAGACCGCGGTCATGCAGCACCTTCTTCAAGTTGTGGAATACCTCGGCACCCATGCGCAGACCCTCGTGGTAGGAGGGGGCGCCTACGGGACGGATCATGAACTCCTGGAAGGCGATCGGGGCATCCGAGTGCGAACCGCCGTTGATGATGTTCATCATCGGTACGGGGAGCGTCTTGGCATTCACGCCGCCGATGTAGCGATA
>CAWUYY010000033.1:0-14684 GCA_963926835.1 Rikenellaceae bacterium | reverse complement strand
ATAGGAAATGGCACTCAAAATCGACGCGGCCTTATGTCCGCAAAACCACCACTGTCCGATGATCGCCCAATGCCCCGTCGGAGCAATCTCCCAGGATGGATTCTCGCTACCCGTTATTGATCCCGACCGCTGCATCGAATGTGGGCACTGCATCGAAATATGCGGACGGCAGGCCGTATACCGTGAATCATAACAAACCGATGAATCCACTCTGCAAAATACGCGACCTGCAGCGAGCCATACATCAGTTTGAAACTTGCCTGCAACAACAATACGGTGTCGGTATGAACGAAGCGATGGCCCTCTGCTGCCTTGCACAGAATGAGTGTCTCGCATCGGGACAGACCGGAGAGATGCTCGGGCTGACCCCCTCGAACACCTCGAAAGTCATAGCCTCCATCGAACGCAAAGGCTATGTCAGCCGAGGTGTGGGCAGCCAGGACAAACGGCAAATGTATTTCACCCTGACAGACAAAGGACAAGAACTTCTCGCGGCAATTGAAAAGTGCCCTCCGTGTATTCCAGAAATCCTGCGTCCATATATTTGCGAGGAGAACAACTAATCGGTTTAATCTACATCTATATTTTTCCAAGAGAGGACTTGCTCTACTAACAGGAGCAAGTCCTCTCTTCTTTGTATACAGGGACAAAATACGAACAAAAGATCAGAGAGGTGGTATTTCAGAACAATCAATACGTCCTAAAATATTGATTCTTAGCACAAACTCTTGTTTTTTTCCAAAACAAAGTTTAACTTTGTAGAAACCTTGCTCAATACACCTTTTAACCAAAACTATAACCTCTATGAAAAAATTTCGTCTATTTTTCGTGCTGACAGCCCTGTTTGCTCTTCTGTCAGCTTGCAACAACGATTCGGAAAACCCGGAAAATGTTCTTCCGCTTCCTACTCCCTCCTCGCTCACTGACTCCGGAGATGAGGGGTCACTCACCTTCTCATGGGAGGCTGTCCCTAATGCCAAATGTTACGCCTATATCTTCAACGAAGGTGAAGAGGTCTATACGAACAATACCTCAGTTCGTTTCGACAACTTAACCCCCGCCTCAAAATATATGTTCAAAGTAAAAGCCGTATCGAGCGATCTCAACCGTTGGACCGACTCTGAATGGGCCTCAACGACTGCCACAACAGGCGAAGCTCCTCGTGCACCTTTCGTTATCACACTGGACGAGATAACCTTCTACAGTGCCGAGGTAACCGTTACACCCGCCGATCCCACCATGACCTACTTCTGCAACCTGCTGCCACGCAATGAGTTCGATGCCTTCTCTTCGGCACAGGAACTTATCGACGCACAAATCGCTCAGATTGCATCGGCTGCTGAAACAAACGCTATGAGTTTCGAGGAGTTCTGCCGCGCAATGGGGCTGCTCATCACCGGCACGCAAACCTTCATGACGGCAGAAGAACTCACGGGTGACACGGAGTATGTCGAATATGTATTCGGACTCGATTATTCGGGCAAAGCGACCACGGAACTGGTCAGCACGATGTTCCGTACCGAAAAGGAACCTACCGTACAACCTTCGCCAATGACCTTTGCTTTCGAGATGCTCGAACTCACGGACGTAAGCGCCCAACTGAAGATCACCCCGTCCACCAATGATGAATATTACTACTGTTTCTTCGTGCTGAAGGAGAACCTCGATGCAATGGGCGAGGATGCCGTCATTCAAGCCTGCATCGACGACCTGAACGAACATATCTCCAGTTCAGACTACGCCTCGGTTGCAGCCGAACAGTGCCACAAGGGTGTCTACACACTCGCTTACGCCGAGTTCGAACCCAATACCGAATACGTAGGCTTCGCCTTCGGAGTCGGCCAGCACGGTCTGAGCGCAGCCGCGACCACCAAACTGTTCACTACCGAGTCCTTCATGATGAAGGATCCGGAGGGTGGTGACGACCCGATCCGCATCGAAGTCGTGTCGTGGGGAATCGAGAATACCCAGATCAAATTCATCCCCACGGGCGAGGCCATCCCCTATCGCTGTGAACTGGCCAAGCTCTCCGATTTCGCCGGTCTGAGTGATGAAGAGATCCTGGCCAAAGACATGGAGACCCTGTGGAACGATTATGCGGACTATTACATCATGATGCTCCAGTATGAGGCATTCACCCTGACACGCTACATGCCGCTCGATCCCGACACCGAGTACATCGCCTATGCCTACGGTCTGAGCGACGAGAAACTCGAAGCGACCACGACGCTCTGCAAGAAGGTGCTTCGCACGCCGGCCGCTGATGCCTCGGCAGCCATGAGTGCGCAGACCCGCCGTCTGCTGATGCGATAACAACATCCATCTGAATAAAAAAAGCCTCAACCAACGGTCGAGGCTTTTTTTATTGTTCGTTTACTCGTGCGAAGATAGGCAATATTCTCATAAGGTCCAAATAAACGCAGCTCTTTCTACCCCAACCACCCTCTGAGAACACCTTTTATGAATTCACACCTCTCTCCTATCTCTTTTTTATACGCTCTTTTCATCTTGTATCCGATAAAAACCAACCTTTAATAAGGGACCTGCGTCTCTAAAGAAGGGACTTATCCATCAACCTTAAAACCACTCATTATGAAAAGATTTCTGTATCCTATCATGTGGACTATGCTGTTGTTTACGGCATGGACTCTCGTCTCATGCAGCGACGACGAAAACACAACCGAGCTTCCCACCCAGGTAGAGGCTCCCGAGATCATCCAGAGCGAAGAGATCTCGGACAATCCCATTACGCTCGCCTTCTCGTGGAAGGTCGTAGACAACGCAGAATCGTACTCCTACGTACTGGCCGCCATCAAGGAGTCCGGCAACGAGACGATCACCCAGGGCAATACGACCGAGTTGAACATCGAGATCGTCAGCACCCGTGAGGCAGAGCTCTTCTACTCGACCGAGTATCTCTTCTCGATCAAAGCCATCGCCGAGGACAAAACCGAATCGGCCGCAAGCGAAGTCCGCGTTACCACGAGCGGCGGAGCCATCGCCCTTTCGATCGAAAATCTGACCTATCGTTCGGCCTTGCTGAAGGGCGTTCCCGTCGACAAAAGCATGCTCTATCAGTTCGCTCAGGTTCCCATGGAGAAGTACACCGCCTACAACTCCGACATGGAGTTCATCGAAGGGTATGACTACGGCTACTATCAGGCCATGGGAGCAGCCATGCCGTGGATTCCCTGGTACGGTCTGATGCAGGAGGGTTCGCAGCAGGGCGACTATGAGTATCATACCAAGATCCTCAAACCCGAAACGGACTACCTGTTCTATGCATACGGCGTAGAGTTTGACATGAGCAACGCCGAGGATCCGGTGAAGGTGATCACTCCGATGATCAAACATCCCTTCACCACCCCCGCATGGGAGGCTACGAGCAACTGTACGTTCGATGTAAGCATAGAGAGTCAGCAGATCGACCAGGACGGATACATCGTCATCAGCGTCAAGGTTGTTCCCTCGGACAAAAGCGTAAATACTACGTGGCGTTCCCGACCAGGGAGTCGCTTGAAACTACCTATGCGAACGATATCTACAACTATGCATTCGAAGCCGTATACAACGAGGAGATTTACAGCGGTGTCGGAGACTGGCCTACCACCGAGTACCTCACCTCGGGAGAGGCTGTCGTTACCTCGTCGCAGTTCGGCTGGAGCATCAATCCGCAGACCGAGTATCGGATTTTGGTATTCGGCGTAGATGGCAACGGCCTGGTTACCACCGAGATCGCAAGTGTCGACTGCACCAGTATTGCCGAATAGCACCGTAAACAATCCATCCATGTTCCGGGCACCCCGCAGAAGGATGTCCGGAACATGCTTGATAGAGTGACACATTATGAAAAAGATCCTTTATCTGGCGCTTGCCATGATCGGATGCTGCGTCGCGGTTGCCTGCTCCGACAGCGGGGAGACGGCAGAACCGGCCTCCTCGATCACCGTAAACACGCCTACCGACAACATCGTGCTGACCTCCTCCAAAAATGCCCAGTTTGCCATCGAGTTTGGAGCCGGGACCAACTGGAAAGCCTCGACCGACGTCGAATGGGCCACCGTATCACCCCAGACCGGCAAGGCCGGCAGCGCCAAAATCGAACTGATCACCAAAGAGCCGAACAACACCGGACTCGACCGCACGGGAACGCTGACCATTACGGCAGACGGATCGTCGCCCGTCAGCATTGCCTTCATCCAAACGACTTCGGAAGTTCTGATGGTCAAGCAGTCGGAATTCAACGTCTCGTACAAGGGCGAAGAGATATACATCGAATTCGCAACCAACGTCGAAGGACGCTTCAAGCTGATGGTATATTCCGACGTATCGAACTGGATAACGGCCATCAACAACGAGCAGAGTACCCGCGCGCTGGTCGAGGAGTCATTCGGTCTGCGCGTGCTGCCTAACCATACCCGGGACGATCGTGCCGCCGTATTCCAGGTCTATGTCGTCGATGCGGATCAGACCGATGTGGTTCTGATGGAATCCGAGCAGATCACCGTATATCAGGAGGGCGAACCGGCTGCCACCTCGACCGATTTCTCGGCCGACAAACAGGTGCGCAAGATCCTGACCCACACCACAGGCAACGGAGTGCCGATCGTCCTCATGGGTGACGGATTCGTCGACACCGAGATTGCCGGGGGATACTACGACCAGGCGATCGACAAGGCCGTCGAGAATCTCTTCACCGAGGAGCCCGTCCGCTCGCTGCGCGACTACTTCGATATCTGGGCCGTTACGGCCGTATCAACCAACAACGCCTTCGGCGAAGGGTTCAGCACCGCATTCGGGTCGGTGGTTGACACCAGCGGCGGTTCGGGGATCTACGGCGATACGGAGAGCGTGATCGAATACATCAGGACCATCGACGAGCTCAACGACATCAGCAAGGTCGAGGAGACTCTCTCGATCGTCCTGCTCAACACGAGCGTCTATGCCGGTACGACCTCGATCGGCCACCGTATAAACGGAGATCGGATGAGCAACTTCGCCGTCAGCTACTGTCCCGTCATCGAGGACCTCAACAGCGAAACCTTCCGGGAGGTGCTCTGCCACGAAAGTCTCGGACACGGACTGGCCAAACTGCTCGACGAATACTCCTCCGAATACATGGGCAGCATCCCGTTTACCGAGGTCAACACCTACAAGGAGTTCCAGTCGTACGGCTGGGCCATGAACATTGACCTCTCGGGCTCGGAGGACGAGGCCCCGTGGAGTCACATGCTCAAAGATCCCCGCTATCAGGGCAAGGATGCCTTCGGCGAGGAGCTGGGGCTCTACGAGGGTGCCTGCATGTACCCGTCGGGGGTATGGCGTCCCACCGAGGAGAGCATGATGAACAACAACACGCACGGATTCAACGCCCCCTCGCGCGAAGCCATCTACAAGCGTATCATGTCAGTGGCCTACGGCGAAGGGTGGACCTACGACTACGAGGAGTTCGTGGCATTCGATCAGGCACACCTGCCGCAGCCGACCGGAGCCGAGAAGAGCAAAGTCCAGATGAAACGACTGCCGGCACCGCACTTCGCCGACGAAACCCTGTGGATTAAATAAAGGGACCCGGGCGTTCACGCCCTCCCGATCCCGGGAGCGACACAAAAAAAGGAACTGCTGACGTTGGATCTGTCGTGATCCGGTCAGCAGCTCCTTTTTTATATCAGACGCAACTGTCAGAAGCGGAATCTCAGACCGACGACAAGGCTGCCGACAGTTCCGACACCCGCCTCGGCATAAGCGGCCAGATTACCGCCCACCTCCACGCCGATCGGAGAGACCTGCCAGGCGAATTTGCGCTCCGAACAACTTTGCCCCACACCCTTCGACTCGGCCATAGTCACACCGGCGCCTACTCGTGAATAGAGCGACAGAATGCGCAGGTTGAGCCACCGCATCTTCAGGTGCGGCAGGATCGAATAGTAGTGGGTCGAGATCTTCTGCTGGTTCAGGCGCTGGTCGTTGCTCGAATAGACAAACGTGGCACCGATTCCGAATCCGCCGATCAGCCGGAACGAATAGTTGACCGAGATGCCTCCCCAGCTCTCCATCGTCGCTCCCTGCATGCCGAGCACATCGAGCAGCATATCGTTGTAGGTTGACATCCAATCGGTAACGGGTTTTACACCATATCCCACCGAAAGCTCACCACGCCCCAGCTGGGCATGCGCCAGACCATGCATGCAAAACAGCAGCACGGCCGACAAGAAAAGTATCCGTTTCATCATACTCTCTTCTGTTTTTTATCAATTTATACGAAGATACGGAAAATATCGGACAAAAAACAGACTCTCTCCGCATTTCCACAAGAAAAGGGGACGAAGATTGATTCCTTCGTCCCCTTTTCTCAATTCTCACTGCAGGTCATTAGCAGATCTCGTCCTTCTCTACGGCCTTGAACAGATCGACATCCTCGATACCTGAACGCATAACGTAGGTGTAGGCCTCGGTAACCTTCGCCTCGGCCAGCTTGCAGAAGATGCGGGCCGAATCGAGATACTGGTCGGATACACCAGCCTGACGAGCCAACAGGTAGGTAATGATGATGTGACCGGCCGTTTCGACCAGACGACGGGCATGGAAGTCCTTGAACCCGGTCTTCTCCTTGTCGAGCGCCTCGACACGCGCGATCATCTCCTCGAGTTTGATGCGCAGATCAACCAAACGGCTCTTGATCGGGGTCATGGCCTCCGAATAGTCGGCCGCCTCGTACACGCGAATCTGCTCCAGGAAGGTGCCTTTGGTGATCGAGTTGATCGCTGCCACTACCTGCAGTTGCGAGGTACCCTCGTAGATATTCATGATACGGGCATCACGATAGAGACGCTCGCAGGGATAATCCTTCATGAAGCCCGAACCGCCGTGGATCTGGATGGCATCATAGGCCAGCTGGTTGGCGTACTCCGAAGAGAAGAGCTTCACCAGCGGAGTGAATCCATCGGCCAGGCGGTTGTAGAACTTCATCTCCTGACGCTCCTGAGGCTCCAGCGAACGCTCGTGCGAGATGTGGGTGTACTGCTTGTAGATCTCCACGAAACGGGTGGTCTCATAGAGCAGCGCACGCGCACCCTGCAGCTTAGTCTTCATGTTCGAGAGCATCTCCGAAACGGCGGCGAACTGAATGATCGGCTTGCCGAACTGGGCACGCTCGTTGGCATACTTCAGCGCCTCGCGATAGGCGGCCTCACACAGGCCGACCGACTGCGCACCGATACCCAGACGGGCTGCGTTCATGAGCGACATCACATACTTGATCAGACCCATCTTGCGGTCGCCGACCAGACGAGCCGGAGCATTCGTGAAGACCAACTCGCAGGTAGGCGATCCCTTGATACCGAGCTTGTTCTCGATACGACGAACCTTTACGCCTCCGTCGCGCTTGTCGTAAACGAGCATCGACAGACCGCGCGCATCGGTCGTACCCTCTTCGGTACGGGCCAGCACCAGGGCAATGTCGCCGTCACCGTTGGTGATGAAGCGTTTCACGCCGTTGAGCAGCCAGCGGTCGCTCTTCTCGTCGTAGGTCGCCTTGAGCATCACCGCACCCAGATCCGAACCGGCATCGGGCTCGGTCAGGTCCATGGCGCAGGTAGCACCCTCGGAAACCATCGGGAGGAACATCTTCTTCAACTCCTCGGAGGCAAACTCGTTCAGCGTCTCGGCGCAATCCTGCAGGCCCCAGATATTCTCGAAGCCGGCATCGGCACGGGCCACCATCTCATTGGCCATTACGAAGCAGAAAAGCGGGAAGTTCAGACCGTTATACTCGTACGGGAGGGTCATGCCGCCCAGACCGGCCTTGGTCACCACCTCGATGTTCTGCGCCGTACCCGGAGCGTACACCACGCGGTCGTTGACCACTTTCGGCCCCTCGTGGTCGACTCCTTCGGCGTTGGCTGCGATGACATTGCCGCACACCTCGCCGGCAATCTCCAGCACACGCCGGTAGTTGTCCATCGCATCCTCAAAATTCTGCGGAGCAAGCTCGTAGCGATCCTTCAGCGTAAAGTTGCGCTCCTTGAGTTCGACGATCTTGCGCAACTCGGGATTGCCGAGCTGGAACTGCAAGTCCTTATTATCCAGAAAGAAATTAGCCATTACTTCGAGTTTTGTTTGTAGTACTTAATCATTTGGGGGATGACCTCGTTCAGATCGCCCGTGATCGCATAGTCGGCAATCTTGTTGATCGGCGCATTCGGATCGGTATTGATCGAGATGATCATCGACGACTGGTCCATACCGGCCGTATGCTGGATCTGTCCCGAGATACCGCAGGCGATGTAGAGTTTCGGACGGATCGTCACACCGGTCTGTCCCACCTGGCGGGCATGCTCGGTGAAACCGGCATCAACAGCCGCGCGGCTGGCACCGACCTCGCCGCCCAGCACGTCGGCCAACTCATGCAGGAGCTTGAAGTTCTCCTTCGAACCCACACCGTAACCGCCGGCCACGACGATGCTCGCGCCCTTGATATTGATCTTGCGCTCCTCGATCTGACGGTCGATGATCTTGACCACCAGGTCGGTATCCTTCACGAATTTGCGCCAGTCGATCTGTTTCACCTCACCGGCCCCGGGCTGAGCGGCAAGCTCCTTGCGCATCACACCCTCGCGGACGGTCGCCATCTGCGGACGATGGTCGGGGTTGACGATCGTAGCGATGATGTTGCCGCCGAAAGCGGGACGAATCTGGTAGAGCAGATTCTTGTACTCCTTGCCCGTCTTGGGATCCGTATGGTCACCAATCACCAGCTGCGTACAGTCGGCCGTCAGACCGCTGAACAGCGCCGACGAAACACGCGGTGCGAAGTCACGACCGATGGAGGTGGCTCCGAACAGCGCGATCTGGGGCTTCTCCTGCTCGATCAGGCCGCACATCACGGCCGTATGGGGCAGCGTACGGAACGGGGCGAACTCCTTGTCGTCGGCTACCCAGACGGTATCGGCACCGTACTTGGCCAACTCCTTCTCGATGCCGGCCAGGTTGTGGCCCAGCGCCACGGCCTCGAGTTTCACGCCGAGCGTCGAGGCCAACTCACGACCCTTGGTGAGCAGCTCCAGACTTACGTCCGCAGGCACTCCGTTCTCCAATTCGATGTATACAAATATATTATTCATAACTTCTCTTGCGTTAGATTAACCGAGCGTGTGGCTCGCGATAAGTTCAACCATCAGTTCCTCGATATCCCGGTCGTCGGCGGTCAAACGTTTCGACTCCTTGGCCTGGAACACCACATTCTCGATCTTCTTCACCTTCGTGGGCGAGCCGGCAAGGCCCAACTGGCTCTCGTCCGGATTCACGTCGGCAGCTCCCCACTCGACAATCTGCAGGTAGGGGCGCGACGAGGCCATCTTCGCCGCATCCGTATCGGGTGCAGCGGCAATCTCGGAGGGAGTCATCGCATATTTGAACTTCATCACGCGGCGGGCGTTGCGGGGACGACACTCGGCGGCCGATCCGTTCACGGTCACCACCATCGGGAAGGGGCACTCAACCACCTCGACACCGTGCTCCAGGCGGCGTTTTACCACCAGCGAATTCTCTTTCATCTCAACGATCTCCTCGGCATAGGTTACCTGCGGCCAGCCCAGTTTCTCGGCCACCTGAGGACCTACCTGAGCCGTATCACCGTCGATGGCCTGACGTCCGGCCACGATCAGATCGGGATTTATCTTGCGCAGGGCGCACGAGAGCGCATAGGAGGTAGCCAGCGTGTCGGATCCGGCAAACTTGCGGTCCGTCAGCAGATAACCGCCGTCGGCTCCGCGGAAAATGGCGTCACGAAGGATGTCGGCAGCCCGCGTGGGACCCATCGTCAATACGAGAACCGTCGCTCCCTCCATCTTATCCTTGAGCGAGAGGGCCGCCTCAAGGGCATTCAAATCTTCGGGATTGAAGATTGCAGGCAGCGCAGCGCGGTTGACCGTCCCTTCGGGGGTCATTGCATCCTTCCCCACATTGCGTGTGTCGGGAACCTGCTTTGCCAGGACAACAATTTTCAACTGTCTTTTCATTCGTATGATATTAAATGATAACTGTCTAATCCGATGCTACCGGACGATCGTCTCGTCACGGTCGGGACCCACCGAGATGATCCGTACGGGCACTCCCGTCTGCTGCTCGATGAACTCCACGTAGGTCTTGAACTCGGCCGGGAAATCCTCGTACCGGGTGCATTTGCGAAGGTCGCACTTCCACCCCTTGAACTCCTCATAAATCGGGGTGATCGATGCGTTTACGTCGTAGGGGAAGCGATCCGTGCGGCGGCCGTCGATCTCGTAGGCCGTAGCCACCTTGATCGTATCGAAATCGTTCATCACGTCGCTCTTCATCATGATGAGCTGCGTCACCCCGTCGATCATGACGGCATACTTCAGCGCCACCAGGTCGAGCCATCCGCAACGGCGCTCTCGCCCCGTCACGGCTCCGTATTCGTGGCCGATGTCACGCAGGCGGGTTCCCGTCTCGTCGAACAGCTCAGTCGGGAAGGGGCCGCTGCCCACGCGGGTGCAGTAGGCCTTGAAGATGCCGAACACCTCGCCGATGCGGCGCGGAGCCACACCCAGTCCGGTGCAGGCGCCTGCGCAAACCGTATTGGAAGAGGTGACGAAAGGATAGGATCCGAAGTCGATATCGAGCAGCGTGCCCTGTGCACCTTCGGCCAACACGGCATCGCCGCGATCCAGCAGGCTGTTGATCTCGTACTCGCTGTCGATCAGGCGGAACTCCTTGAGGAACTCCACCGCCTCGAACCACTCTTTCTCGAGCGCCGCGATGTCGTAGCTGTAGTTCAGGCTGCGGAGTGTCGCCTCGTGACGCGCCTTCACCCGCTCGTATGTCTCACGGAAATTGTCGGAGAGGATCTCACCCACACGCATACCGGTACGACTCACCTTGTCCGTATAGGTCGGGCCGATGCCCTTGCCGGTCGTGCCGATCCGGGCGCTCCCCTTGGCCGCCTCCTGCGCCGCATCGAGCATCCGGTGCGTAGGCAGGATCAGGTGGGCCTTCTTCGAGATCTGAAGGCGGCCCTTCAGATCGTGTCCGCTGCGCGAGAGTGCCATCGCCTCCTCCCGGAAGAGAATCGGGTCGAGCACCACGCCATTGCCTATGATATTGGTCTTTCCGCCCTGGAAGATACCCGACGGGATCGAGCGGAGAATGTATTTTTCACCGTTGAATTCCAACGTATGGCCCGCATTGGGACCGCCTTGAAAACGTGCAACCGCCTGGTAGCGGGGTGTCAGCACATCGACGACTTTGCCTTTGCCCTCGTCCCCCCATTGCAGGCCGAGTATGACGTCCACTTTGCTCATGATCTTAAAAAAGTTTTAACACAAAAACATTTTGCATCCAAAGGTACGAATTTTTTTACAAAAAATTCCTCCGGGGCGGCCGAATTATCAACATAATACAGACAAAAACAGGGCTTCAAAAGGGCTTGAACCACGGCATGAGCGGACAAATGCCCACAGGCAAGTCGTCAACGGGGACCAACCGATCGTCGCACCGCACCCAAGAGGCATGCGCCGAGCCCACTTTCCGGCCGCAGCCCCTGCTCTTCTGCAAAAAAACAGACGCCCGTCTTGGGAACGGACGTGCGACCAAGCGTATCTCTTGGAATAAAAGAGTGCCGGAGCAGGCACGCTACGACTCCTGAACCTGCGTCCAGGAGTCATACAGGAAGGTTTTGATCGTCTGGCGTCTCAACTTGTAGATCACCGTCAGATCGGTGTTCCCGGTGGTCAGGGTGTTCACCTCGGTCATGTCGGAAGCGCAGCTGCGCACGTCGAGCGAAACTAGACGGTTCTCTCCGCAGCGCAGCAGCTGCAGACCACCCAGACTGCCCAGATCGAGCAGCGTCAGCAGGTTGTTCCGGCAATCCAGCACATTGAGAGATCGTAGACCCTCCAGATCGAGGGCAATGAGCTGGTTATCCGAACAGTCCAGCTCCTGCAGATAGATGCTGCGGGTCAGATTGAGGCTGGCGATCTCGTTTCCGCTGCAGTCGAGACGGCGCAGAGCCGTGAACTCCTCGATGCCGGTCATGCTCAGAATGCCGAGCGACGAGCAGTCCATCTCACGCACCCGCTGCGCCTCGTAGCGCGAGACGCGGCCGTCTCCGTTCAGATCCCAATGCTCCAGACAGTAGGCCTCGAAAGCCGGGTCGGGTATTCGGATATAGATGTACTTGTTATCCTCGTCGCGCTGATAGTCCGCCAGTCCACACGACGAGCAGGCCAGCAGAGCGACAAGAAGCGTCAGTCCCATCTTGACTCCGAAACGGTTCAATACTCCAGTCTCAATAAATTAAAAAAACATACAAGGTCATCCTCTCCGGGACAAGCCCCGGCAAGGCAATCACGCTCCCCGTGCAGGGAGCGAAGGGCTACATGTCGTCGTCCTGCTCGTCATCCTCCAGGCTCTCGTCGTCCTGAAGTTCGTCGGCACCTTTGATCTCGTCGTCGTCGTAGTCCTTGTCGTCATCGTCATCCGTACGATCGTCGATCTTCACGTCGATCTTGACCAGGTAGTTCACCTCGTCGGTCTCGAACGGCACGGCGTAGAAGAAGTCTCCGTTCGGCTTCTCGATGCGCATCATCGCATCGCTGAACCCGTTGGGATACAACTGTTTCAGTTCATTCTGAAGTTCGGGTGACAAATTGTGCAGGCTTGTAACCAAGCGCTTTTTTGATGCAGTAGGGGTTACCATATTTCGTTGTTGATTTTCTTTTGCTGTCGACTCCGTTCGAACAGCTCCGAACCCGGTCCGGCTGAAGACCGAGAGACTCGGTCCCGTCAGGCGTCTCATTGCGTTCGGATCCGTCCGCAAATTCAAGGATTCGTTTCCTTCGATCGGAAACGCCCGAAAATTTTGTGCAAGTATAAACAAAATTTGCCTTACCAAACACCTCCGGGATTATTTTTTGCATTTTTTTCGATTTTTATGGCCGTTCCATGTAAATTGTATATTTTTACAAAGGAATAGCAGAGAAATGATACGCGAGAGAATCGAGGAGCTGCGTCGTCAGCTCAACTACCACAACCATAAGTACTACGTCGAAAACGATCCCGAAATCTCCGATCAGGAGTTCGACCGCATGATGCGCGAACTGCAGGATCTGGAGGCCGCCCACCCCGAATTCGCGGATCCGAACTCCCCCACCGCCCGCGTGGGAAGCGACATCACCTCCGAATTCCGCAGCGTCGAGCACCGCTTCCCGATGCTCTCGCTCGGCAACACCTACTCGCTGGACGAACTGCACGAGTTCATCCACCGGATCGAAAAGGAGGTCGACTCGCCCGAATTCGTCTGCGAACTCAAATTCGACGGCACGGCCATCTCGCTCACCTACCGACACGGCGAGCTGATCCAGGCCTCTACGCGCGGCGACGGCACGCGCGGTGACGACGTGACGGCCAACGTGCGCACCATCCGCTCCATTCCGCTCCACCTGCAGGGGGACGACTATCCCGAATTTTTCGAGATTCGCGGAGAGATCCTCATGCCCTACGCCTCGTTCGACCGGCTGAACCTCGAACGGGCCAAAAACGGGGAGCCGTTGCTGGCCAATCCGCGCAACGCGGCCGCCGGCACCCTCAAACAGCTCTCGTCGGCCGTCGTGGCCCAACGCGGACTCGACTGCACGCTCTACCAGTTGGCCGGCAACAATCTCCCCTTCAAGACCCACTGGGAGAGTCTGCAGAAGGCTCGCAGCTGGGGGTTCAAGGTCTCCGAATATGCCCGCATCTGCCGCACAATGGAGCAGATCGACCAATACATCAACCACTGGGATGAGGCCCGCAAGGAGCTCCCCTTCCCCACGGACGGCGTAGTTATCAAGGTCAACGACTTCGCCGAACAGCGGGTGCTCGGCTTCACGGCCAAGGCGCCGAAGTGGGCCGTGGCCTACAAGTTCAAGGCCGAGCAGGCGCTGACCCGGCTCAAGAGTGTCGACTTTCAGGTGGGACGCACCGGAGCGATCACCCCGGTGGCCAACCTCGACCCGGTGCTGCTGGCCGGCACGACCGTCAAGCGGGCCACGCTCCACAACGCCGAACAGATCGCCGCGCTGGACATCCGGCTGGGCGACATGGTCTACGTCGAGAAGGGGGGTGAGATCATTCCGAAAATCACGGGAGTCGACCTCTCGGCCCGCAAGCCCGACAGCCAACCCTTCCAATACATCACCCGCTGTCCCGTATGCGGTACGCCGCTCGTGCGGTATGAGGGGGAGAGCAAGCACTACTGTCCCAACCAGAGCCACTGCCGGCCGCAGATTCTGGGGCGGATCATCCACTACACCAGCCGCAAGGCGATGAACATCGAGGGGCTGGGCGACGAGACCGTCGAACTGCTCTTCGAAAACGGACTGGTGCACGACATCGCCGACCTGTACGACCTGCGGGCCGAACAGCTGGCCGCCCTGCCCCGTCTGGGCGAGAAGTCGGCCGAAAACATCATCAAGAACATCCGGCAGTCGACCGAGGTCCCCTTCGCCCGGGTGCTCTTCGCCCTGGGCATCCGTTTCGTCGGGGAGACGACCGCCAAATACCTGGCCGCCCATTTCCGCTCGCTGGATGCCGTCATGCAGGCCTCGCGCGAGGAGCTGGTCGAGGCCGACGAGGTCGGCGAGAAGATCGCCGACGCCATCCTCGACTACTTTGCCGACCCGGAG
>CAWUYY010000032.1:0-16935 GCA_963926835.1 Rikenellaceae bacterium | reverse complement strand
ATTTGTCGAAAAAAATCACTCCTATCATGGGGAGAAGGGCTGGATCCTGGAGCGCCCGATTGTTGTATTGGTCAATGAAACGGTACAAAGTGCCGGAGAGACACTGGTACAGAGAATTCAGTCGAATCCACAGGTGACGGTTGTCGGAAGCCGAAGTGCCGGGGCTGACGGGAATGTTTCCTGGTTTAAACTTCCGGGCGGCATTGAAAGTTGTTTTTCGGGTCTGGGATGGTATTATTCCGATGGATATGCGGTACAGCGTCAGGGGGTGAAGATCGATCGTGAAGTGAGGCCGACGATCCGGGGCATTATGGCCGGTCGGGACGAGATGCTCGAGGAGGCGATCCGAATCATTCGTGAACGGAACAGGAATAATATTTAATTTATAAGTGTATGAAGAAACTTTGTTTAATGGTCGTGCTGCTGTTCTTCGGCAGTTTGTCGTTTCTGAAGGGTCAGGCCCGCTCCTACCCGTCTATTTACGAGTTCTCGTCCAGTTTCGAACTGGATTCGCTCGATGCCGTCGATCCCCTTGTGCTGGATAATCTGGAGGTGTTGGGGCGTGTCTGGGGATTCGTGAAGTACCACCATCCTGCGATGGCCGATACGACGATCCACATCGATTATGAACTGTTCGGCTTGCTGCCCCGCGTGACGCACGCTGAACCTTCGGAGCGGAACCGCATTCTGTCGGAGTGGATCGAGTCGTTAGGGCCGTATGAGGTAGACTCTGCCTACTATCAAAATGGATTGTCTCAGACAGCTCATATGATGGTCAATGATTTTGCGTGGATTCGGGATACGGCGCGATTGGGGAGTGAATTAAGCAATATCCTGACAGATCTGAGGGCGGCGATTCGTACAGGCAACAGATATGTCTTCAAACAGAAAGCAACAATTGGGCTTTATGACGATCAGTTTTTGGATAAGGATCCACATCTTTTGCAGCATGCCGGTTTCCGGCTGTTGATTCTGTTCCGTTTCTGGAATGCGATTGACAGTTATTGTTCGAATCGAAATATTACGGATCGAGACTGGAATGAGGCGCTTGTCGAGTATCTTCCCCGAATGATCCATGAAGAAGAGAGTTTTATTAAAACTTATATGGAACTTTTAGCCGAATTGGACGATACGCATGCGACAGGGCCTTATCCGGGCATATTTGGATCTTATCATATCCCGGTTCTGGGACAAATCGTCCAGGAGCGGCTTTTTGTCTCAGATCCTTGTGAGGTCGATCTTTTGCAACAAGGGGACGAAATCCTGGAAATCGATGAAAAAACAGTTCCGCAGATCATCGCTCTGACGAGAAGATATACCTCGCAATCCAACGAATCCGTGGTGTTGAACAGGGCGGCCGATTTCGCTTTCTGGACCAGTAAGGATACTGTTTCTATGACTTTCTTTCGGGACGGTCGGAAGAGTCGGATTGACCTCCCGTCGCAGAATCTGCAGCTTTTTTACGCCTCCTCGCGGAAGAAAAAGGCCGCCCGGGAGCCATTCCGCATGATAAATGACAGCGTGGCATACATGTATATCGGGAGTCTCCAAACGAAGGAGTTTCCTCGAATCTATGAAGCAGTAAAAGATACGAAGAATCTTATAATCGATATGCGGGGATATCCTTCGGATTATTCGGTCTCTCCTAATCTATTTGGAGCCTATCTTTTCCGGACCCCGAAGCCCGGAACCCTTCTGTATTATCCGATTGCAGCGTATCCGGGACTGTTTATGCGTTTAGGACCGATCCCCATGGGGAAAGTAGATAGGACTACGTGGCAGTATGTGGAGAATCCCGATGCCTACAGCGGAAAGATTATTATTTTGGTGAATGAGGAGACGCAGAGTGCGGCAGAGTACATAACGATGTTCCTCCAGGCAATCCCGGGGGCTGTTACGGTCGGTTCGCAAACGGCCGGAGCGGATGGCGATATCGTGAGGGTAATGATGCCGGGAGATCTGAGCTTCTATTTTTCGAGCATCAAGGTGCTCTACCCCGACGGAACGGATACGCAGCGCGTCGGCGTAAGGGTCGATTACGAGGTGAAGCCCACGGTCGAAGGAGTTAAAGCCGGCCGGGACGAGGTGCTGGAGTATGCCCTATCGCTGGTCGATTAGCCGGAGGCGATGCCGAAAAAAAGGCGTTGGATGAGAATCCAACGCCTTTTTTGATGGGTTGCGCTTGTGGCTACAGATGGATGGCAGCGCCCATTGCGGCCTCTGCTGCATCCATGATGCCTTCGTACATGGTCGGATGCGAGTGGATCGTGTGGGCGATCTGCTCGGCCGTTGCTCCGAGCGTCTTGGCCAGCGTCGGCTCACCGAGCATCTCGGTTACGTTCGCACCGACGATGTGGGCGCCCAGCAGTTTGTCGTTCATGTCGAAGATCAGCTTGACGAAACCGTCACGATCGCCGGCAGCCGTCGCCTTGCCCGATGCGGTGAAGGGGAAGCGGCCCACCTTGTACTCGATACCCTTGGCCTTGGCCTGCTGTTCGGTCATACCGACCGATGCAACCTCGGGCGAGGTGAATACGCACGAGGGAATGGTCGAGTAGTCTACCGGTGCAGTGTGTACGCCGCAGATGTTGTTTACGCAGCAGATACCCTCGGCCGATGCCACGTGAGCCAGAGCCGGACCGGGAACGATGTCGCCGATGGCATAGATGCCCGGTACGTTGGTGCGGTACTGCTCATCGACGATGATCTTGTCGCGCTCAACTTTGATCCCGAGTTCTTCGAGACCGATGCCTTCGATGTTCGACTTGATGCCGACAGCCGACAGCACGATATCTGCCGTCAGAGTCTCGGCACCCTTCTTGCCCTCGATCTCCACGTCGCATTTACCCTCGGCATTCACCTTGACCGACTTGACGGTGGTCGAGGTGAGAACCGTTGCGCGCAGTTTGCGGAAGGAGCGCTCCATGGTCTTCGATACCTCCTCATCCTCAAGCGGCATGATCTGGGGCAGGTACTCGATGATGGTGATCTTTACACCCATTGCGGCATAGAAATAGGCGAACTCGCTGCCGATAGCTCCCGAACCTACGACGATCATCGTTTCGGGAAGTTTGCGCAGGACGAGGGCCTGTTTCGACGAGATAACATGCTCGCCGTCGATCGGCATGAAGGGCATTTCGCGTGGACGGGCCCCGGTCGCCAGAATGATGTGGTCGGCTTCGTACTCGGTGCCTTCCACTTCCACACGGCCGGCTGCCTTGATCTTGCCGAATCCCTGGATCATCTCGATGTTGTTCTTCTTGAGCAGGAACTGTACGCCCTTGTTCATCGTCTCGGCCACACCGCGCGAACGATCGACCACCTTCTCGATGTCGGGACGAACCTCGCCCGTCAACTCGATGCCGTAGTGGTCGGCCGACTTGCAGTAGGTATATACCTGGGCGCTTTTCAGCAGCGCCTTGGTGGGAATGCAACCCCAGTTGAGGCAGACGCCTCCGGCTTCGGCACGCTCAACGATTGCTACTTTCTTGCCGAGTTGGGCCGCACGAATGGCAGCTACGTAGCCGCCCGGGCCGCTGCCGATTACAATAATGTCGTATTTCATTTTGCTGTTATTGGTTTTTGATGACTTTGATCACATCTCCATGGTCGGCGACCACCGCACGTTTCCACTTCTCGTTGTATCCGGGGAACTGGATGTCGCCGGGGATCTCCCGTCCGCTGCCGTTCTCGATGAAATGGGCGGGCGTGGGGTTCTCGAGGTAGTCGAGTACGTCGCCGTGCTCGCCCTTCAGGTTGCCGTCGATGTATTTCAGAAGCAGATACTGGTCAAGAATCTGCCAACGGTCGAAGAGCTCCTGCGCCATCTCGACCGAGTAGCGGGTCAGCTCCTTCCGGCGTTTCTTGGGCGAGTCGTTCAAGACCTTCTCGTCGATCTGCTTTACCTCCTCGAGGCGGGCATTCTCCCACTGGTCGGTGACCTTGCGAATGTCGGCGCTGATCATGTCGTAGCGCAGGTAGGCGAAGTTCGTCACACGGTTGAAGAGCCAGAAGGCCGAGACGGGCGAATAGCGGAGCATCGAGGCGGTCTCTTCGCTGAAACATACGGGAACTTCGGTGGTCGAGCAGTAGATCGGGGTAAGGCACGAGGTTGCCGTGTCGTCCACGCCGAACCAGAGGATGCCCATGTCGTCGGGCAGCCAGGGACGGGCCTGTGCCGTGAACCAGAAACCGGTCTGCTGCGTGGCCGTTGCCCGCTCGTTCAGATAGGTCTCGCCGTCCACCTCGAAGTCCATCGGACGCCAGCGATACGGCAGTCCGTGACCGCCGGCGCCGAGGTCGGTGGTCATGTCCATCGGAGTCCCCTCGTAGTGGCTGCGCATGGCGTCGAAGAGGGTCTTCGGATCGACCTTGGTGCGGGGTTTTACCCACAGCGGCAGTCGGTTGTCCAGGTCATATCCCATGGCGTAGTCGGTATATTGCTCCATGCCGTCGGCCACGGTGCGGAAGAAGTCCCATACGCGGGCGTCACAGCCGCGTACCGTGGCGAAGTCGGCCGGTGCATAGGCGTCGCAGAAGCTGAACTCCTCGTCCGGCCCCTCGAAATAGCCCATCTCACGGGCAAAGCTGATCACGTCGGGTGCGTAGAGGCAGTTCTCGGGATCGTCGAGCGGGAAGGTGGTGATGCGCGACTGGTTGGCGTGTCCCGAAACATAGCCGTCCGGAATGCGTCGTGCCACCCAGACGATACCCTTGCGGGTGTTGTTGCCGTCGGCATCCAGCTCGCAGCCCTTGCCGATCAGCTCCATGATCCAGGCCTCCTGCGTATCGGCGATCGAGAAGGATTCACCGCTGGAGGCATAGCCGTAGGTGTTGGCCAGCTCGGCGATCGTCTCAATGGCCTCGCGGGCTGTCTTGGCACGCTGCAGGGTGATGTAGATCAGCGAGCCGTAGTCGATGCGGCCGGTCGAGTCGGCCAGCTCGGGACGGCCGCCGTAGGTCGTCTCGGCGATGATGAGCGAGTGCTCGTTCATGTTGCCGACGGTCGAATAGGTGCGGGCCACCTGCGGAATCTCTCCCAGGTAGCGGCCGGAGTCCCAGTCGTATACGGAGAGCATCGTGCCGGGTCTGAATTTCCCGCCGTAGCTCTTGTAGAGGGCACCGTAGAGCTGGTGCGAATCGGCGGCATAGGTCACCATGACCGAGCCGTCAGTCGAGGCGCCGCGCGTTACGATGTAGTTGGTGCAGGCGTCTGTCGCCTTGAATGTCAGGCAGCAGAGAGCTGCAACAAACAGGGTTCGGAGTGTCTTTTTCATGAGGATTTTTTTGGATTTTGACAAAGATACGAAAAGCGATGCAAAAACGTGGAGTCGGGGGCGATTTTTTAATCAGCCGAAGAAAGTTACGGGCCGGATTGCCGGGAATCGGCGCACCGCTCCTTTTGCGCCCGGGGTGCACTACCCCGTCTTTGGATTTGGATTTCTTCCCGGCAGTTTTTACCTTTGTTGTTCAATCGAGATTCAAAAGAATCTGTAAAATAGGTTTTATTATGTCGATAGCCAGTCAGTTAGCACAGGTGAAGGCGACCCTCCCGGCCGGGGTCGAGCTGATCGCCGTATCGAAGACACATCCGGCCGAGGTGGTGATGGAGGCCTACAAGGCCGGTCAGCGGGTGTTCGGGGAGAACCGTCCCCAGGAGATGGCTCAGAAGTACGAACAGTTGCCCAAGGATATCGAGTGGCACCTGATCGGCCACCTGCAGACCAATAAGGTGAAGATGGTCGTCCCGTTCGTGAAGATGATCCATTCGGTGGACAGCCCCCGATTGGTCGAGGCTCTTCAGAAGGGGGCCGAGGCGGTCGGCCGTACGATTGATATTCTGCTGGAGATCCACGTGGCCGACGAGGAGTCGAAGACCGGATGGGAGTGGTCCGAGCTGTTCGAGTATGTGCACAGCGGCGCTTTTGCCCGGATGCCGAACCTTCGGGTGCGGGGTATCATGGGCGTTGCCACCAACACGGAGGATCAGGAGCGCGTACGCCAGGATTTTGCCCGCTTGCGTCAGTACAAGGAGGAGTTGACGGCCAGCTTCGGCCCGGAGTTCGATACCCTCTCGATGGGAATGTCGCACGACTACCGGCTGGCCATCGAATACGGGGCAACGATGGTGCGGATCGGTTCGCTGATCTTCGGGGCCCGCGACTATTCGAAAAAATAGCCTCCCGGACAGGAATAAAGAGAGAGGCCGGCAACCTGCGAGTTGCCGGCCTCTCTCTTTATGTTGCGGCCTCTCTCTTTATGTTGACTGCTGCCCTATTTGATTCGCAGCGTGCGTCCGATCCGCAGGATGGTCGTCGATTTGATGCCGTTTAGCGAGCAGATCTTCGAGACGGTCGTGCCGTATCGGCGGGCCAGGGCTCCCAGCGTATCGCCCGATCGGATCTTGTGGTAGACCGGATTGGAGGTCGTTGCCTTCTTGACTACATCTTCGAGTTCCGCCTCCTGTTCGAAGTCCTGACCGGCGTTCGAATGGATGTCGAAGAAGGATTTCTTGAGCAGGAAGGTCTGACGGCGCAGCACGCCCGTTTCGAAGTCGATCAACCGCTCCGGGTCGAATGCCTGACCGAAATAGCGGGTCTCGAAGTGGAGATGCGGACCGGTGCTGCGGCCGGTCGATCCGCCCAGTCCGATCACCTGACCGGCTTCGACCCAGTCGCCGGGCTCAACCAGCCGCTCGGAGAGGTGACCGTAATAGGTCTCCAGACCGTTGTCGTGGCGGATGATGATCAGATTCCCGTAGCCGCCCCGGTTGTACTCCGAGATGCGGACGCGGCCGTTGAAGGTCGAGTAGACGGGATCGCCCGTTTTCAGCGTGAGGTCAACCCCCTGATGACGTCTCCGCCGACGCATCCCGTAGGTCGAACGCACCTTCCCCTTGATCGGGTAGTGGTAGGATCGCAGGGAGTCCACCAGGTCGATGGCAATCGACGAAGGGAGTTTCGACAGCGAGAAGTTCTTGTACGGGAAGAGGTTCTTGGTGTCCCAATAGTCGACATACACGGAGCTGTCCTTGATGAACTCCTTGTCGCGGATGTATTTCCACGAGTTGTCGTTGTAGAGAACCACCTTGACGGCCTCGTTGACCGTAGCCAGCGTGTCGAGCGGCAGGATGCCTTCCGTGTTGTGAATGGGTTCCACCGGTTCGAATGCCATTTGGGCGATGATGCCCTGCGGACGCGGACGGGCTGCGATGGTGAGCGAGTCCACCTGCCGCTGCAACTGGGCGATCTTCGCTTTCAGCTGAGCCGGATCCTGTGCCGAGGCTCCCGTGGCGCACAGGAGCAGCAGCGCGGTGAGGTATTTCGATTTCATTCGATCGTTTTTCTTCTTCTTTTTTTGAACCGTTCAAAGAACGGATTCGATTCCTGTTTTGTTGCGTGCAGAGCTGTCGAATCGGGGTTGTATCCCCGGCCGGAGGGTGGTCTGCCCTATTGCCGGTCCTGTTCGGCCAGCAGCTGGTCGGCCGCCTCGAGGGCCTGGTAGAACTCCTCGCCGAATCGTCGGATGATGGGCTCTTTCAGTGCCTTGTAGACGGGGATTCCGAGTTTGCGGCCGAGCCTGCGGGCCGGTTCGCAGACGCTCCACCGGTGGTAGTTCAACCCGACCGTGCCGTTCGAGAAGTTGATCAGACGGATCGGATAGAGATGGCAGGAGATGGGTTTGCGGAAGGGTGTTTTCCCCTCGCGCCACGCCTTCTCGATGGCACACATCGTCACGTCGCCCTCTCGGCAGGCATAGGCGCATTCGGCATCGTTGACCAGCGGCGTGGTGTAGTCCCCGTCCACATCGACCACCATGAATCCCTGTGTCTCGACGGCCCGAATCCCTTCGGGCGTCATGTAGGGCTTGTAGTGGGGATACTCTTCCTCGAGCGTATCCACCTCCTCGATCTCGAGCGGAGCTCCGGCGTTCCCTTCGACGCAGCAGATCCCCTTGCACTGTGCCAGGTCGCAGGCAAAACACTCCCGGAGCAGCTCCGTGCTGACGATCTTACCGTCGATTTCGATCATACGTATCTTCGATTATGCGGTCATATACCTCGCCCAGGGTCAGGCCCGCTTCGCGGATCTGTTTGGGGACGATGCTGCCGCCGCTCATGCCGGGAATCGAGTTCAACTCGATCATATAGGGTGTTCCGTCGGGTGTTACGATGAAATCTACACGCACGATGCCCTGACAGCGGCAGGCCTTGTAGGCGATCGAGGTCAGACGGTTGAGTTCGGCCTTGACCTGCGGCGTAAGGTCGGCCGGGGTGATCTCGTCCGAACATCCGGCCGTGTATTTGGCCTCGTAGTCGAAGAACTCCTTTTTGGGAACGATCTCCGTGATCGGCAGGATGGTCTCCTCTCCCTTCGCGACGAAGATGCCGCAGCCCATTTCGCGTCCTGCGATGAACTCCTCGATCAGAATTTCGTCGCTCTCCTTGAATGCTTCAGCTGCGGCCTGAAGAATATCCTCTTCACGCTTTACTTTCGTTACACCGAAAGAACTTCCACTGGCATTGGGTTTTACGAATACCGGTAATCCCAACTCCCGTACAATCTCCGCCGGACGGATCTCATCCTTACGGGTTAGGAACAACCCGCGGGCCATCGGAACGCCGAAAGCCTCCATCGTGCGTTTGGTGGTGATCTTGTCGAAGGTGATGACCGATGAGGTCATCGAACACGACGAGTACGAGATATCCATCATGTCGAGGTAGCCCTGCAGGCGACCGTTCTCGCCCGGAGTGCCGTGGATGAGGATCAGTGCGTAGTCGAAAACCTTGTGTACGCCGTCGATCGTAATCGAGAAGTCGTTTTTGTCCACTTGCCATTGACGGCCGTCAGGGGTCGTATGGTGCCAGTCGCGGTGATGCAGGTCGATCATCGTGACGTCATATTTTTCGGGGTCCAGCACTGAAGCGATCTGGGCCGCGCTCTGTAGGGCGATTTCCCGTTCCGAGGAGTCGCCGCCAGCCAAAAGAGCGATGTTGAGACGTTTCATATCAGGGGTTGTATAAATCGGTATGACGGAAGGAGAGGATTTCGTAAACCATTTCCACGAACTGTTTGGCCTGTTCGTTCGAAGGGTCAATTTGCAGCGCTTTGTTGAAGTCGTTGATGGCCTTACCCCACTCGTTGCGGCGGTAGTACCATTGGCCGCGCTCGATGTAGAGCTGCGGATCGTCGGGCGTAGCATCGATACGCGATGTCAGCTGCGCGATGTAGCGGACCGGATCCCAGAGGCGCTTCTCCCGGATGTACTGCATGACCCCTTCGGGGAGCATATTGGTTACATCCTCGCCCCGTTCGAGCCGCTGACGGATGTCGCTCGACGCGTATTGGTGACGCGGTGCGTCGGCCAGGAAGGTGATCTGACCGCCTTCAAGCTCGGGCAGCGCACCCTTCCCGTCGCGGGGATAGACGTAGATCGGATATTTTTCCAGAATCTCGCGGTACTCCCGCCACTGGGGCAGCTGTCCGATCAGATCGTCACCCATCAGGATCGAGAAACTCATCTCATGGCCCTGGTTTTCGGTCAGATGACGCAGCGTGTTGATCGTGTACGAGGGTTTGTCGAGCAGGAATTCGACGACCGAGGGTTTGATCCGGTCGGCGTATTTCGAAGCTGCACAGGCGATCTCCGCCATCGAAAAACGATCCAGTTCCGGAGCCAGCTGCTCGACCTGTTTGAGCGGATTTTGCGGCGAAATGATCAGCACCGCCTCGTCGCAGAGCCCCTTTTCGATGGCGTACTCCGCAACGGCGATGTGGCCTTTGTGGATCGGATTGAACGATCCGAAATATAGCATTACCTTTTTCAAAGTCAATAAGTTTTTAGTGAGTTACTTGTTTAAAAAATCCGAAATGATTTCGGTAGTTTCCCGGACGGCCTCTTCGAGGTCGTCGTTGATGACGATATGGTCGAATTCGGGTGCCTTGGCCAGTTCGAACTCCGCCTTGGCGATCCGCTGCTCGATCTTATCGAGCGAGTCGGTGCCTCGTCCGATAAGCCGCTGACGCAGCACTTCGATCGACGGCGGCATGATGAAGATGGCACAGGCCTGCTCGCCGAAGATGCGCTTGAGGTTCAGGCCGCCCATTACGTCGACGTCGAAGATGATCACGTTCCCCTTGGCCCAGATCCGTTCGACCTCGCTGCGGAGCGTCCCGTAGAACATGTCCGCATAGACCTCCTCCCACTCGACGAATCGGTCCTGGGCGATCGCCTCCCGAAACTCATCGGCCGAGAGGAAGTAGTAGTCTACCCCATTCTTCTCGTTGCCGCGCGGAGCCCGGCTGGTGGCCGATACCGAGAATTCGAACTGCGGAAACTTTTCGAGCAGCCGTTTGACGATCGTTGTCTTGCCCGAACCGCTCGGAGCGGAGAATATGACCAGTTTTCCCATGGCGTGTCCGTTATAGAATGTTGAGTACCTGCTCCTTGATCTTCTCCAGCTCGTCCTTCATCTTCACCACCAGGATCTGAATGTTGGTCTCGTTGGCCTTCGATCCCATCGTGTTGATCTCGCGGCCCATCTCCTGGGCGATGAATCCCAGCTTGCGGCCGACGTTCTCCTCCGAGGCGGCCACCTCGCGGAAATATTTGCAGTGGTTGGTCAGGCGGACCTTCTCCTCGGTGATGTCGAGTTTTTCGAGGTAGAAGATCATCTCCTGCTCGAGACGGTTGCTGTCGAAATCGACCTGCAGCTGGGCCAGGTTCTCCCGGATGCGCTCCTTGATGGTCTCGGTGCGGGCCTTCTCGAACGGGATCACCTCCTGCTTGTATGCCTCGATCCTGTCGACCCGTTTGAGCAGGTCGGCGATCAGGATGGCCCCCTCCTGCAGCCGGAACTCGTCGAGACGGGTGAGCGCCTGCTCGACGGCGCCGACAACGGCCGCATGCTCCTCCTCGCTGACGGCCTCCTCCTGGGAGGAGACCACGTCCGGCAGACGCATGATGCATTGCAGCAGGGCGTTGTCGATCTCGTCGTTGCCGCCGGTATTCATGCCGTGTTTCAGACAGAGGCCGCGCAGCTGCTCATAATAGAGGTGAAAGAGCTCCTCGTTGATGCGGGCGTCGGCATGCTGTGCGGTGGTCTCGACCGAGACGAAGAGGTCGGCCTTGCCGCGCTGGAGCATCTTGCCGGCCAGGGTGCGGATCTCGAACTCGAGCGGGCGGTAGACGGCCGGCAGCTTGACCGACAGGTCCAACTGCTTGGAGTTGAGCGTGCGAACCTCGACCGTGATTTTCTTATCGGGTAGAGTGACTTCGGCTTTGCCGAAGCCCGTCATGGATTTTATCATGGCAGACAGATAACGATTAAATTTTCGCAAATTTAATAAAAGTATTTAAAGTCCGAGACAAAAACCGTCTCCGCATTTGGATTTTCGCCCCCAAACCCTTATCTTTATAAGGTTTGCGGTAGACGGCGCTGCGAAGAGGAGAAGCGGGCTGCCGAAGGTGCCGTTCTTCCGGCAGCTGTTTTGCGGGGTAAGGTGAAAAACCGGGGCCGGAGGATCGTTTGATTGGTGGAAATGTCCGAAAAGTCCGATTTGGAGACTCTTTTTCCGGGGAAGGAAAATTTATTTTGGAATTCTGGTTGGAATGATCAAATAAACCCCCTATATTTGTGTGCAATTTTAAGAGAATACCATAAAATTAATTATAATCTATAACTTTATTAATTGGTTATTATGAAAAAGCACAATTTTAACGCAGGACCCT
Source organism: Rikenellaceae bacterium (assembly GCA_963926835.1). Classification (GTDB taxonomy): domain Bacteria; phylum Bacteroidota; class Bacteroidia; order Bacteroidales; family Rikenellaceae; genus Alistipes. The sequence continues at coordinate 5,205 of CAWUYY010000032.1, read as the reverse complement.
GCGTATTGCCGAAAGAGGCGATCGAATCGGCTATCGAGGCTATCCGTGACTTCGACAACACGGGTATCGGTATTCTGGAGATCTCCCACCGTACTCCGGGTTGGGAGCGCATCATGGCTGAGACGGAGCAGTTGTGGCGTGAACTTCTGAATATTCCTGACAACTATGCAATCATCTTCCTGGGCGGCGGTGCATCGACTCAGTTCTTTGAGGTTCCTGCCAACCTGCTGAAGAAGAAGGCAGCCTACCTGCAGACCGGCGTATGGGCCAAGAAGGCAGCCAAGGAGGCCAAATTCTATGGCGAGGTTGAGATCGTAGCCTCTTCCGAGGATAAGAACTATACCTATATTCCGAAAGGCTACAAGATCCCGACGGATGCCGACTACTTCCACATCACGACTAACAACACCATCTACGGTACGGAGATCCACGAGGATATCGACTGCCCGATCACGCTGGTTGCCGATATGTCTTCGGATATCATGAGCCGTCCGGTTGACGTAACGAAATACGGTATGATCTACGGTGGTGCCCAGAAGAACGTAGGCCCTGCCGGCGTAACCTTCGTTATCATCCGCAAGGATCTGATCGGCAGCTCGGAGCGTCCGCTGCAGACGATGGTCAACTACGGTACGCACTACCCCGAGGAGGCTCGCAACCACTCGATGTTCAACACGCCTCCCGTATTCCCGATCTTCGTGATGCACGAGACCCTGAAATGGGTGAAGAGCATCGGCGGCGTGAAGGTTATGTATGAGCGCAACAAGAAGAAGGCCGAGACCCTCTACAACGAGATCGACCGCAACTCGATGTTCGTAGGTACTGCCGTTAAGGAGGACCGTTCGATCATGAACGTATGCTTCGTAATGGCTCCGGGCCACGAGGATCTCGAGGCCGAGTTCCTGAACTTCGCCAAGGAGAAGGGCATGGTCGGCATCAAGGGTCACCGCTCGGTCGGTGGTTTCCGTGCTTCGATCTACAACGCCTGCCCGCAGGAGAGCGTAGACGCTCTGGTTGCCTGCATGCAGGAGTTCGAAAAGATCCACACGAAATAATTAATCGAATCTGATCTATGGCGCAGTTCTTTACTTTCACGCCGAAACGTAAGGAAGCGGGCGCCATAGATTTTTATACATTAATGAACAATCTCGATATGAAAGTTTTAATTGCAACCGAGAAACCTTTCGCAAAGAAGGCTGTCGACGGAATCAAGAACATCGTGACGGAGGCCGGCTACGAGTTGGCTCTGCTCGAGAAATATACCGATAAATCGCAGCTGCTGGCTGCTGTTGCCGACGTGGATGCCCTGATCATCCGCAGCGACAAAGTAACTGCCGAGGTAATCGAGGCTGCCAAGAACCTGAAGATCGTCGTTCGTGCCGGTGCCGGTTACGACAACGTGGATCTGGCTGCCGCTACCGCCAAAGGTATCGTGGTAATGAACACGCCGGGTCAGAACTCGAACGCCGTTGCCGAGCTGGCAATCGGTATGATGGTCTTCATGGCCCGCAACCAGTTCACGGCCGGAACCGGCAGCGAGCTGAAGGGCAAGACGCTGGCCATCCACGCTTACGGCAACGTCGGCAAACTGGTCGGCCGCAAGGGCAAGGCAATGGGTATGAACGTGATCGCATTCGACCCGTTCATCACGGATGCCAAGGTATTCGAGGCTGACGGCGTAACGAAGGTGGACAGCGTCGAGGAGCTCTATGCCAAGGCTGACTACCTGTCGCTGCACATCCCCGCTACCGAGCAGACCAAGAAGTCGATCGGCCACAAACTGATCACTTCGATGCCGAAGGGTGCTACGCTCGTGAACACCGCCCGCAAGGAGGTGATCGACGAGGCCGGTCTGGCAGAGGCGCTGACCGAGCGTGAGGATCTGAAGTATATCACCGATATCGCTCCGGATTGCGCTGCCGAGCTGAGCGAGAAATTCGGCAAACGTTTCTTCGCAACGCCGAAGAAGATGGGTGCCGAGACGGCCGAGGCCAACATCAACGCAGGTCTGGCTGCCGCCAACCAGATTGTCGACTTCTTCAAGAACGGCAACACGCGTTTCCAGGTAAACAAATAGTAGAATCTTAAAACTGTAGATACAATGGTAAGAATCAAACCGTTTGCAGGTATTCGTCCGCCGAAGGAGCTGGCTGCCGAGGTTTCGTCGCGTCCCTACGACGTGCTGAACTCGCAGGAGGCCAAGGCTGAGGCTACCGAGCGTTCGCTGCTCCACATCATCAAGCCCGAGATCGACTTCGATCCGATCGCCGACGAGCACGCTCCCGAGGTATATGCAAAAGCTGTCGAGAACTTCAAGAAATGGCGTGAAAACAAGTGGCTGGTACAGGATGACCAGGAGTACTACTATATCTATGCGCAGACCATGAACGGTCGTACGCAGTATGGTCTGGCCATGTGCTGCTATTTCGAGGATTACTGGGATGGCAAGATCAAGAAGCACGAGCTGACCCGTATCGAGAAGGAGGAGGACCGTATGAAGCACGTAGAGCTTCAGCAGGCCAACCTCGAGCCCGTATTCTTCGCTTATCCCGACAACGACGAGATCAACCAGATCGTTGCCGACTATGTGAAGAACCACGAGCCGGAGTATGACTTTACGGCTGCTCCCGAGGGCTTCGGCCACCACTTCTGGGTAATCCGCGACAAGAAGATCAACGACCGCATTACGGAGATCTTCGCCGGTATCCCGGCTCTCTATGTAGCCGATGGACACCACCGTACGGCTGCTGCTGCTCGCGTGGGCAAGAAGCGCAAGGAGCAGAACCCGAACCACACCGGTAACGAGGAGTACTGCTTCTTCCTGGCCGTAACCTTCCCGGCAAGCCAGCTGAAGATCATCGACTACAACCGCGTGGTGAAGGATCTGAACGGCATGACGCCCGAGCAGTTCCTCAAGGCGCTGGAGAAGAACTTCATCGTGGAGCCGAAGGGCAAGGAGATCTACCACCCGAACAAGCTGCACAACTTCTCGCTCTATCTGGACGGTCAGTGGTACAGCCTGACGGCAAAACCCGGAACGTACGACGACAACGATCCGATCGGTGTGCTGGATGTAACGGTGCTGTCGAATCTGGTTCTGGACGAGCTGCTGGGTATCAAGGATCTGCGTACGTCGAACCGCATCGACTTCGTAGGTGGTATCCGTGGTCTGGAGGAGCTGAAGAGACGTGTGGACAGCGGTGAGATGAAGGCAGCCTTTGCCCTCTACCCCGTTTCCATGCAGCAGTTGATCGACATCGCCGACACGGGCAACATCATGCCTCCGAAGACGACCTGGTTCGAGCCGAAACTTCGTTCGGGCGTGGTAATCCACACCTTCGAGGAGAAGAAATAGGGTTTGACCCTCTGAAAAAAGAGAGCGGAGAATCGAAAGATCCTCCGCTCTCTTTTTGTATGCACGGGACGCGGCTATTCGCGTTTTCTGGTGTTGTTGGCAATGGCAGCCAGGGCGCGGAGCATTTCGGCCAGGGCGCGGGCCATAACCACGATCAGGAAACCGCAGATCGGCAGCAGGATAATGTACCAGATGTTCGGTCCGAAGGGAACCTTCATCAGGGTGGCCGTAATCTGTCCGTTGGCGCCGAAAATGAGGGCGATCAGGGTGAACAGAGGTCCGCCGATACCGACAAGCACACCGATCCACTCACCGATGGTCTGGATGAAGTGCGAGTATACGGGGATGGCCACGAAATCATCGCCCTGGGCGCTGGCATGATAGACCTTCTCGCGGCGGTTCCACCAGAGTTGGAATCCGAGCCACAAGACGAAGCAGAGAATCAGCCACATCAGGATAAACGATACGATCATTCCGCCGGAGGCGATATCGAAGAAACCGCTGTCGATGATGACATAGAGGGCGCCGAGCGGAGCCAGCAGGTTCAGGATGGCCAGTACTGCGTAGAGCCATTTGAAGGGCTCGCGGAAGAATTTACCGTCATCGATGTATCTCAACATCGGATTGAAAAAGGAGAAGAATTTGTTCTGTTCCATACGCATGGGGGTTTAAGGTTAATATTTTGGCTCTTCCCTGACCTCAGGGAGAAAAAAATTTCTCTCTTATTCGGTGGCGCGGACCTTGGGCCCCCTCCCGATACCCGTGTGTCGCGTCGATACTTTATGTTATGTATTAAACAGCCACACACATCGTGCCGCAGCCGTCGCGTCCGGCCCGCTTTGCTCGAATTCTTTTTCGATGGGGAAGCCCCTTTCTCCGCCCGATGGACGACCTCTTCTGATTTCGTCGGAGAGGAGTGAGATGCCCGAGGCATGACAGCCGCTCTTCCGAATCTTTTTTTGTGCCCTGCGATGCGGTATAGGCAAATGAAATCACCCGATAGAAAAATCAAATACGCCCCTTATCGCCGGATAATAAGCAAGTTATACCCTACCCTCCGGAAGGTGTAAAACAGCTTTAAAGCATTCGGTGAAATTTTATTATGAAATGTTATCAAGGACGGCGAAAAATATGTATATTTGTAAGCAATTTATAATAAATGGATGTCTTATGGCAAAATTTAAAGGAACAATACTCGTTGATAAGGAGCATTGTAAGGGTTGCGGGGTTTGCGTAGCCTCCTGCCCGTGCGGTGTGCTGGCCTTGTCGACCGAGGTAAACAGCAAAGGTTATCCCATGGCCCAGATGGCTAATCCGGACGCCTGCATAGGTTGTGCTTCGTGTGCGATTATCTGTCCGGACAGTTGCATCACGGTTTATCGTCAAAAATTCGAATAAGCTATGGCAGAAAAAGAAGTAAAATTGATGAAAGGCAACGAGGTGATCGCTCATGCGGCGATTCGCTACGGTTGCGACGGTTATTTCGGCTATCCTATCACCCCGCAGTCTGAGGTGATGGAGACATTGATGGAGCTCAAACCCTGGGAGACGACCGGTATGGTTGTACTGCAGGCCGAGTCTGAGACTGCATCCATCAACATGGTTTATGGCGGTGCTTGTACCGGTAAACGTGTAATGACCTCTTCTTCGAGCCCCGGTATCAGTCTGATGAGCGAGGGTCTGAGCTATCTGGCCGGCGCCGAACTCCCCTGCGTGGTTGTAAACTGCCAGCGTGGTGGTCCGGGTCTGGGTACGATTCAGCCTTCGCAGGGTGACTACTTCCAGGCCTGCAAGGGCGGCGGTCACGGTGACTACCACCTGATCGTCTTCGCTCCGAACTCCGTGCAGGA
>CAWUYY010000031.1:0-33841 GCA_963926835.1 Rikenellaceae bacterium | reverse complement strand
GTCTTCGACCGATTCGGCTTCGGTCTTCTCGATCCTGCGAAGCAAGAAACAGGGATTGCGCGAGAACCTGCGCCCATTGCTCGAGCTTGAAAGCGGCTCGAACGACCCGATGGCCTATATTCTGACGATTCTGCTGATCGGTATCATGACCGAGGGGGGTGAGGCAGTCAGTATCCCGTTGAGTATTTTCAGCTTCCTCACCCAGATGATCGTAGGCGGCATCTCCGGCTTCCTGCTGGGACGCCTGTGCGTCTGGACCATCAATCGGATCAACCTGACCAACAATTCACTCTATCCGGTGCTGCTGCTGGCTTTCGTCTTCTTCACCTTCTCGTTTACCGACCTGGTGCGGGGCAACGGCTATCTGGCCGTCTATATCGCCGGTCTGGTGGTCGGCAACCACAAACTGGTGCAGAAACGGTCGCTGACGGTCTTCTTCGACGGTTTTACCTGGCTGGTGCAGATCGTCATGTTCCTGACCCTGGGTCTGCTGGTCAACCTCGATGAACTGCTGCAGCCGGAGGTGCTGATTCTGGGCTCCCTGATCGGAGCCTTCATGATCCTGGTGGCACGCCCCGTCTCTGTTTTTGCCTGCATGGCTCCCTTCCGCAAATTCTCCGTCAAGGCCCGCATCTATGTCTCCTGGGTCGGATTGCGCGGAGCCGTTCCGATCATCTTTGCCACCTACCCCCTGTTGGCACATACGGAGAATGCCCGTCTGGTTTTCAACGTGGTCTTTCTGGTGACGATCATCTCGCTGCTGGTGCAGGGCACGACCGTCAGCTTGATGGCCAACCTGCTGGGGCTCTCGTTCAAGGAGAAAAACCGCGCCTTCGGCGTGGATGTGCACGAGGATATCACCTCGGTTTTCAACGAGATCGAGGTGAACGACGCGATGCTGCATAACGGCAATACGTTGAAACAGATCACACTGCCGCAGAACACACTGGTGATGATGGTTTGCCGCGACGGCGAGTATTTCGTGCCGCAGGGTAGTACGGAATTGAAACGGGGGGATAAACTGCTGATCGTCTCCGATCGCGGCGAGGAGCTTGAATCCACCTACCGGGACATGGGAATCGACAACGTGATGAAACTCTGACACCTACCGGAAGGAGGGGCCAGAGCTTGCGGTTGCATCGATGCAACGCCCCTGGCTGACGTTCGACGGCAGACTTTCTCAAAAGCCGGAAAAATCTAAAGAGAACGCCCCGCACGGGGATTGGCTAAAAAAATAGACAGCGCCGAATCCATTGCTGGATTCGGCGCTGTCGCGTTTGGTGTGCTTGTCGGTACGCTTAGATCTCCCAGGTTGCACCCGAATGGAGCAGTTCGTCCACGTTGTGGATCTTGCTCTGGGCCTTCACCTCCTCGACCTGAGCCTCGACAGCCTTGTCGTATACCACGTCGTCGGCCACGTCGCGGATGACGCCGACGGCAACCGGATACTCCGGATATTTCATCGCGGCCAGCATCGAGTGCAGGGTCGTATCCTTGGTGTGGGCGTCGTGGGTCAGGATCTTGTCGAGCGTGTAACCGTTCTCGCCGACCGTTACGACCTTCAGACGCATATCCTCGAATACCAGACCCTTGTCGTTGTTGGTTCCGAAGAGCATCTTCTCACCGTGACGGAGCGTGATCGTGTGCTCGAGACGGGTTGCCTTGTCGCCGGCGAATGCAGCGTGCGTCTTGTCGTTGTAGATTACGCAGTTCTGCAGTACCTCGACTACCGACATGCCCTGGTGTTTGGCGGCGGCTATGAGGCAGTCCTTAGTCAGACCCATCTCCATGTCGATCGAACGGGCGAAGAAGGTGCCTTTGGCACCGATAACCAGCTCGCCGGGGTTGAACGGCTTCTCGACCGTACCGTAGGGCGAGGTTTTGGTGATCTTGCCCAGTTTCGAGGTCGGGGAGTACTGGCCCTTGGTCAGACCGTAGATCTCGTTGTTGAACAGGATCACGTTCAGGTCGATGTTACGACGGATGGCGTGGATGAAGTGGTTGCCGCCGATGGCGAGCGAGTCGCCGTCACCGGTTGCCACCCATACGCTCAGACGCGGGTTGGCGGTCTTCACACCCGTAGCGATGGCGTTGGCACGACCGTGTACCGAGTGGAAGCCGAAGGTCTTCATGTAGTAGATGAAACGCGACGAGCAACCGATACCCGAGATGAAGGTAAAGAGGTTGTGCGGCGTGTTGGTCGCGTCGGCGATCTCGGGGAATGCCTTCTGTACCGCATTCAGGATGGCGTGGTTACCGCATCCGGGGCACCATCTTACCTCCTGGTCGCTTTTAAAGTCTGCCGGTGTATATTTGAATTCTGCCATAGCTTTATTTCAATAAAGAGTGAAACTTCTCCATGAGCTCGGTAACGGTGAAGGGCAGACCCTCGCACTTGTTGTACTGCTCGTACTGGAACTCCTGGAATTGACCGCGCAGGTAGGTTGCGAACTGACCTCTGTTGAGCTCGCATACGACGATCTTCTTGAAGCGTTTGAAGATGTCGGCTACACCGTGAGGCAGCGGGTTGATGTAGTTGAAGTGGCAGAGCGAAACCTTCTTGCCCTCGGCGCGCATCTTGTCGACAGCCGTCTGCAGATGGCCGCGCGTACCGCCCCAGCCTACAACGAGCAGATCGCCTTCCGGATCTCCGTATACCTCCTGACGGGGGATGAAGTCGGCCACTTTTGCAACCTTGGCTGCACGCAGGTTGACCATCTTCTGGTGGTTGTCCGGATCGGTCGAGATGCTGCCCTTGACGGCATCCTTCTCCAGACCGCCGATGCGGTGCTCCAGACCGGCCTTGCCGGGGATGGCCCAGCTGCGGACGAAGTTGTCGTCACGTACGTAAGGCATGAAGGGACCTCCGTCGGGCGTCTTGTCGATGATCGGCGGATTGATGGCGGGGTAGTCCTTCATGGAGGGGATCCGCCAGGGTTCCGAACCGTTTGCGATGAATCCGTCCGAGAGCAGGATGACCGGCGTCATGTGCTCCAGGGCGATACGGCCGGCTTCGAATGCATAGTGGAAACAGTCGCTCGGCATCGAAGCTGCGATTACGACCACGGGGCTCTCACCGTTGCGGCCGTAGAGGGCCTGCAGCAGATCGCCCTGCTCGGTTTTGGTCGGCAGACCCGTCGAGGGGCCGCCACGCTGTACGTCGACTACGACCAGCGGAAGTTCGGCCATGACGGCCAGACCCAGCGCCTCGCTCTTAAGCGACAGACCGGGGCCCGAGGTGGTCGTGACGGCGAAGTTGCCGGCGAACGAGGCTCCGATGGCCGTGCAGATGCCGGCGATCTCGTCCTCGGCCTGAACGGTCTTCACACCGAGATCCTTGCGTTTGGCAAGCTCCTCGAGGATGACGGTGGCCGGAGTGATCGGGTAGGAACCGCAGAAAAGCGGCAGGCCGCTTTTCTCGGAGGCGGCACAGAGTCCCCAGGCCGTAGCGACGTTACCGTTGGTCGAACGGTAGGTGCCCTTCTCCATCTTGCCTGCGGCGACGGTATAGGTGTTGGCGAACTGGTGGGTGTTGGCCGCGTAGTTGTATCCGGCGTCGATAGCCAGCTTGTTGGCCTGGGCTACTGCCGGGTTCTTTTTCGCGAATTTAGATTCGAGATAGCGTTTGGCGTGGTCTTCCGGACGGTTGAACAGGAAGAAGCAGATGCCCAGCGCGAACATGTTCTTGCACTTGACGATCGCCTTGTTGTCCAGTCCGGTTTCGGCGAGCGCTTTTTTCGTCATCTCCGTGATGTTGGGGATCACGACGTTGTAATCCTCCAGCTTGAGTTCGGCAATGGGATCGAGCGTCTCGAATCCGGCTTTCTTGAGGTGCTCCTCGGTGAGGGACTCCTCATCGAGGAGCACCGTGGCGCCGGGTTTGAGCCATTTGCGGTTGGCCTTCAGAGCCGCAGGGTTCATTGCGACCAGCACATCGCAGAAGTCGCCCGGATTCAATTGTCTTTGGGCGCCGAAATGTACCTGGAATCCAGATACACCTGCGACGGTGCCTTGCGGAGCTCGGATTTCAGCCGGGTAGTCCGGGAAGGTAGAGATACCGTTACCGAGCAAGGCTGAAGTGTCGGAAAAGAGCGTACCGGTAAGTTGCATGCCGTCTCCCGAATCCCCCGAAAAGCGGATCACGACATCCTGCAACTCTTGTACCTTGTTAGCATTCATTGTTTTAATTATGAATTAGTAAGAATAAATGTGATTGCAAATCAATAACGAGGCAAATATACTAAATATATTGGGATAAAAGTCACAATTTGTAATTAAAAAAAACGATCCGATTAAAACCACGATCCGTTTGCGGGGATTGTGGTTTTAATTTTTCAGCCGCGGGGGGCAAAAAGTTATCGGATGGAATTCATGCGGATGCTGGCCTTGACCAGGGCGAGGGCGCGGATACGGTCGACGGCCACCTCCTTGTCGGCGTGGTGGGGGTTCTGGCTGACCAGTTTGACGTACCCCTCACGGTCCGACTTCTGGATGTACTTGACGGTGATGTACTCTTCGCCGTCCAGGTCGATCGAGAGCAGATACATGTCCCCCCAGAAGATGTCGCCGAGATCCTTGAGCTGCTTGTAGAGTACGATGTCGCCGCTCTTGAGCAGCGGATACATCGAGTCGCCGACGATGTAGATCGCCCCGTCGCATTTGGGCAGGTTGGGGATGTGGATGTAGTTGATCGGGGTGGTGCGGGCGCTGTCGGTGAAGAGGGGGACCAGGCCGGCCGTCCCTTCGATCGAGTATAATGGTACGCTCTGCATGGGCAGCGAGTTGTCCGTGCGGTGAAGGTAGGCGGTCAGGTCGGGTTCTGCGTTGAACATCGGTTCGGTGCCGTTGTCGATCCACTCCGGATTGACGTTCAATTCCTGAACAAGGATGTTCTTGTTGCGCGAGGAGAGACCGGCTTTCCCCGTTTCGATCATTGAGAGGGCAGCTTTCCCGATTCCGAGTTTGTGTGCCAACTGCTCCTGAGTCAGACCAATGGCCTTTCTCAATAATTTTATCCGATCACCTTTCATGCGCAATCAAAATTTTTTATGGTAAATATTTTGATTTTATTGTACAATATTCAAATTTTGAATATATCTTTGTCCTGCAAAGTTAAGTGATTTATTTTACTATGCCAAATAATCTTTAAAAAATCAGATCCATGACCTATCCCATTATTCCGGAGTTGTATGATATGGTGGCTCAGATGCTGTTGGATCGGATCGGCGGAAAGAACTACTATTCGGGATCCTTTACCTTCGATTACGGATCGAAAGAGTGTCGTTTCGTGGCGAGTTTGATCATTTACCGCCGTACGGAGCGCTTCCCCGAGGGGGATTTCGACCGAATCGAGGATGTGGTGCCCGTCTGGTGGGAGTTTCACACCGTCGATGCCGAGGGCGAACAACCGAACGACTTTTCGTTCTCCGAGCTCAAATCCTATCTTTTCTGAAAAACAACTCCCTCTGCGGGCTGCCCCCATCCTCTCCTGGAGCGGCGCCTCCGGCAGCCCCTTTTCTCCGTCCGCCTTCCCGCCTGCAGCGCCGTGCATCGGGGCGGACTTTCCCCCGGATGCGGATTGCATCCGATGTCCGGATAACCGAATCTATTTTTTCGTATGTATGACATCATGCAGGATCTCTCCCCCGAGGCCCGTGCGGCTGCGGGGGAGAGTCCCTCTTTTTGCGACTTTGCCACGGGGGTCTACCCCTTTCTGGAGTTGCAATGGTTCCATCGAACCTACTATCGTATTCTGGAGGCATTTGCCGAGGGGCGCGTCCGCCGCCTGATCGTGACGATGCCGCCCCAGCACGGCAAGAGTGTCGGAGCGTCGACGCTGCTGCCCGCCTACCTGCTGGGGCGCGATCCCGACCTGCGGCTGGCCATCGCCTCCTATTCGGCCTCGCTCGCCTCGAAGTTCAATCGCCGCGTGCAGCGGATCATCGACTCCTCCGAGTATGCCGCATTCTTCCCCGAGACCACCATCAAGCGGGGGACACGACCTCCCGAATACCTGCGCACGGCCGACGAGGTGGAGATCATCGGCCGCCGGGGCGGTCTGCTCTCGGTCGGCCGCGAAGGGTCGCTGACCGGAAACCGGGTCGACTGCTTCATCCTGGACGACCTCTACAAGGATGCGATGGAGGCCAATTCGCCGATCGTGCGGGAGAATTGCTGGGAGTGGTACACCTCGGTGGTCAAGACCCGCATGCACAACTATTCGGGCGAGCTGATCGTCTTTACGCGCTGGCATGAGGAGGACCTGATCGGGCGGATCTGCCGGCGGGAGCCGGTCACGGATCTTGTGAGCTGGAGCCAGCTGGAGCGGCCGTCGCCGGAGGGGTGGCTCCACCTCAATTTCGAGGCGCTCAAGACGGGCGAGCCGACCGAGATCGACCCGCGCGGGCCGGGCGAGGCGCTCTGGGAGGCGTGGCACGGGGTCGAACTGCTCGAGGCCAAACGCCGCCTCGATCCGCTGAGGTTCGAGTGCATGTACCAGGGACGTCCCTCGGCCCACGAGGGGCTGCTCTATGGCAACAACCTGCTGGAGTACGACCAGTTGCCGCACGAGGTGGTGCGCTGGGCCAACTACACGGATACGGCCGATACGGGGGACGACTACCTCTGTTCGATGTCGTATGCGGTCGATCCCGACGGTGTGATTTATATTACCGACGTGGTCTATTCGCGCGAGCCGATGGAGGTGACCGAGCGTCTGGTGGCCGATATGCTGCGCGATTCGGGAACGCGGGTGGCGATGGTGGAGAGCAACAACGGCGGACGGGGCTTTGCCCGGGCCGTGCAGCGGCTTGTTCCGCAGGTACGTGTCGAGTGGTTCCACCAGTCGGCCAACAAGGAGGCGCGCATCCTGTCGAATGCCGCGACGGTGATCCACACCGTGCTTTTCCCGCGCGGATGGGCCCAGCGCTGGCCGGAACTCTACGCCCACCTGAGCTCCTATCGGCGCATCTTCCGCTCCAACCGCTGGCACGATGCCCCCGACGTGCTGACCGGAGTCGTCGAACGGGAGACCCAGGGTCGCAACGCCCGCCTCCGAAGCATCCGTTTTTTGTAAAAAAAGAGCCCCGCATCTTAACTGTGCGGGGCTCTTTGTGTTATTCCGGTTGAGGGGTTCCGACCAGCTCTTCGGCCCGTTTGAGGGCCGCGTTGATGTTCGGACAGATGTTCTCCTCGCCCAGCATCAGGTAGAATCCCGATTTGTGCAGGGCCGTGTGCACCTTCTCATTTACGCCCGAGAGGATGATCTGCGTATCCTCCTTTTGCGAGGTGCGGCAGAGCATGGTGAGGTTGTGGATGCCGGTTGAATCGATGAACGGTACGCGGCGCATGCGGATGATCCGTACGCGGGGACGGTCCTTGATGCGGATCATCTGCTCCTCGAACTTGTTGGCGATGCCGAAGAAGTAGGGGCCGTTGATCTCGTAGACCTCGACCCCCTGCGGAATCGTCAGATGCTCCTCTTTGGTCTCCATGTCCGATTCGCGGCTGGGGTCGATCTCGTCGGTGATGACCGAGATGTCGGTGGTTTCCATTACGCGGCGCATGAAGAGCAGGCAGGCGATCACCAGTCCGACCTCGATGGCCACCGTCAGGTCGATGATGACCGTCAGCAGGAAGGTGATGAGCAGCACGGCCACATCCGAGCGGGGATTGCGCAGCAGGTTGCGGAACGTACGCCATTCACTCATGTTGTAGGAGACGATCACCAGCACGCCCGCCAGACAGGCCATCGGGATGTATTGTGCCAGCGGCATCAGGAAGAGGAAGATGGCCAGCAGCACAACCGCATGGATGATTCCCGCAACGGGGGTGCGGCCGCCGTTGTTGATGTTGGTCATCGTGCGGGCGATGGCACCCGTGGCCGGAATGCCGCCGAAGATCGGCGTGATGAGGTTGGCGACACCCTGAGCCATGAGCTCCTGGTTCGAGTTGTGCTTGTCGCCGATCACGCCGTCGGCCACCGTGGCCGAGAGGAGCGATTCAATGGCACCCAGCACGGCGATGGTGATGGCGGCCGGAAGCAGCCCCTTCATGCCGGCCCACGAGAGGGCGGGAATTACCGGATCGGGCATCTGGGAGTTGATCGTGAAGCGGTCGCCGATGGTCTCGATCGAGTCGATGCCGGCGTAGCGCCGCAGCAGGTAGACCGCGACGGTCATTACGACGATCGCCACGAGCGATCCAGGCACCTTCTTGAAAAGGCGCGGGGTGAGTACGATGATCAGGATGCTCAGCACCCCCACGAGCGTGGACCACAGGTCGATCGTGCCGAAACTTTGGAAGTAGACCCCCCATTTTTCGAGGAAGTCGGCCGGCATCTCGGGGGTGGTCAATCCGAACAGGTCTTTGATTTGGGTCGTGAAGATCGTCACGGCGATACCGCTCGTGAATCCGACGATGATCGGGTAGGGAATGTATTTGATGATCGTGCCGAGGCGGAACACTCCCAGTAGAATCAGAAAGAGTCCTGCCATGATGGTGGCGACGGTCAACCCTTCGATGCCGTACTGTTGGATGATGCCGTAGACGATGACGATGAAGGCGCCGGTGGGGCCACCGATCTGAACGCGGCTGCCGCCCAGGGCCGAGATGATGAATCCAGCGATGATGGCCGTGATGATGCCCTTTTCGAGCGAGACGCCCGAGGCGATGCCGAAGGCGATTGCCAGCGGCAGGGCGACGATGCCGACGATGATGCCGGCCATCAGGTCGGCCATGAACTTCTCCCGGTTGTAGCCCTTGAGGGTGGCGAGCAGTTTGGGTTTGAATTCGATGGGTTTCATTTTGAGAGGTCTGAGATCAAAATTTGAAAAATGAAGTGGCAAAGGTAATCAATCCCGGAGGATTTATCCGGTTGAGGGGCGAATAATTTTTTTCGACTGTCTGTCAGCCTGTCGAAGCCTGCTGAAACAAAGGACGGCGCCCCGTCGGGGACGCCGTCCTTTGTTGAATTGCGGCAGCGGGATCAGATCGCGCGCTCGGTGCGCATTTGCGAACTCTGGTGCAGGTTGCCGATCACGGTGCGGATCGATCGATTTTCCGGGGTCTGCATTCGAGCCTGCGTGACGGGCATCGAGGAGATCTCCGAGCGAAGGATCGGCATGGCGTGCAGGGTGCGGCCGGTCGGGATGACCAGTTCGGCTCCGCGTACATCGCGTACACTGCTTTGCGGTTCTGCGGTCAGACGGGCGCGGCTCTGCATCAGCTGCTCGATAGCGGCCGGAGTCAGCGACTGAGGCTGCATCTGGCGGAAGAAGCGCTCCGGTGCCGAGGTGCGGTCGGCGCGTACGCCTGCGGTGCCGGCAGCCAGCGTGGTAAAGCTCTCGCCGACGGCGGCTTCGCCGATGATGTTACCCTTCGCGTCTACACATACGGCAAACGGAATGTAAGTCGTTCCGGCTTCGAGCTCCTGATATGCATAGTTGGCTCCCGAATACCAGGCTCCCAGTCCGGCAATGATCTGAGCCGGCGTGAAGGCGGCCGAGTAGTAGTCGAACAGCTCCTGAATGTAGGTAGTGAATACCTGAGGCGTTCCGCCGTAGTCGTTGTACTCCTGTTCGGTGAAGATATCCCACATGTAGATCACCGGCTCCTGCGAGGCCGTCACGTCGATCGTTGCCGTCGTTGCGGTCAGGTCGGAGACGCTGAACGTGAACTGCGTTCCGGTCGGATCGGGACCGGCTCCGGCCGTGAAGCGTACTTTCGTTACGGGGGTGGTCGCGCCGCCGTCGTATCCGAAGACTACCAGATAGTACTCAGCGCCGGGCATCAGGGCCAGTTCGCCGCCGAAGTCGGTCGGAAGGGTCTGGTACTGGTCGTCAACAACCAGCCAGTCAATATAGGCTCCGTACAACTCCTGGTAGAAGGCTACAATCTCTGCGTCGCTGGTCAGCATGTCAATTTCGTCGGCCAGCGTAAAGGCAAACAGATAGTAAGCTGCGGGATCCGACGGGGTGATGGTTGCATTCACACCGCCGGGAATCGGCTCGGCGTTTTCGTCGATCGTAATGTCAAAGGTAAGGTCTGACATCACGGGGGCTTCGGTCGTGAATTCGTAGGTTGCGAGTTCCGTCGTGGGTCCGCCGCTGTATCCGAATGCCAGCACATAGTATGCGGTATTGGAGCTCAGCCCGGTGATGGGATAGCTCTCGGGGCCCTGGCTCAGCATGCCGACAATACCTCCGTATTGGGCATATGTCTGATTGAAGGCCGCAACGATCTCATTCATGTCACCTTCGAACGAGTCGATGACCGCTTTTTCCTGAATATCGAAGAAGTAGGTCTCCTCGTTGTTCGACGGGGTAACCTCGATGTTGGCCGAGCTGGTGGTGATCTCCGTTACCGAGAAGGAGAAGGTCAGATCCGAGGGTTGAACCGCCGTCGTAGTGACATCTGCGCTCTTGATGGTGGCCATGCCTCCCTCCGATACAACCTTCATGATAACCGTGAGCTCTGTTGAGGCCGGAACTTCGAAGGTGAATCCCAGACCCGGTTCGACAACCAGCATGGCCATCTTTTCCGCCGTGAGGGCGGAACCGTTGTACGAAATGAGATCATCCAGAGTGGCGCCCTGAGCGAGCAGCTGATCAACGGTTGCCTTCTCTGCGGCCAGGATCCGGCCCGATACCGCCTGAGGCGAATAGGCGTGGCAGTAGATGAACGAGGAGGTGTTGTTGCCGTCGGCATCGCCGGCGCGAACCTCGAGGGTCAGTTCGGGCGCCTCGCCCGTCGGCTCGAGCGTGGTGAATCGCTTCAGGGCCAGCTCGGAGGTTGCCCCTTTCTGGGCATCGTATCCGATGGCGTATGCACAATACTCCTTACCGGGGGTCAGCGGAGCGTATGCTGCGATCATCTCGGCCGAATAACCGTCCGGCCCCTGGGTCAGGTAGGCTGCATCCACGTAGTTGTTGATGATCTCCGTGCGAATCTCCTCATCGGTCATGCCGGCGAATACCTCCGACGGGGAGACATCGAAATAGTAGGTCGCCTCGTTGTCCGAGGGGGTGAAATAGATGTCTGCGGCCGTCATGGAGATGTTCGTGATGCTGATCTCGAAGGTGAGCCCGTCGCCGGGATCCGGTCCCGTCTTGCTCTGGGTGGTAAAGGTCGCCTTGGCCAGCGAGGAGGTCGCCTCGCCGTCGGCCGAGATGCCATAGGCATAGGCGACATAGTTGGTCGCTGCAGTCAGGTTGCCGAAGGAAACCTCCTGCTCGCCGCTCTTGAGCAGCGACTGCAGCTGGCTCTTGTCCAGACTGGCCAGATCATCCTGCAGGTAGGCATCGTCATCGGAGAACTTCTTGAAATACTCCTCCTTGACGATCGAGCAGTACCAGGTGGCCGCACCGCTCTGCTGATCGGGGATGACCTTGACAACGGCCCCCTGATCGGTTACGTTTCCGACTTCCACGCGGAAACCATACTGCGTCGGGTCGATCGGTTCGGGATCGTCCTTGTCGCTGCAGCCGGCCGATGCCGTTGCCAGGAACAGCATCGCCAGCAGTGTCCGTAAGTACATCTTCGCTTTCATAAGCACGAAAGTTTGGTGAATAAAAAAGGTTAAAGAATTTTGTGGGTAAAGCCTGATGCTTTATTTGGTTGCAAGTTGTTCGATTATAAATATATAAAAAATATTGTAAAGTTGTATCTCTCGAACAGGCTTGCATGGCGAAAGATAATCGTTCGAGAGTGTGATTCTGTTGCAATTTTTAAATATAAATGGTTGAATGGTTGCGAATTGGAATCAGAACGGATGGATTATTTGAAAATTCGTAAGCAAAAAATATATTCGTTGTTTTTTTTGCAAGGATAAAAGAAAACCTCCGCGAAACAGTTGTTCCCGCGGAGGTTTGTAGAAAAAATCGGAAGAGTCTTGCCGGCTACTTCTCGTCGTCGGACTTTTTGATCTGCAGTTCAAAGTCTTCGATCCGTGCGATCGGGGCGATGTCGAGCTCCGAGAAGTTGCCGTTCTGGTAGCGGAAGTAGCCCGACAGGGCGATCATCGCCGCGTTGTCGGTCGTGAACTTGAATTCCGGGAGGAAGGTTCTCCAGCCCCGTTTTCGGCCTTCGGCCGTGATGCCGTTGCGCAGGCCCGAATTGGCCGAGACGCCGCCGGCGATGGCGATGTCGCGGATCTCGGTCTCCCGGGCCGCCTTTACCAGCTTGTCGAGCAGGATCTCGACGATGGTGGCCTGAAGTGAGGCGCAGAGGTCGGCGAGGTTCTTCTGGATGAAGTCGGGATCTTCGGCCACGCGGTCGCGCAGCGTGTAGAGGAACGAGGTTTTCAGTCCCGAGAACGAGTAGTCGAAGCCGTCGATGTGGGGTTTGGCAAAGCGGAATGCCTTGGGGTTTCCCTCCTTGGCCAGCTTGTCGATGACCGGGCCCCCGGGATAGGGGAGTCCCATCACCTTGGCGCACTTGTCGAATGCCTCGCCGGCCGCATCGTCGATGGTCGTGCCGATGATCTGCATCTCGAGCGGTGAGTCGACCCGGACAATCTGGCTGTGTCCGCCGCTGACGAGCAGACAGAGGAACGGGAAGTCGGGATGGGGCAGCTTCCGGTCCGGCAGATCCAGGAAGTGGGAGAGAATGTGCCCCTGGAGGTGGTTGACCTCCACCAGCGGAATGTCGTGCGAGAGGGCGAGTCCCTTGGCGAACGAGACGCCGACGAGCAGCGATCCGAGCAGCCCCGGTCCGCGCGTGAAGGCGATGGCATCGAGCTTGTCAGGGGTGACGCCGGCCTCCTTGAGGGCGGTGTCCACGACCGGGACGATGTTCTGCTGATGGGCGCGCGAGGCCAGTTCGGGAATGACGCCGCCGTATTTGCGGTGCACCTCCTGTGAGGCAATCACGTTGGAGAGCAGTGTGGTGTTGCGGATGACGGCAGCCGAGGTGTCATCGCACGAGGATTCTATGCCTAAAATGGTTATATCCATGGTTTTATCTAAAGACAGATAATGCAAAGATAGCAAATATATTCCAATCTCGTGCGTCGGAGCGGTTTTATTTGACCGCAGAGGCCGTTTTGCTGCTCTATGCCGCCGGATGCAGAGCCGGTGGACAAACGGCCCGTTTTTTGCCGATTTCCCCGGATCGGGATTCTCGTTGTGCAGCGATGCACGGCAATGCTCCTTTTTTGCCCCTTGCCGTG
The DNA here is from genome assembly GCA_963926835.1 of Rikenellaceae bacterium. Taxonomy (GTDB): domain Bacteria; phylum Bacteroidota; class Bacteroidia; order Bacteroidales; family Rikenellaceae; genus Alistipes. The sequence goes on along the minus strand of CAWUYY010000031.1, from coordinate 20,673 downwards.
CTTTTTTTCCGGGACACAATACGCGGTTAATTCCCGAAAAATAGTTAATTTTGCAAATTTGAAGAACAATTTGTCCCGATGCGTCGCGTGGTGAAGATAATAGGGAGGTTTTTGTCGGCAATTCTCCTGTTGCTGATCTTCCTTCCCATGCTTCTGGCGCTCCTGCTCGAAATTCCGGCCGTTCAGAATTATGTGGTGCACAGCGCCACGGATCTTATCTCCCGTAAGCTGGGAACCCGCGTAAGTATCGACCGGGTTCATCTGGGGCTCTTCTACCGGGTCTCGATCGATGGTTTTTATGTGGAGGATTTCCAGCGGGATACGCTGCTCTATGCCGGACGGCTGAGCGCCCGCGTATCGGGATTCGGCCTGTTCGGGGGCGGCGTGGAGCTGGCCCGGGTACGCCTCAAGGATGGCAAGTTCTGCCTGCGAGAAACACCCGACAGCATCATGAATATCAAGGAGGTGGTCAATGCCTTCGTCGATCCGAACCGCCCCGAGGGGCCCGGCAATTTTCTGCTGACGATCCGTGATCTGCAGGTGAACGGACTGGACTTCTGCATGGAGCGCCTCGAACACCGCAACCCCGAGTATGGGGTTGATTTCGGCAACATGCAGTTGCTTGGAATCGAGGCCGACCTGAAGGATTTCACGCTGGACGGCCCCAACATCCGCACCCGGATTGAGCGGCTGTCGTTCCGGGAGCGGAGCGGCTTTGAGGTGGAGGAGATGACCGGCCGTCTGTTCGTCACCTCCGGCTGCCTTAATCTCGAACAGGCCCATATCCGTACCGCCTGGTCCGATATTCAGTTCCCGTCGTTCACGATGGTCGGGCTCGATTGGAGCCACTACAAATATTTCGTCGACGAGGTCGATCTCTACGCCGAGGTGCAGCAGTCGACGCTCTCGTCCGACGATGTGGCCTACTTCTCGCCGAAGATGAGAAACTGGCATCTGATATTCAGCGGAATCGACGCCAGCGTCGAGGGGCCTGTGGCCAACTTCTCGGCAACGGTCAACTCCCTGCAGGTGGGACGCCGCACGGAGCTGCGTACGGAGTTTTCGCTGCGCGGGCTGCCCGACATCCAGGCGGCGAACTTCGACGTTCGGAGCCTCTCGGTCATTACGACCGGCGACGATATCGACCGGCTCATGCGGGCGGTGACGGGAAAGAGTCTGGCCCCCAACGTGCTCGACATTGCGGACAATGCAGGACGAGTCCACCTGAACGGTTCGTTCAAGGGCGGTCTGAAGACTTTCAATCTGGAGGCGGCCGTGACCACCCTGATCGGACGGGTGGACTGCAACCTGGCGGTGATGCCCCGCGGAGGCGGCATGCGGGCGGTGCGCGGACAGGTCAAGACCCGGAATCTCCACCTGAACAAACTGCTGGACAACGATCAGCTGGGGCGGCTTTCGCTCTTTGCACGTGTCAACGGAACGATCGGCAAGGGTACGACCGATGCCGAGGTGAACGGCCGCATCTCCTGCCTGGAGTTCAACGGCTACGCCTATGATTCGCTGCGGCTGAACGGCCGCATCTCCAACCGGGAGTTCAACGGTCTGGTCGAGGCGCGAGACAAGAATCTGCAATTCGACTTCTCGGGTATGCTCGACCTGAACGGCGAGCGCCCGCGCTACGACTTCTCGCTCGATCTGCAGGAGGCGAATCTGGCGGCGCTGGGATTCAACCGCCGGGATTCGATCTCGTCGCTTTCGGGACGGGTGCGGGCCCGGGCCATTGGCCGCTCGCTCGACGATCTGAACGGTATCATCTCCCTGCGCGATGCCGTCTATCGCTTCAACGACCAGGAGATCCGCGCCGACAGCCTCTTCGTCATCGGCCGCAACAACGAGACCGACAAGTTTATCCAGCTGCGCTCGTCGTTCCTGGATGCCACCTATCAGGGACAGACCTCCTACCGCGAGGTCTTCGCCTACCTCAAGCGGCAGCGCCGCAACTATATCCCGATGCTAGACGAGCAGAAAGCGGATCAGACGGGCGAGGAGGATTCGCTGGTGCTGTCGAACAGCTATTCGGACCTGATCGTGGATTTGAAACAGATCGGGGTGCTGACCGACGCCATCCTGCCCGGACTGCAGGTGGCCGACGGCTCGCAGCTGCGCCTGCGGATCAATCCGGTCTCCGACAAGCTCACCTTCAGCGCTTCGTCGGACTATATCGAGCGTGGTAACATGCTTATCACCCGCCTGGGTGTGAATGCCCAGAACAAGGGCGATTCGCTCGTTTTCAATGCGGCGACCGAGGATATCTTCCTGGGCGGTCTGCACATGAGCCGGGTCGGCATGAACGGCGGAGCCAAGGAGAACCGTTTCGAACTGATCACCGACTTTGCCGATACGGTCAGCCATACGTCGGGTCTGCTCGGATTCCGCTCCCGCTTTGCCGAGGAGAAGGGACCCGACGGCCGCCAGATCCTGTTCGATCTGACGCCGTCCTACATCTCCCAGGGGGAGAAGAGCTGGAATATCTCCTGCGACGGCATCACGGCCGATACGGCCCGTGTGAAGATCGACAGCTTCAGAATGACCTACAACGGCCAGGAGCTGCTGCTCAACGGCATCGTCTCGCGCTCGCTGCAGGATTCGATCCAGCTGACGCTGCGCGATTTCGACCTGGCACCCTTCTCCAACCTGACCTCGTCGCTCGGCTATACGGTCGACGGCCGCACAAACGGTTACGCCAAGATGAAGGCAGTCCGCCGCGACGGACGTATGCAGGCCGACATCGTGATCGACAGCATCCGTGTCAACGACTTTGACGTGCCGGCCCTCTGGCTCCGCTCCCGTTGGGATTTTGCCCAGAATCGGGCCGGAATCATCGTGCAGCAGCACGAGAGCCTCGATACGCTGGCCTGGGGATTCTACGCTCCGGCCAAGAGACGCTACTACGCCCGGGCGATGCTCGACAGCGTGAACATGGGGGCACTCGATCCCATCCTGTCGGGGGTGATCGAGAATACCGTGGGCGAGGCCGATGCGCGGATCACGTTGCAGGGAGAGCCGGGCGAACACTCGATGAGCGGCGAGATCCGCGTGCGCGATTTCGCCACGACGGTCGATTTTACCCAGGTGCGCTATACGATGCCTGTGGGGACGATCTCGGTGGAGAACAACCACCTGATTGCGAAGGATGTGCCGCTTTACGACCCGTTGCAGAACGAGGGCCGCTTCTCGCTCGATTTGAATCTGGAGCACCTCTCGAACATCTCCTATTCGGTCAACGTGCAGCCGCAGTCGCTGCTGGTGTTGAATACGACCAGCAAGGACAACGACCTCTTCTATGGCAAGATCTTCGCCTCGGGCGCTGCGACGATTGCCGGCAGCAAGGGAGGCGTGCGGATGAACATTGTGGCTACGACCGAGGATGAATCTGAGTTTTTCATGCCGCTTTCGAGTTCGTCGAGTGTGAAAACCTCCGATTTCGTGGTCTTCGTTTCGCCCGAACGGACCGATACGACCGACTATCTGGTGCGCAAGAAGATGATGTTCCAGCGCAAGAACCGGAAGAAGGAGACGGTCGGCAGCTCGATGGACATCTCGATGTCGCTCAATGTGAAGGACAATACGGCTTTCCAGCTGATGGTCGACCCGACCACGGGCAATATCCTGAAGGGTCGGGGCAACGGTCTGCTGAACCTGCATATCAACCCGCAGAACAACGTCTTCGAGATGTACGGCGACTATACGCTTACCGAAGGAAACTACCTGTTCACCCTCCCCCCGATCATCAACAAGCGCTTCACTCTGGAGGGCGGTTCGATGATCCAGTGGACGGGCGAGCCGATCGATGCCCGGCTCGACATTACGGCCATCTATAAATTGAAGGCTTCGCTGCAGCCGCTGCTCGGATCGACAAACGGCCAGAGCGGAAGCGGCAGCGTGGCCGATCGTACGGTGCCGGTCGAGTGTAAACTGCACATCGGCGGCCGCTTGACCGATCCGCAGTTCTCCTTCGAGGTGGATGTCCCCGTGGCAGACGTGGAGACGCAGGCCGCGGTGGCCAGCGCACTGAACAACAACGAGACCAAGCAGTTCATGTACCTGCTGCTGCTGGGCAGCTTCGCCTCGGAGAACATGCTCTCGGGCAACTCGGGACTGGGTGCCTCGACCGGTGCGGCCACGGGACTGGAGCTGCTCTCCAACCAGGTGAGCAACTGGTTCTCGACCGACGAGTACCGCATCCTGCTCAATTACCGTCCGGGATCGGAGATCACCAGCGACGAGCTCGATTTCGGTTTCTCGACGAACCTGATCAACAACCGCCTGCTGGTTGAGGTGGAGGGCAACTACATCATGGACAACAAGCAGGCGACCTCGAACAACCTCTCGAACTTCATGGGCGAGGCTCATGTGACGTGGCTGATCGACCGCTCGGGCAACCTGCAACTGAAGGTCTTCACCCAGACGATCGACCGCTTCGACGAGAACCAGGGTCTGCAGGAGACGGGACTGGGTATCGTCTACAAGGAGGACTTCAACAACTTTAAGGATCTCAAACAGCGGATCCTCGACCGCTTTGTGAACCGGGAGCGGCAGGAGCGGCGCCGGGCGCGGCGTGAACAGACGGCCCGCCTGCGCGAGGCCCGTCGACGGGCCAAGGCGGGACTGCCGCCGCTTGCGGAGGCGGACAGCGTGGCTGTGAAGCCCGACGTGGATGAGAAAAGTGAGGAATAGGAGCGAATTTTAGACAACATTGTCGTATATTTACGCGCCCGATCCGGCCTCACGCGAAAAACGGAGGAGAAGGGACGATAAACGGGCCGGCGGCGGGGCTCGGCCCATCCGACCGGCCGCGGAGAAGCAGTGAAAGCGAAAAAATAACAGATAAATTTTAACAAAACATTATGATGACATTGTTACAGGCCGCTGTGGAAGAGGCGGTAGTGGAGCAGACCCGAATGGGACTGGGCGAGTTGTTTATGAAGGGCGGTTGGCTGATGTGGGTGCTGCTGATTCTGGGCGGCATTACGATCTTCATCTTTGTGGAGCGCTTTCTGGCCATCCGCAAGGCGTCGGTATTCGACATGAACTTCATGAACCGGATCCGTGATTACATCTCCGACGGCAAGATCGCGGCGGCGTTGGATCTCTGCAAGAAGACCGATACGCCCATTGCCCGGATGGTCGAGAAGGGTATCGGCCGGATCGGTCGTCCGATGAGCGACGTGCAGACGGCCATCGAGAACGTGGCCAACCTCGAAGTCTCGCGCCTCGAAACCAACCTTCCGTTGCTGGCAACCATCGCCGGCGGTGCGCCGATGATCGGTTTTCTGGGTACGGTAATCGGTATGGTGCAGACCTTCATGGATATGGCTGCGGCCGGCGGTACGGTCGACATGTCGCTGCTCTCGAGCGGTATGTACGTGGCGATGGTGACCACAGTCGGCGGTCTGATCGTCGGCATCCCGGCCTACTTCGGCTACAACTACCTGGTGGCCCGTATCGAGAAACTGGTCTTCCGCATGGAGGCCAACTCGATCGCGTTCATGGATATTCTGAATCAACCTGTTCAAAAGTAGTTCGCTATGGCAATCAAACGCGGTTCGAAGGTTGACAAGTCGTTCTCGGCGGCTTCGATGACCGACTTGATGTTCCTGCTGCTGATCTTCATGCTGATCGCCACGACGCTCATCAATCCGAATGCCATCAAACTGATCCTGCCGAAGAGTTCGAATCAGTTGAAGGACAAGGCGATGACGACGATCTCGATTCAGGATACGGGGCACGGATACCGTTATTACGTGGAGACCGAGGAGGTCGGCTCGCGCGAAGGGGTTGAAAAGGCGCTCCAGAGCCGCCTGGCCGGACAGGAGAATCCGACTGTTTCGCTCCATTGCGACAAGAGCGTGGCATTCGACGAGGTGGTGGCCATGATGCGCATCGCCCGGGCGAACAACTTTACGCTCATTGCGGCGACATCGCCGGAATAGTGTGTGAAAGGCGGGAGACGCTGCCGCGGAGGGGCGCTTCCTTTTTTGAAATTGAACAATGTACTATTACGATCCAAATAAAAACCACTCCCGACGTTGGGCTGCCGTGGCCGTTTTATGTTACGCGGTGGTCGTGGCCGTGGCTCTGCTGTTCGTCTCGTTTGATCTGGGACTCGACCGGCTTCGTCCGGGCGAGGGTATCCTGATCGACTTCGGAACGGATGATGTCGGTGCAGGGACCCAGGATCTTGCGGCAACCGACGTGCAGGCGCAGCCGCAGCGCGCCGCCGCACAGGCCGAACCCGCTCCGCAGCCCGAATACGTCACCTCCGAACGGGGGGATGTTGAGGTGGTGGAGTCGCGTCACCATACCGAGAAGGTTCGCCGCCAGGAGACTTCGGGGGAGACGAAACGACCGAGTCAGACGACGCAGCCGGCCGAACAGCCGCGACAGGTCAATCGGCGGGCGCTCTTCCCGGGGCGGACCCAGGGGAGCAGTTCCACGTCGGAGGGATCCGGTTCGCAGGCCGGCAATGCAGGCCATGAGTCGGGTGCACCGCAGGGAAGCCACGAGGGGACCGGACAGGGTAGTTCGGGCATTGCCTACGATCTGTCGGGACGCTCGGTGGTGGGCCGTCTGCCCGTGCCGCTCTACCCGGGCAACGAGTCGGGCAAGGTGGTGGTTGACGTGACGGTCGATGCCTCGGGACGGGTTACCTATGCGGCCTATCGGGCCGTGGGCTCGACCACGAACAGCAAGCAGCTGGTCGATGCGGCGATCGAAGCGGCCTACAAGGCCCGTTTCTCGCAGAGCGAGACACTGACCCAGAGCGGAACGATTACATACGTATTTACTTTAAAATAAATAATTCGCTGCCTCAGACGGCCCGGGATGGGCGGTGTCGGGAGGGGGCGTTGTAACGATGAAGATTTTACGTGCGATAGGATGGTCGATTCTTTTCGGCCTGCTGTGGACGGGCGTCGAGGCCCAGGAGTATGAGGACGCTCACCTGAAGCTGGAGAGCGCTTTTCACAACTTCGGAGATGTTCCCCGCAAGGGGGGCAACCTGGTCTGGGAGTTCGAATATACGAACGACGGAACGGCTCCGCTGGTCATTGTCCGCACCCAGACGACCTGCTCCTGCGTGAAGGTGAGCTACTCCAAACGCCCTCTGGCACCCGGGGAGACGGCCACGCTGCGGGTGGTCTACGAACCGCACAAGAATGAACCCGGAAGTTTCAGCAAGGTGATCCAGATCTTCTCCAATTCGGTTACGGGGCGTGAACTGGTCACCGTCTGCGGAAACTCCATTGAAGGAAAGAATTTATGACACTGCTGTTTACGAACTGTACGATATTGCCGATGACCGGCGAGCGGACGCCCGACGAGTTTGTCGGTGCGGTCGGCGTGGTCGACAATCGGCTGGCGCTGGTCAGTGCCGATCCCGATCGGATCGAGGCTTTCCGGCAGGCACATCCCGAGCGTCGTGAGATCGACGCCACGGGCAAGTTGCTCATGCCGGGTCTGATCAACACCCATTGCCATGTGGCCATGACGCTTCAGCGCGGCTATGCCGATGATATTCCGCTGATGAGCTGGCTGCACGACTACATCTGGCCCTTCGAGGCAAAACAGACCCCCGATGAGATCGAGGTGGGAGCCGAACTGGGCATCGTCGAGATGCTGTTGGGGGGTACGACCCTCTTTGTCGACATGTACTGGAGCGAGCACCGGATTGCGGAGGCCGTGCGCCGGCTCGGAATCCGGGCCATGCTGGGGGCCTGCTACCTGGACGGCAACTGGGACAGCTTTACCGACGATCTGAACCGCTTGATGGCAATCGCCTCCGAATGCAGCCGCATCCGCCCCGTCGTGGCGCCGCATGCCCCCTATTCCTGCACGCCGGAGACCCTGCAGCGGGGCAAGGAGTTGGCCCGCGACCTGGGACTTCTCTATACGATCCATATCGCCGAAACCCGGGACGAGGTGCGACAGATTCAGGAGCGTTACGGAACCACGCCGACCCGCCATCTCGACGCGCTTGGAGTGCTGGACGACCGGACGATCGGGGCGCACTGCGTCCACGTCACGGACGAGGATATCCGCATTCTGAAGGAGCGCAGGGTGGCCGTTGCCCACAACCCGCAGAGCAACATGAAGATCTCGAGCGGGGTTGCTCCCATTGCCCGCATGCGCCGCGAGGGGGTGCTCTGCACGATTGCCACCGACGGAACCTGCTCGAACAACGACCTGGACATGTGGGACGAGATGCGCTCGGCCTCGTTCCTGCAGAAGGTCTCGACAATGGATCCGGTGGTGCTGCCTGCCTATGAGGTGCTGAAGATGGCAACGGTCGATGCGGCGCGTGCCGTCGGCATGGCCGGTGAGCTCGGCGTGATTCGCGAGGGGGCTCTGGCGGACTTCATCCTCATCGATCTGTGCAAGCCTCATCTGATGCCGGTCCACAATCTGGTGGCCAATCTGATCTACTGTGCCAATGCCTCCGACGTGGATACGGTGGTGGTCGACGGAGAGATCGTGGTCGAAGAGCGCCGGATCCGGGGAGTGAAGGTTGCCGACCTCTGCTGCCGGGCGCAGCAGGCGGCCGATCGGATCGTGCGACGGGTCGCGGAGTCGAAATAGTGATAAAATTGATCTGTTTGCCGTTTCCCTTTCTGGGGAAGCGGCAATTTTTTATGCGAAAAGCCGCTCCGTGAGGCTGTTTCAAGTCCGTAAAACAAAAAATATTGTTATATTTGTAGCCGGTCCGTTTTTTCGAAACGAATTATTAACTCATAATTATATTATTAAATCTATCTAAAAACTCTACTAATTTTATGTTCAAAGGACAACCTAAAGGTTTGTATGCCCTTGCACTTGCCAATACGGGCGAGCGTTTCGGCTACTATACCATGTTGGCGATCTTCACGCTGTTCCTGCAGGCGAAGTTCGGCTTTACGGCGACGGTGACATCCAACATCTTCGCCGGCTTCCTCGCCCTGGTCTACTTCCTCCCGGTGCTGGGCGGTTACCTGGCCGACAAGTTCGGTTACGGCAAGATGGTGACTTCGGGTATCATCGTGATGTTTATCGGTTACATGTGCCTGGCCATCCCGACGGGCAACGATGCGAGCGGTATCGCGGCCATGGTGGGCGCTCTGGTGCTCATTGCGCTCGGCACGGGACTCTTCAAGGGTAACTTGCAGGTGATGGTAGGCAATCTGTACGACGATCCGAAATATTCGGCCAAACGTGATACGGCCTTCTCGATCTTCTATATGGCTATCAACATCGGTGCCCTGTTTGCTCCGACGGCTGCCGAGAAGATCACCGAGTGGTACATGGGCAAGGCCGGTTTCACCTACAACGGCGATATTCCGGCATTGGCTCACCAGTACCTCGACGGAACGCTTTCGGGCGATGCTCTGACGAAGTTTACGGATCTGGCTGCAGCCCAGGGTTCGCAGTATGTCGACAACCTGACCCAGTTCTCCAATGACTATATCAACTGTCTGGCCGGTTCGTACCACTGGGGATTTGCCGTTGCGTGTGTTTCGCTGATCGTATCGATGCTCATCTACGTATTCGGCCGCAAGACCTTCAAGCACGCCGACGTGACGGCCAAACAGGTTGCCGCCGAGCATGCTCAGAAGCACGAGGCAACCGTGGAGCTCACCCCGGCACAGACCAAATCGCGCGTGGTTGCGCTGCTGCTGGTCTTCGCCGTGGTTATCTTCTTCTGGATGGCCTTCCACCAGAACGGTCTGACGCTTACCTTCTTCGCCCGTGACTACACGGCCACCAGCGCTTCGGGTCTGACCCGCATCGGATTCGACGTGGTTAACCTGGTGCTGGTTATCATTGCCGTCTACGGTCTGTTCGCCATTTTCCAGTCGGAGAAGGGCCGCAGCAAACTGATCGCTACGTTGGTGACGGTCGCTTCGCTCGGTCTGCTGGTGTGGAAATACGAGTCGATGGGCGATGCTTCGATTGCAATTCTTCCGCAGAAGTTCCAGCAGTTCAACCCCTTCTTTGTGGTGGCTCTGACTCCGGTTTCGATGGCTGTATTCGGATTGCTGGCCAAGAGAGGCAAGGAGCCTTCGGCTCCGCGCAAGATCGGTATCGGTATGGTGATCGCTGCGGTCGGCTTCCTGATCATGGCGCTCGGTTCGATCGGTCTGCCTATTCCGAACGACCTGGCTTCGACCACGGCCGACTATCGTGTGACGCCGAACCTGCTGATCAGCACCTACCTCGTGCTGACCTTCGCCGAACTGTTCCTCTCGCCGATGGGTATCTCGTTCGTGTCGAAGGTGGCTCCTCCGAAGTATAAAGGTATGATGATGGGTCTGTGGTTCGCCGCAACGGCCGTAGGTAACTACCTGGTTGCCGTGATCGGTATGTTGTGGGGCGGTCTGCCGCTGTGGGTTCTCTGGGGTATCCTCATCGCACTCTGCCTGCTGTCGGCCCTGTTCATCTTCTCGATCATGAAGAAACTCGAGGCGGTAACGAACAACGCATAAGGTCGCTCTCCGTTTCGTGAAGGAAAAGGCGGCACTCCCAATGGTTGGGTGCCGCCTTTCTTGTCGGACGCAGAAGCTAATCGCCGTGCCACTGTTGCGGAAAAGTTCCGGATGGCGGTGTCAGACCTCTCTTGAGACGGTTCGTAGGCCGGCAATCGATGGGAGGTGGAATCAAACCGCAATATTTTTTCTATTTTTGTGAGGATGACGCGCTTCTTGGGATCCGAACACTCGGAGCCTTCGGACGGGGATCAGTACCGGATCGGTGCGCGTCGATTGGTCGAAAGAGATGATGAAACTGACGTTTTTGGGAACGGGAACCTCGCAGGGGGTCCCGGTGATCGGATGCCGCTGCAAGGTGTGCACCTCGAAGGATTCGCGCGATAACCGGCTGCGCACGGCGGCCATGCTCGAGTGGGACGATGTCCGCATCGTGATCGATGCAGGCCCCGATTTTCGCTACCAGATGCTGCGCACGGGGGTGCGGAATATCGATGCCATCCTGCTGACGCACGAACACAAGGACCACATCGGCGGTCTGGACGACGTGCGGGCCTTTAATTTCGTCGATTATCCGACGATTCACCGTGTCGATATCTACGGAACGCGGCAGACTCTGTGGGCGGTTCGCAAGGATTTCGACTATGCCTTTCAGGTGGACAAATACCGGGGTGTCCCGGAGATCGACCTGCGGGAGATCGATCCGAACGAACCCTTCTACGTGAAGGGCAAACGGATCATTCCCGTATCGGGCCACCATTCGCCCCGCTTCATGGTGACGGGCTATCGATTCGGGAAGCTGGCCTATCTGACCGATTTCAAGACGATCGACCCGGATCAGGAGGCAAAACTGCAGGGGGTTGAGGTGCTGGTGGTGAATGCACTGCGACGGGAGCCGCACGATTCGCACTTCTGCCTCGACGAGGCGTTGGCACTGATTCGCCGCGTTGCGCCGCGCGAGGCCTACCTGACACACATGTCGCACGACATGGGACTGCATGCCGAGACTTCGACCGAACTGCCGGCCGGGGTGCATCTGGCTTACGATACGTTGGAGATAAATATAAACGATTGAAATATATGAAGAGTCATTTGAAAGGAAAGGTGGTCGTGGTGACCGGGGCGTCGTCGGGAATCGGCGAGGCGCTGGCCCGCGAATGTGCGGCACAGGGAGCCCGGGTGGTGCTCGGGGCGCGTACGCCGGACAAACTGCAGCTGATCGTGGGCGATATTCGCTCGAAGGGGGGCGAGGCCGTGTACTGCGTGGTCGACGTGACCAAACCCGAGGAGTGCCGCAATCTGATCGATACGGCCGTTGCGGAGTATGGCGGTATCGACGTGCTGATCTGCAACGCCGGCCTGTCGATGCGGGCGCTGTTCGACGATGTCGATCTCTCGGTGCTGCACCGGCTGATGGACGTGAACTTCTGGGGTACGGTCTACTGCACCAAATATGCCCTGCCTTACCTGCAGGCCTCGCACGGCTCGCTGGTCGGCATCTCGTCGGTGGCCGGACTGCATGGACTGCCGGGTCGTACGGGCTATTCGGCCTCGAAATATGCCATGACGGGATTCCTCGAGACCATCCGGATCGAGAACCTGAAGAAGGGGCTGCACGTGATGGTCGCCTGCCCCGGTTTTACGGCCTCCAACGTCCGTTTCTCGGCCCTCACGGCCGACGGATCGGCTCAGGGCGAGACCCCGCGCAACGAGGCGAAGATGATGACTCCCCAGCAGGTGGCCCGCATTGTCATTCGCGGCATCGCGCACCGCAAACGCCTCTGCCTGATGGAGGCCGAGGGGCGTGCGACGCACTTCTTCAAGAAATTTGCCCCCGGATTCCTCGACCGGATGTTCTACCTGGTCATGTCGCGGGAACCCGATTCTCCGCTCAAGTAAACCTTGACACCCCTCTGCGCGCGACCGTTTGAGCGTGCAGAGAGCTGTTTTGCAATCGGCGGGGAGTTTGCCTTGTTACGGGCAGATTCCCCGCACTGTTTTTGGGTGGACGAGGTGGCGTGTCCTCCGCTTGCCAGGAGCCCGTCGAGAGCGGGCTCTGAGGCCATATTGCACCGAATCGCAACAACTTGTCTCCGTTTTGTTTGGCTCATATGAAAAAAATGAGTATATTACATCAAAATAGCACCTGACCCATGCTGTTTTAACCCATTAACCATTTAACCATCATTCATTAACCCATGAAAAGAAAAAATTTACTCAGTTTCGCTTCCGTCGCTTTTTTGACGGCTGCGTTCCTGCTTCCATCCTGTACCAAGTCGGACGGGGTGGATGACGACCCCGATCCCGTTCGGGAAAAGATCGAGATCAAGGCCACGACCGAGCGCCGCACCTCAGCCTTAGCCGAGGGGCGTACGACGCTGGGTGGCAACGACGAGGTGCTCTGGTCCGAGTCGGACAACTTCGCCGTTTATGCACTCTCTCCGGAGACCTCTGCCCCCGAGGTCTTCTCGCTGGTAAGCGGTGCCGGTACGACATCGGCTACCTTCAATGGCTATCAGCCCGAGGGCAGTTCGTTCCTGGCCCTCTACGGCCAGAACAGCGACCGGGGTGAGTTCTCGCTGACACTGCCTGCCGAGCAGCCCTACGTTAAGGATGGTTTCGCCCCGTTCGTAAACCCGATGGCCGCCGTGACGGACGACCTCGCGGGCGGTTTGTCGTTCCGCAACCTGTCGGGTATCCTGGAGCTGCACGTAACCGGAATCAAGACAGTGGAGAGCATTCAGGTTGCTGCGAACTTTGAGATCAGCGGAAACTTCTTGGTCGATCCCGAGACGTTGGAATTCTCCTTTATCTACGACGGTTTGGGTGCGAGACAGGTGACTCTGACCGGGATTAACGAGGAGCTCGATGCCACGACGGCCAAACGCTTCTACGTTGTGGTTCCTCCCGGTACCTATGAGGGGCTGGGAATCAATATTACCAATACCGACGGAACCTCGGTTTACAGCGTGTCCAGCGATCCGATTGTGGTTGAGCGCAACCAGATTGTCCCGGTGATGGGGCTTGTCGATGGCGAGGAGGATCTTCGGGAACCGATCGCCGAGATCTTTATCGACCAGGAGAAGAGCAACTGGCACTATGTTGAGGTCTACACGCAGAAGAGTGCGGAGTGCGAACGCTTCTCCTATATGTTTGCAACCGACGAGGCTGTCAAGGCATGGCTGGAGGAGCATCCCAATTCAACGGAGCGGGATATGGTCTACAACGAAGGAGGCGTGTACTTCGAAGATATTCGATTCTCCTACGAGAATTATCCCGGAACGACCTACCATTTCTATACGATGGGACGTGATGCGGAGGGAAATGAGTATCCGCTTTCGCACATCACCTATACGATGGAGATGCCCTATGATCCGGCACTCGAGGTGACTGTCAATATTCCCGAAGAGAGTATCGGCGAGAACTCGGCGCTGGCGGAGTTTACTGCTACGGGCGGGAGTCAGACCATCTATGCAACCCTTTGGCAGAAGACCGACTTCGGCGATGCGGGTCCCGTATGGGAGCAGATGCTCTATACAACGGCACTTAGCCCTGAGTATCAGGTAGAGGTCTCCGATGGAGGTGGTTCGGCCGCTAAGGAATTGACTGGACTGTTCCCGAAGAGAGACTATATACTTTTTGTACTGAGTGAGAATGGCGAGGGGCGCTTCTCCCAGATGAAGAGTTATGAATTCACGACCAAGGAGCATATCTCGAATAATGCGGCCGTCACGATCACCGAGGCTTCTATTGAAGATATCCAGGCTTCGTTCAACATGACGCTGACCGACGGTGCAGTCAGCTACAAGGCGTTGATTGTCACCAAGTATACCTACGACTACTACCAGGAGCATGGGCTGAACATGTCCGACGAGATCGCTTCGCTCGATGTCGAGATTAAGACCGAGTCGCTCTATACGGCTCAGAACCTCATGCCTGAGACCGACTACTACATCGCAGCCGTAGCGTTCGGCGAGGATGGCAACTACGGTCCGTTGTGCGCGCTTCCGTTCCGCACTACGGCCTATATTCCGGTCGATGACCCGAACTTCAACCAGCTGCTCGGCGACTGGATGGTCAGCTACTCCGACCTCGGCTCCGAGGCTGCGGGCGCTCCGTTCAAGGTTACTGTCTCGCCCGATGTGAATGGCAAGACGTTCCTCATCACCGGCCTGATGGCGATGGAACCTGAGGTATCCGTTCCCGCCCGCTTCGTCAATGGCGGCATCTGTCTGGATGCAGGCACGCTGGTCATGGTAGACGGATCGCGGGAGGTGCATTTGGCGCTCTACTCCGAGGGAATGTTGGTTATTTCCGGCTCTTACCTGGGAACTCTCTCGGGTGATCGAATCGTATTTGCCGGGTACAATGTGAACTACTCGGTCGGTGGACTTCTTTTCGCCGAGTACGATCCGTCGTCCGGCTATACGGGCAGCTATTATCCCCCGATGCTGCTGAATCTTGCCTTTGAGACGATTCCGGCCGGAACCTCCTTCTCTTCGACGCAGGCGTTTACGCGCGCTGAACCGGTTACTCCCAACTGGACGGTCTGGGAATAACGGAACTTTTGGGCCACTTACGGCCGCCGGGAGAGAACCCCGGCGGTTTTTTTGTTGCCGCACCGGAAGATTTTCAATACCCCAACAAAAAAAGAGTCTCGCCGCAGAAACCTCTGCGGCGAGACTTGTGTGTATGACGGGAGCCTCTTCTACTTGTAGAAGATGGAAGAGATCTCGCGGTAGTTGTGAATTCGTTCGATGACGTCGGCAAAGATGTCGGCGACGGTCATTACCTTGAACTTGTGCAGATCCTTCTCGGGGTTGAGCGGAATGGTGTCGGTGCAGATCACCTCCTGCAGGGCGCTCTCGTTGATACGCTCGTAGGCCTGTCCCGAGAGAAGCGGGTGGGTGATGGCGGCGCGTACGCTCTTGGCACCCTTCTCCATGAGCATGTTGGCTGCCATGCAGATCGTGCCGGCCGTATCGATCATGTCGTCCACGATGATGATGTTGCGGTCCTTCACCTCGCCGATTGCGGTCATCTTACCCACGACGTTGGCCTTTGCGCGCTCCTTGTGCGAGATGATGATCGGGGCGCTGAGGTGTTTTGCGTAGGTGTTTGCCCGCTTTGCACCACCCATGTCGGGGGCTGCGATCGACAGGTTTTCGATGCCTAAACTCTTGATGTAGGGGACGAAGATGCCGCTGGCATAGAGTCCGTCGACGGGGACGTCGAAGAAGCCCTGAATCTGATCGGCGTGCATGTCCATGGTGATGACGCGGTCCACGCCGGCTGCCACGAGCATGTTGGCCACCAGTTTGGCGCCGATTGGCACACGGGGACGGTCCTTGCGGTCCTGACGGGCCCAGCCGAAGTAGGGGATGACGGCAATTACCTTGTAGGCAGATGCACGGCGGGCGGCATCGATCATGAGCAGCAGCTCCATCAGGTTATCTATCGGCGGGAAGGTCGACTGGATGATGAAAACGGTGCAGCCGCGGATCGACTCGTTGAAACAGGGCTGGAATTCGCCGTCGCTGAATTGCAGGACCTCCGAATCACCCAATTCGGTGCCGTAGCTTGCGACGATCTTCTCGGCAAGGTATCTGGATCCCCGGCCGGTGAAGAATTTGATCTTATGGATAGGCATAGTATGAGATAGTGGTTTTAGATAGTACAAAGATACGATAAGCCGCGGAAATTATATGGCATTCCGACGCTCTTTTTTTAACATTCTGTCAAACATTTTTCGATGAAGTCCAGAATTTCCTCCCGGCCGCGCCGTTTTTCGCTCGACGAGAAGAAGATCGGGGGCAGCTCCTCCCACTGTTCGGAGAGAACTTGCTTGTAGTTTTCCACGTTCCGTTTGAGCTGGGCGGCCGAGAGTTTGTCGGTTTTTGTGAAGACAATCCCGAAGGGAATGCCCTCCTGCCCGAGCATCTCCATGAATCGCAGGTCGATCTTCTGGGGTTCGTGCCGTGAATCGACCAGCACGAACAGAAAGTGCATCCGTTCGCACTTCTGGACGTAGTCCATGATGATCTTGGCGAACTCGTTGCGCTGGCTCTTCGAGGTGCGGGCGTATCCGTAGCCGGGCAGGTCGACCAGATACCAGCCGTCGTTGATGCGGAAGTGGTTGATCAGCCGGGTCTTGCCGGGGGTACTTGAGACCTTTGCCAGACCGTTCTGTCCGGTCAGCATGTTGATGAGCGAGGATTTGCCCACGTTGCTGCGTCCGATGAAGGCGAACTCCCTGAGCGAATCGTCGGGCAGCTGCGAAAGTTTTTCGGAGCTGCAAATGAATTGGGCTTTGTTGATCTGCATGGCCGGTTGTGAAACGTGGCAGCCGGATGAGCCGGAGCGACCGTCTCCCCTGGGCGTGCCTTTTTTCATTTGTTTGCATGCAAAGATAGGAAAAACAAACGGGACTCGGGCCTTGCGTATCCGTTTTTTGGTATCTTTGTACCTCCGGGGACGAAACTCGTCCCGTTTTTTGAATCTGTTGAATACGAATAATATAAAGATTGCAACTATGAAGAAGGAGTGGAACGACGTTCGTGAATTTCATCTCAAGTTCGGCCATCCTGCGCCGGATACCCCGCGCATGCTCGATTCGAAGCGTGCGCTCAGCCGGGGCAAGTGGATGAACGAGGAGGTGGCCGAGTTTCTGGTGGCCGACAACATCTACGACCAGGCGGATGCGATGATCGATCTGATGTACTTTGCGCTGGGAACGCTGGTCGAGATGGGGCTCGAGGCGGACGAACTGTTCGAGATCGTGCAGCAGGCTAACATGGCCAAACTCTGGCCCGACGGCAAGCCCCACTATAACCCCAAGGATGGCAAGGTGATCAAACCGGCTACGTGGGAGGATCCGGCACCGAAGATCCGGGCCTGTATCGACTCCGTCATTGCCCGCAAGCGCGGGTAAAACGGGACCGTCAGTAAGATGAAGGCGGACGGCACGTTCTCGGATGAGACGCGCTGCCCGCCTTGCTGTTTCCCGGACAGTACGATCCGTCGGGATCGTATTCGTCGGCAGGTTCTGCTTTGGCCGGGAGCGGTGACCGGGAAGAGTGTTTTTTGCCGTCGGTGCGTGAAAAATCGGAACTGCTCCTGTCTTTTTTCGGATTATTTGTATTAATTTCAAGTCCAAATTACCAACAAACACTCGATAAACTCTTCGAAATCATGAAAAAAGCGACACTTTGCCTTCTTGCATGCCTGCTGTGCAGCTTGCCGGCGATACAAAACGCATCGGCTCAGTTGCCTGATGATCAGACTATTGTTACCTTGACGGCCGAGGCTGTCGGCTTGATGGACAACGGCGAGCCGGACGAGGCGATCCGGCTGCTTGAGGATGCCCTGGAGCTGGATCCCGACAATTATGCCTGTCAGTACGAGATGGGCTATGCCTATTATGTGAAACAGAATTATGCAAAGGCCATCAAACTGTTGAAACCCTTGACCAAGCATCCGGATTGCAATGCGTTGCTTTATCAGCTGCTGGGAAATGCCTACGACATGCAGGGAAACTCCAACAAGGCGCTTAAAACCTACGAGGCGGGTTTGGAGCGGTTCCCGGATGCCGGACCGCTGTATCTGGAACGGGGAACGGTGTTGGGTCTGCAGGGGCAGTATAGTAAGGCTCTGGAGAGTTATGTAGAAGGGATAAAGGTTGATCCGCTCTTTGCGTCGAACTATTATCGGGCTGCACAGTTTTATTCTGTTTCGAAGTCTCCGGTTATGGGGATGGTATATGCCGAGATTTTTATGATTCTGGAGCCGGACGGTACGCGGAATGCGGAGATGAGCCGCCTGTTGTTCGATTCCTATAAGAAACATCTGATTGAGCAGGAGGGTGGTCCCTTGGCAGGACAATTCTGTGATGATGTATTTTATATAGCCGTCATGGCACTTGTGTTGGACAATCCGACGGCCCCGACGTTCCCCTTTGAGATGCTCTACGACAGGGGGGTTATAGCCGCGGTCGAATCGGAAACGCAGGTTGATTTGGCCTCGCTCAATCGGATCCGCACGAGATTCTTCTCGTTCTGCTGGAAGAATATGGCCGATATTCAGAAGAGTCTGGAAACTTATGACTATCCCGATCTCTCCTCATTTTTCTCCTTTGTCCGGGAGGTCGAGCAGGCCGGCCATCTGGAGACATATAATTATTGGATCTTGCGGGAAGGAAATTGGGACGAGTTCCAGGCCTGGTATAAGGAGAACCCGCAAAAGCTGTTGGCCTTCTCTCAGTGGTTCGATGAGCATGATCTGAAGATTGTCGACCCGCAGGAACTTTTGAGTGAGTTGCAGGCTGATGCTGCGGAGGAATCCTCCGCCGGGGAGGGGGCAGAGCAACCCCAATCCGAACTTCAGTCCGAAACTCAGCCCGAGCCCGCCTCCGTCTCTTCGGAAGATACAGGGTCTGCTGTACAAGTGCCGGTTGAAGATGCCGTGACGGATACTTCGTCGATCTGACATCGGGGACGGGGCATGGGGGAGGCTCTCCCCAATCGTTACGATTTGCGGCCGGAATATCCCCCGAAATGGGGATTCCCGGCCGCCTCTATTTTTTCTATATTTGCACAGGCCGCGAAGAAGGGACGGCCCTGCACTTGCGGACATACGGACGGGCGGCTGGAAAATTTTGGGACGGATTTGCGTTTGCCTCCCGCCTTTCACTATTTTTGTAGAAGATAGGATGCGGCTCGGCAAAGCCAAACTCGGAAACGTTGTTCCCGGTTGCCTCTGCGCTCGCCTTTCACTATTTTTGCCTGGGACGGAGCGAATCCGCCCACCCTGTTTAATAACGTATTATGAAGAAGACGGACCTTACATACGATGAGCGGGAGGGGGCGTCCCTCCTCTTCTCGGCCGGCATGAAACTGGCCGATCTGATCGAGTCGAACTACGAACTGCTGGCCATCTTATCCCGTCTGGGCATTCCGTTGGGATTCGGGGAGATCAGCGTGGCGGAGATGTGCCGGCGCCACCATTTGTCGGTCGATCTCTTTCTGCACATCTGCCGGGTCTACTCGTCGTCGACTCCGGATCTTTCGTGCGAGCAGCTGACCACGGCGGATCTGCCCGATATTTTGAGCTACCTGCACGCCTCGCACCTCTACTACCTGCAACAGACGCTGCCGCGTCTGGATGCGAAGATGCAGGCGATGATCGACTCCTGCGAGGGGACCAGCCGCAAGATCCTGAGCAGCTTCTTTGCGGACTACCGGCGTGAGGTGGACAACCATTTCGAGTACGAGGAGCAGACCGTCTTCCCGTACGTGCGTTCGCTGCTGGAGCGAACGCCGAAGGAGGGGTACAGCATCCTCTGTTTCGAGGATAACCACAGCGACATCGAGGGCAAGCTGCACGACCTGAAGAATATCATTATCAAGTACCTGCCCGGAAACGGAGCCGACGCCCTGCGGATCGACGTGCTGTTCGAGATCTTCCGTTTCGAGGAGGATCTGTTGAAACACACGCTGCTCGAAAATCACGTATTGATCCCGTTGGTCGAAAAACTCGAAAAGGATGGAAAGTAAGCGTATATATAAGGTATTGGTGCTGGAACCTTCGGCCCTTCTTGCCGCCGGAGTGCGGAGCCTGTTGGCGGACTTTCCCGACTTCCGACTTCTCGATGCCGAGTTTGCGGGGGATCCTGCAGCTGCGATCGACCGGATCGCCTCCATGAGCCCCGATATAGTGATGATCGACCCGTCGATCTTTCCCCCGATGCGCCGCATGCCGATCCGGCACGCTTTTCCCGTATTGCAGGAGGTAGTTCTCGTGGCTTTGTGCCACGCCGCGGTAGATGAGGAGCTGCTGGGAGAGTTCGACGAGGTCCTCAATATTTACGATTCACCCTCCCGAATCCACCACAAACTCCGCCATGCTGCCGAACGGGGGGCCGGATCGCCGCAGCCGGAGGGGTACGAGCTATCGGAGCGCGAACGGGAGATCCTGGTGGCCGTGGCCCGGGGCAAGACGAACAAGGAGATTGCCGATCTCTACTGTATCTCGATCCACACGGTGATTTCGCATCGCAAAAACATTGCCCGCAAGACGGGAATCAAGACCATTGCCGGTCTGACCGTCTACGCCCTGCTAAACAACCTGATCTCCGAGGCGGACGCCGAAGCCTGCCTGCAATAGCCGGGTAACGCGAAACGAAAAGTGCGGTGACCTG
>CAWUYY010000030.1:0-7744 GCA_963926835.1 Rikenellaceae bacterium | reverse complement strand
TCCTCGGTGGGGGAGTCGTCACATCCGATGCCGGCAACCATAAGTGCCAGCAGGGTGAGTGTGAGAGCAAGTTTTTTCATGCGTAAAGTGTTTTTAATAAATTGATTGTAGAGGTTATCGCAATAAAAATAGTCATTTTGTCCAGATTTACAAAGCCAGGGGACTTTTCCTACCAGAGTGTGCGAAAAAGGGTGGAATTCGAGGGCTGCATCCGGACAAAACAGAGAAACCCCGAAGAGCGACTCTTTTCGGGATCGACTCTTCGGGGTCTCTGTGGTTGGATGGAGCGTGTGTCTGTTATTGCTCCAGGGTGACGCTGACCCGCTGGATCTTGCCTCCGAGCGGGGGAGCCAGTTTCGATACGTTGCAGCGTATGTGGCGAATCTGCGGGAAGCGGGCGTAGAGCGCCTCGATGATGTTCGTGGCAACGCGCTCGATTGTCCGCTGCGTGATGCGCATCTGCGCCTCGACCGTCTGGTAGACGAGCAGGTAGTTGACCGCTTTCTCGACGCAATCTTCGCGGGCTACCTCGCCCAGCTCGGTCGTGATCTCCAGATCCACCCGGAAGCGGTTGCCCACCTTCTGTTCGAGGTCGTAGCAGCCGTGGTAGGCCCGGAACTCCATGTTTTCCAGATTGATGCGGTATTCCATGGCGTGTGCGTGTTTATTCGGCGATAACCAGGTAGTAGTTCTTCTTGCCCTTTTGGACGAGCAGGTATTTGCCGGCGATCAGGTCGCTCTCGTGCAGGAGCTGCATCGGGTCGGCAATCTTCTCCTTGTTGAGCGATACGCCTCCGCCCTGCACCATCTTGCGGCATTCACCCTTCGAGGGGAAGATTTCGGTCTTGGCGGCGCAGAGTTCGATGAAGGGAAGTGCCTCCAGCTCCGTGCGGGCGATCTTGTATTGGGGAACCCCCTCGAAGACCTGCAGGAGTGTCTGCTCGTCGAGGCGGTGGAGCGCCTCGGAGGTGGCTCCGCCGAAGAGGATGTTCGATGCCTCGACCGCCTTCTCGTACTCCTCGCGCGAGTGGATCATCACGGTCACCTCGCGGGCCAGTGCCTTCTGCAGTACGCGCAGGTGGGGAGCCGTTTCGTGCTCGGCGATCAGCTGTTCGATCGTCTCGCGGTCGAGCAGCGTGAAGATCTTGATATAGCGCTTGGCATCCTCGTCGCTGGTGTTGAGCCAGAACTGGTAGAACTTGTAGGGCGAGGTGTAGCGCGGATCGAGCCATACGTTGCCGCTCTCGGTCTTGCCGAATTTCGTGCCGTCGGCCTTGGTGATGAGCGGACAGGTCATGGCGTAGGCCTCCTGACCCAGTTTGCGGCGGATCAGCTCGGTGCCGGTGGTGATGTTGCCCCACTGGTCGGCGCCGCCGAGCTGGATCTTGCAGTTGAGCGTCTCGAACAGGTGCAGGAAGTCGTAGCCCTGAACCAGCTGGTAGGTGAACTCGGTGAAGGACATGCCCTCGCCCTCACCGTTGAAGCGCTTCTTGACCGAATCCTTGGCCATCATGTAGTTCACCGTGATCATCTTGCCGATGTCGCGGATGAAGTCCAGGAAGGAGAAGTCCTTCATCCAGTCGTAGTTGTTGACCAGCAGCGCGGCGTTGGGGGCATCCGACTCGAAGTCGAGCAGCTTGGAGAGCTGGCGTTTGATCGCCTCCTGGTTGTGGCGCAGCGTCTGCTCGTCGAGCAGGTTGCGCTCCTGCGATTTGCCGCTCGGGTCGCCGATCATGCCCGTCGCTCCGCCGATCAGGGCGATCGGACGGTGGCCGCACATCTGGAAGTGTTTGAGGATCATAACGCTCACCAGGTGGCCGATGTGCAGCGAATCGGCCGTCGGATCGATTCCCACGTAGGCGGTGGTCATCTCTTTCTGCAGTTGTTCTTCGGTGCCGGGCATGATCGTGTGGATCATGCCGCGCCATTGGAGTTCTTCGACAAAATTCTTACGTGCCATCGTTTGTCTATCTTTTTTATGTTTTTCTCGTTTATTCAACCTCCAGATCGAGTGCGCGGCGCAGCTCGGTCAGCAGAGGATTTTTTTCGGTCATGTATTTGACGCGGTCTTCGAGCTTGATCGGCCGGGAGGCCTTGATCTGTTCGTTGACCGTCACTTCGAGCTCCAGCATGCCGTGAATGCCGACCGTCTCGGCCACCTGGCGCAGCAGTTCGGTCTTGTTGCGCAGGATCTCCTCCTGTAAGACGTTGGAAGCGACGGCGATTCGGATCGTATGCCCTTCGATGCTCATCTGCTCGAAGGCCGCGACAAAGCGTGGACGGTGTTGCTGGATCAGTGAGAGAATCTTGGCGCGGCCCTGCTCGAGTTTCTCGGCGCTTGCTGGATCGAAGACCGGCTCAGCCGCCGTAGCGGCTTTCGTCTGGGCTGTCTCTTCCCGGGGCGAGGAGTCGCTCATGAGCTCCGAAATCGAAATTCCGGAGGCCAGAGGACCCGATCGGGGACGCGGACGCGGGGCTGTTGCCGCTGCATGGGTGACGCCCTGCGGCTGAGAGCCGGAGGCGGGATTAGATGCCGGGGTGCTCGTGGTGCCTGCAGCGGGTTTTGCGACGGGCTGCGGCGGAACGGCAGCGGGTTGTGCAGTGGGTTCGGCGCTCGGTGCAGTCGTCCGCTCGGTCGTTGTGTGGGCCGGAGCGGCGGGAGCCTGCTGCGGGGCCGTTGCAGTCGGACGGGCGGCCGGTTGAGCCGTTGCCGCGGCAGCGGGTGCTGTGGCGGGTGTGGCTGTCAGCGGCGGGAGCGGATAGCTTACGGTCGGGTCTGCACTATTTTTTTTTTGACCGAGACCGGCTATCTTCATCAGTCCCAGTTCCACCAGCAGTCGTCCGTTGGACGATTGTCTGATCTTGCTGTCCAGCTCCGTGAGCAGGGATATGGCGCCGAAAAGAAATTCCGGAGAGCAGGCGGCCGCCTGCGTCCGGTATCGCTCCGTGAGTGTGCCGGTGAATTCGAGCAGCCGGATCGTCTGGTCGTTGCCGGCCACGAGCAGGTCGCGCAGGTGGCGGTTCAGTCCGGCCATGAAGGTCTGGCCCGAGAAGCCGCGTGCGAGTACCTGGTCGAAGGCGATCAGCGCCTCGGCATAGTTTCCCGCCAGCAGCGTGTCGGTCATGCGGAAGTAGGTGTCGTAGTCGAGTACGTTCAGGGTCTTGGCCACCTCCTGGTAGCGGAGATCCGATCCGCAGAACGAGACCGCCTTGTCGAACATCGAGAGGGCATCCCGCATACCGCCGTCGGCCTTCTGGGCGATCAGGTTCAGCGATTCGTCGTCGGCGGTGATCCCCTCCTGCAAGGCGATGTATTTCAGATAGCCCACGGCATCCTCGACCCGGATGCGGTTGAAATCGTAGATCTGGCAGCGGGAGAGAATCGTGGGGAGAATCTTGTGTTTTTCGGTGGTGGCCAGGATGAAGATGGCGTGGGCGGGCGGCTCTTCGAGCGTCTTGAGGAAGGCGTTGAAGGCGGCCGTGGAGAGCATGTGCACCTCGTCGATGATGAAGACCGAGTAGCGTCCCACCTGCGGGATGATCCGCACCTGATCGATCAGCGAGCGGATATCCTCCACCGAGTTGTTCGAGGCGGCATCCAGTTCGTGGATGTTGAGCGAGCGTCCTTCGTTGAAGCTGCGGCACGATTCGCACTCGTTGCAGGCCTCTGCGCCGTGGGGATTCATACAGTTGATCGCCTTGGCGAAGATGCGGGCGCAAGTGGTCTTGCCCACTCCGCGGGGACCGCAGAAGAGGTAGGCGTGGGCCAGTTGCCCGCGCTCGATCGCATTCTTGAGGGTCGAGGTGATGTGTTGCTGTCCGACGACCGAGGCGAACGTGGCGGGACGGTATTTGCGTGCGCTTACGACAAAGTCACTCATGATTGTGCAAATATAGCAAACAAAATCCGAATATCCAGAGCTCTGCCCACTCATAATTTCCGGACGGGGCGGACGTCCGGGTCTGGCCGTTTCGAACAAAAAGGTGAAGGTTCTCGGTCTTCGCCTTTGATTCATGATAACGGGGGCAGTTATTCTTCCATTTCGACCGATCCGTCGGACAGTATGTTGGGAGTATGATAATATTGGATCGAGGTCTTCCCGGATACATCTCTCCCTGAGGTCCGGTGAAGGTCCTTGTTGGTTGCAGCCGCTATCCGTACGTCGGAGCGATAATTCCGGCGGACGGGTCGGAACAGATCCGAATATCGCATTCCCGGAGGATCAAGATAGTATAGAGACCCAAGTTTCAGGCCCGTATCAGGTCAATTCTCAGGAGAAAAAAGAAAATAGATTCCCGTCGGCACCGGTATCACCCGTACATGAACGCCGTTACCGTATGGATTGCTCTGTTATGAAAGAGGAGGGAATCACAGCACCCCTCCTCTTTATTCGCTGCCCTTGGGGAACTTTTCAGTTGCGAACTCCTTTCAGATAGTCGATTGCCGCCTGCATCTGTTCATCTCTGCCTTGCATCAACCCCTCGGCTGTTGGCTCGACCACCATGTCAATCTTCACGCCGTGGCGCTGGGCATTCAGTCCGTCGGGATAGTATGCGCCGAGTCCGGTGATGTTGAATGCTGCATACGGCAACTGGATACGCGTTACGTTTCCGTCGGCACCGGCTGTTTAGCTGCCAACAGTCACTATGCCCGGGATTGTTTGCAGGCACATGGTGAAGTATTCGGACATCGACTGTGAACAGGCGTCGACCAGCAGCACGACCTGTCCTCTGAAAAGTCGATCGGGATCGGACGTCCGTGCCGTCGTCTCAACTCTGCGCACCATGGTCCCTGGAATGTCGGCCTGAGGCAACAGTACGGCAATAGCCTCACGGGTTTCGGAAAAGAGATATTTCGGAAGCAGTTTGTGAATTACATCGTAGTCGGCAGGATATGCCCGCATGTCGACAATCAGTTTGTCATATTGTTGCAAGACTTTTTCAAGCCTGTCTTCATCGGCGCACGTGAGTGTGCCGATGCGGATGCATACTATGCTATCGGCCACCTCTTCGAATGTAGGTTTTTCAGGTATATACAGGTTTGTGTATATGCGCCCTACAAAGTCTTCTCCGTCAACCGTAGGCAGGATTGACGTGCGAGTCTCTCCATTGCTCCGATACTTGACCTGTGCCTCGTTTTGTGCCGTCAGCAGTGATGCATAGGAGCCGTCGCGCATGAGTGAAGCACGGTTGGAGTGAGGTATATAGGGGCTGAGTTTCTTCAGACGGTCGACAGGGCTCACACCGTCGATGAGAAGAATTTCGTCGCCGATGCGGAGATCGTTGGATACAAGCGTACAAGTGTCTGTAACGAACAGGCGCTCCCCGGCAAAGCGGCATACGACGGGGACGAAACGTCCGCCGGACAGCGGAATAAACCACGAATTGACATGTGAGTCACACAGTTCGGATACCATGCGAGAGTAGAGCTCCATGAAGTCGACCGAAGGGTCGAATGCCATGGTCGTATAGTCGGAAAGCACCTCGTCCCATGGACGGTCCGTCAAATTGCGGTTAGGCGAATAGCTGTCGACAGCATTCCAGAATTTAGCCACGCCAAGCAGTTTGTATGCAATGTCATCTTCGGGGATATCCGTATATTCCGGCTCGATGTATGTGACGTTTACAGGAGTCTGTCTGACATAACGGTTCTTGCCAGGATCCGCATGATGCAGCTCGGACAGCATGCGGCTTAAAGGTTTTCCAAGAAGCAGCGTATCGGAAATCCATTCGAAATTGTTAAAGACTTCGAGCCTCTCATTGTGGTCGGGACGTATGGAAAAAGGTCCCAATGTGGTAATCCAATCCGCGAAAATTTCGTTGCGTGCCGAGTCCTGCGCATTAAGGATATGGTCCAGAAGAGTGAAATATTCGGTATCGGCATCCAGTGATGCTCTTGAAAAAGCCGGGTGATGATATTTGGCAAAACCCCATATTCGGGCCACCTGTATCGCAGCGGAGCATTGTGCGCTGTCGGGGGCCTCGGGAAGTCTCAGTGTGGTCCGTGCCTTCTTCGCCGAGTGTGATTTGACGGACTCGCTTCCGTAGCATACGAAAGTAAGGACCGAGAATAACAATGTGGCTGCGCATATAATCCAGTTTTTCATAGGTTTGGATATTTGCAGAAGAAAATTATTTACAAAGATAACGAAAGAGGTGTGTAAAGTTCCGAGGCAGTCTGTTTTTTTCGAGACGGGCCTCGGTGCGGACAGTCTGCCGGAGAGCCGGAACGGCAGATAAATAATTCCTTATACTTATATAATAAAAAGAGTGATCTCGGGCGTTCCTGGTAAGATCGCGGGGGGGCGAAACAGCCTCCTGGGTGGTTCTGGAGAGGGGGTGGCGGCATTTGCCCGGGTAATGAGGGGTGATTTGCCCCGCCAAAATGACATATCGGTGCCGACCGAATGAAATATTCCGGACATTCTGGCCGGACGGCACAAGTTGGCAAATATTTTGTAGCTCTCGCGGTATCAAAATCGAAAATAGATAACTAAAATAGATAAAACATGAACATCAACACTTTAACGATTAAGGCGCAAGAGGCGTTGCAGTCGGCAGCCACTCTAGCCAAAGAGACTGGAAGTCAGGCCATCGAACCGGTGCACCTGCTTGGTGTGTTGATTCGGGAGGATGATTCGCTCTGTACCTTCCTGCTCGGGCGTGTCGGCGTCAATGTACGCGGACTGCGCAGCGAGGTGGATCGTGCCATTGCCTCCCTGCCGAAGGTTTCGGGGGCGAGCGATCAGTTCTTCTCGCAGGATACGACCAAAGTGATCCAGCGGGCCGTAGACTTCACGAAGAATTTCAACGACAAGTATGCTTCGATCGAGCACCTGTTGCTGGGTTTGATCGCCGAGCGCGGACGGGCCGCCGATCTGCTGAAGGGGGCCGGTGCTACCGAGAAGGAGCTGCTGGAGGCGATCCGTACCTTCCGTAAGGGTTCGACGGTCGACTCGCAGACCGCTTCCCAGGAGTTCAACGCTCTGGGCAAGTATGCCATCAACCTGAACGAGATGGCCCGCAGCGGCAAGCTCGACCCGGTGATCGGACGTGACGAGGAGATCCGGCGTGTGCTGCAGATCCTTTCGCGTCGAACCAAGAACAACCCGATTCTGGTCGGTGAGGCCGGTGTCGGTAAGACGGCGATTGCCGAGGGTATCGCCCACCGTATCGTGGATGGCGATGTACCCGAGAACCTGCGTTCGAAGGTGATCTATTCGCTCGATATGGGTGCGCTGATCGCCGGTGCAAAGTACCAGGGCGAGTTTGAGGAGCGTCTGAAGGCGGTCGTCCAGGAGGTGATTGCTAGTGATGGCGAGATCCTGCTCTTCATCGATGAGATCCACACGTTGGTCGGCGCCGGCAAGTCGAGCGGTGCAATGGATGCAGCCAACATCCTCAAACCGGCTCTTGCCCGTGGCGATCTGCGGACGATCGGTGCCACGACCCTCGACGAGTACCAGAAGTACTTCGAACAGGACAAGGCGCTCGAGCGTCGATTCCAGAAGGTGATGGTCGATGAGCCGACGACCGAGGATGCCATCTCGATCCTGCGTGGTTTGAAGGAGCGTTACGAGCGTCACCACAAG
The DNA here is from genome assembly GCA_963926835.1 of Rikenellaceae bacterium. GTDB lineage: Bacteria > Bacteroidota > Bacteroidia > Bacteroidales > Rikenellaceae > Alistipes. Next base: position 152 of record CAWUYY010000030.1, on the reverse strand, counting down.
GTTCGTATCAAGGATGAGGCGATCGTAGCGGCTGTCGAGCTGTCGCAGCGTTACATTACGTCGCGTTTCCTGCCCGACAAGGCGATCGACCTGGTGGATGAGGCTGCATCGCGGCTGCGTCTGGAGATGAACTCCGTCCCGGAGGAGATCGA
>CAWUYY010000029.1:0-3931 GCA_963926835.1 Rikenellaceae bacterium | reverse complement strand
ATCTGACATGGCAAAATCCTGAGCAACTTTTTGTTGCTCAGGTACTTAAAAAGTTATATTTGTAATAGTGTTGCGGAATTAAGGGAGGAGAAGAAATCCCGCAAAAAGAAGAAGGACGACCGTGACGGAAAGTCCAAAAAGAAGAAGAAGAAATCGAAACGGTAAAACCGCATGACAAAAAAAGAGAGCCGGATCCTCGATGGGATCCGGCTCTCTTTTTTGACTCCGCAAAGGAGAGTCTGCTACAACAGACCTACTACCAGGAAGGTAATAGCCACCGTCAGAATACCGTAAAGCTCCGGGAAGGCGGCCAGAATCAGGGTCTTGGTACCCACGTTGTGACCGTTACCAACGGCAGCGATACCGTTTGCGCAGAGCTGGCCCTGACGAATCGAAGAGATCAGGTTCACGGCGCCTACCAGCAGACCCAGCGCGAAGATGGCAGCACCCTGCATCACCGAGATCGTGTCGGTCAGGTAGTTCATTACCAGGAAGACGCAGGCGAAACCGTACAGACCCTGCGAAGCGGGAAGACCCGAAAGAACGACATAGTTACCGAAGGCGTTCGGGTTCTTCTTCATCGCTCCGACGGCGGCCTTGCCGGCGATGGTCGTACCATAGCTACTGCCAATACCTGCCAGAGTAAACATCAAGGCTACACCGAGATAGCCCAACATAATAGGTTCCATAAAATCGATTGTTTTAGTTGTTGATTATTGATTATTATTTGTTTGTTTCGTTTTTAAGCGGGGTGAAGATCCGGTTCGAAGCCTCGAATCCAGCATTCTTGTAGAACTCCACGAAGGTCAGACGCAACGGGTGCACGAACGACGAGAGGACGCACATGAACAGGTTGATGCCGTGACCCAGCAGCAGGATGATCAGCATGACGAGCTGCTTGACAACCGGAATATCGGGGCTCATACCTACGGCCAGCTGGTTGAAGACCATAGCCAGAATACCGCCCGACAGACCGATGGCGAACAATCGGATGTAGGAGAGCAGGTCGCCGACCAGTCCCGAGATATTGTTGTAGGTATTCCAGAGACCCAGTCCGAAGTTCACCAGCGGATTCTTGCCCGGCGAGTTGAAGAAGAGCATCAGCACCAGACCGAGGCACAGAACGATCAGATAGGGGATCGAACTGAACGTGAATCCGATCTGCTCGGGCAGCAGGAACGCCGCCGCCGATCCGATCAGCACGATGATCCAGCCGATCTGCGCCAGCGAGTACTTGAATCCGAAACTGCGGGCCGTCACAAAGGCGTTGATCATCATGGCGAAGACCACCTGAATGGCTCCCAGCGCGATCGAGAGCGGGAAGAGGATATTCGGGGTAAGCAGGTGGTTGCGGATGCTTCCGAGCCACTCCCACTGAGCCATCTGAAGTCCGAAGAACGATCCGGACAGCAGACCGAAGACCATACCCGAACCGCCGCAGAGCATTGTCAGCTCACCGATCTCCTTCATGGCCGTCTGCCCTTTCCGTTTGCCCATGATCGTTGCGAACAGACCGGCCAGCAAAATCAGCAGACCGTAACCGCCCTCGGCCAGACAGAAGCCGAAGAAGATCATGTAGAAGGGGGCGAAGAACCGCGTCAGGTCGATCGTCCCGTATTTGGGCATGGCATACATGGCGCCGATCACCTCGAACAGATGCGCGAACGGTCTGTTGCGAAGTTTCACCGGGGTGTCATCCTCCGGCGTCGGGTCGCTCTTGATGTAGAGCACGTCGGGATACTCGCTCAGCATGGCATCCACCTTCTCGGATTCGGCCGCCTCGGCCCAACCCTCCAGGATGATCAGCGTACCGTCCGCCTCGGATTGAGCCGTGCTGTTCACCCGGATCTCCTCCAGACGGCGCGACAACTCCGCACCGTGCCGCTGGATGGCATCCAGCGAGAGGGCCGCCCGCGAGAACTCCTTGTCCAGCTCCGAGAGCCGGGCCCGGGCCCGGGCGATCTGCTCCTCCGCCTGACGGTAATCCATCGTCGGAGCCTTTACCTCCTGGGCATCGAGCACGATCTCCTCGTCGGGACGGGCCACCACCACGAAGTAATTGTTGGCCTCGCCCTCGCTGATCAGCTCGATCGTATAGCGCTCCGACCACCCCTCGATCTCCCGTTCGTAGACCGAACGGTTGGTGAAGAAGTAGCGCAGCACGATTCCCTTCTCAGCCAGTTTGCGCAGCGTATCGACCGAGAATTCGCCCCACGGACGCAGCTCGTCGGCCGTCTTCTGCAACCGGGCGATCTCGTTCTGCAGCGCGGTTGCCTGCTGCTGAGCCGCCGTGTAGTGTTCGAAGGCCTCCTCGCCCGTAGCGAACGGAGTAACGGAGGAGGTGAAGCGATCGCCGTCGCGGAACGCGCGAAGCGCCTGGACCGCCTTGGTATGGTTCTCGATCGAGAGCAGCAGCTGACGATCCTCGTCCGTCGGCTCCCAACCGGTCGTCGTTATATCCACCAGACCCAGCCCGCGCAGCCGCTCGATAAAATCATGACACTGCCCTGCGTAGAGGACCAGGTCGTATTTCGACATCTTCGCAATCATAACATGGCGCCCTCCCCGGCTTGCTGTTGTTTGTTTTTCACGATCTTCTGGGCGGATTTCGAGAGGTTCTCCTCATCCTCCATGAAGCGTTTGATCTTGCGTATGGCATCCTCATATCCGGGAATCTGTACCTTCTCGTAGAGGTTTACCTTCTGAGTGGTTTTGCGTCGCGCGAAATCGAGCAACTCCATCTTGCGGTTATACACTTCGTATTCGATTCCCAGACGCGCCAAGCGTTTGAGAATATCGACCCCGTCGGCAAACCAGACGGGCGTCGAGAAGAGATCGTACTCCTTCTGCTCGAAGCGAATGTCGTGCAGCACCGGCGTGCGCACACCCGCAATCTTCTGAGTCGCAAGTTCGACATCGGCGATACGCAACAGGTCCTCATCAAACTCTCCCCACAAGGAGACCATGTAGTCGTACTGCGCCATGAGCGCGTCGTACTGCCGATGGAAATCCTGTGCGGAGTCCTTCGCCTTCTTCACCTCGGAACGCAGGGCCGACTCCTTACTCTTGATGGTAGGGAGGGCCTTCTGCCGCATTTTCAGCTGCTTCCCGAGTTCGCCCAGCGAGGTTTTGTTATATTGAAACTTGATTGCCATTATCGTTCCGATTTATCCGAACCGGGCCCCGCACCCTTCGCAGCCCCGTCCGCAGACGGGCCGAAGGCCGGCGCCCTGCCCGGCGTCTCCTATTTATCCTGAGGCCAGTACTTCTTGATCAGCTCCTCCTTGATGGCCACCTCCTCACGGGTGAAGTACTTGGCGAAGAGTCCCCACGCAATGTCAAGCATCTGGGTGATCTCGATGTTGACGTCGATCGCCAGTAGCTTCTCCGAATAGTCGTAGGCAAACTTGAGGGCACGCTCGTCGTAGTCCGACAGGTCGAATCCGTTCTCCAGCTTGGTCTTCGCATTGGCCGCATCGGCATACAGACGTACGCAGGCGTTCATCACCTGCGGGTGGTCCTCGCGGGTCTTCTTACCGATCACCAGCTGTTTCAGACGCGACAGCGAACGGAACGGGTCAACGATAACCTTACCCGTATCCGAGTCGTTGCGCAGGAACAACTGACCCTCGGTGATGTAACCCGTGTTATCCGGGATGGCGTGGGTGATGTCGCCGCCCGACAGGGTCGTCACGGCGATGATGGTGATCGAACCGCCGTTAGGAAGCTGCACCGCCTTCTCGTAGATCTTGGCCAGGTCCGAATAGAGCGAACCGGGCATCGAGTCCTTCGAGGGGATCTGGTCCATACGGTTCGAGACGATGGCCAGGGCATCGGCGTAAAGGGTCATGTCCGTCAGCAGCACCAGCACCTTCTCGCCCTTGTCCACGGCGAAGTACTCGGCTGCCGTCAGTGCCATGTCGGGCACCAG
>CAWUYY010000028.1:0-24078 GCA_963926835.1 Rikenellaceae bacterium | reverse complement strand
GAGGGGTACGAACTGCACATCATGCGGGAGATGCGCCCGCTGCTGGAGCGCTTCCGACCGACGGTGCTGATCGAAACCGGCGGTGAGAACCGCCCCCGGATCATCGCCCTCTTCACGGAGCTGGGCTACCGGGGCTATACGCTCGTGGATGGAGCGGAGCAGCCCCTTGCGCCCGATACAGACAAGGATATCATCTTCCGACTATCATAACCAGACCATGAGAATAGATATTCTGACCGTTGTCCCCGAACTGCTCACCTCGCCGCTGAACGAGTCGATCCTCAAGCGTGCGCAGGAGAAGGGGCTGGTCGAGATCCACATCCACAACCTGCGGGACTATACCTTCGACAAGCGCCGCACCACGGACGACTACCCCTTCGGCGGCGAGGCCGGCATGGTGATGAAGCCCGAGCCAATCTTCCGCTGCATCGAGGCGCTGAAGGCCGAGCGCGACTACGACGAGGTGATCTACACCTCGCCCGACGGCATCCGCTACGACCAGCATGAGGCCAACCGCCTCTCGACGCTCGAAAATATCATCATCCTCTGCGGCCACTACAAGGGGATCGACTACCGCATCCGCGAGCACCTGATCACGCGCGAGATCTCGATCGGCGACTACGTCCTGACCGGAGGCGAACTGGCCGCCTGTATCATCGCCGACTCGGTGGTGCGGATCATTCCCGGGGCGATCGGCGACGAGGCCTCGGCCCTGACCGACTGTTTCCAGGACAACCTGCTGGCTCCGCCGGTCTACACCCGTCCCGCGGAGTTCAACGGCTGGCGCGTACCCGACGTACTGCTGTCGGGCAACTTCGCCCAGATCGAGAAGTGGCAGGAGGAGCAATCGTGGGAACGCACCAAACGACTCCGTCCCGACCTGTTACCCAAAGAAGAATAAGCAATAAAAACATGAAATATTACCTGATAGCCGGCGAACCGTCGGGAGACCTGCACGGTTCAAACCTGATCCATGGCCTGAAGGGGGCAGACCCCGAGGCGCAGTTCCGCTTCTGGGGCGGCGAGAAGATGGCCGAGGCCGGAGGCCGGGAGAATCTGGCCAAAGACTACAAGGAGACCTCGTTTTTCGGTATCGTCGAGGTGGTCCGGAACCTGCGGACGATCAAGCGCCAACTGCTCGAATGCCAGCAGGATCTGCTGCACTTCGCCCCCGACGTGCTGATTCTGATCGACTATCCGGGCTTCAACATGAAGATGGCCCGCTTCGCCAAGGAGCACGGCATCCGGGTCTTCTACTATATCGCCCCGAAAGTATGGGCATGGCGCGAGTGGAGGGTCAAGTCGATCCAGCGCTACGTCGATGAGCTCTTCATCATCTTCCCCTTCGAGCGGGAGTACTTCCCCAAGCACGGTATTCAACCCATCTTCGAGGGGAACCCGCTGGTGGATGCCATCGAGGCGCGGCGCCCTTCGCTCCCCTCGCCCGAAGAGTTCCGCCGCCGCCACGGACTGGACCAGCGCCCGATCGTGGCGCTGCTGGCCGGCAGCCGCCGGGGCGAGATCAAGGCTAACCTGCCGTTGATGGCCCGTCTGGCCCGCCGCTTCCCCGAACGGCAGTTCGTCGTAACGGGTGTTTCGTGGCTCGACCGCTCGCTCTACGAGCAGCAGATCGGCGACAGCGGCATCCGCTACGTCTGCGACCAAACCTACGAAACCCTCGCTGCGGCCGAGGCGGCCGTGGTAACCTCCGGAACAGCGACCCTCGAAACGGCACTGCTGAATGTTCCCGAGGTGGTTGTCTACCGCACCCTCTGGTTCCAGGTCAAGCTGCAACCCTATGTGCTGAAGGTTCCCTACGTCTCGCTGGTAAACCTTAACCTGGGATGCGAATCGGTCGCCGAAATTATCCAGTCGGACCTGGATATTACGCGGGCCGAAGAGGAGCTGCGCGCCATCCTTCCGGGCGGCGAGAAACGCACCCGGATGCTCGAAGAGTTCGCCCGCCTGCGGGCCATCATCGGAGGCCCCGGGGCAAGCACCCGATTTGCCCTCCGCATGGTCGAACTGTTGAAAAAGAAGCGATAAAACCCCATTGCGATGAAAATCATCTGTATCGGTCGCAACTACGCCGACCACGTCAAAGAGCTGCACGACGGCGGGACGATTCCCGAGGAGCCGATCTTCTTCCTGAAGCCGGATACGGCCCTGCTGCGCAACAACGACCCCTTCTACATCCCGTCGTTCTCCCACGACCTGCACTACGAGTGCGAGCTGGTCGTTCGGATCAACCGGGTCGGCAAATGTATCGAAGAGCGCTTCGCCCACCGCTATTACGACGAGGTGGGGCTGGGCATCGACTTCACGGCCCGCGACCTGCAGCGCGAGGCGATCGCCAAGGGGCTCCCCTGGGAGCGTGCCAAGGGGTTCGACCACTCGGCCGCCCTTTCGCCCGAGTTCATCCCGCTCGCCGAGCTGGGGGGCGACGTGCAGCGACTGCACTTCGAACTGACTATCAACGGCCAGCTGCGCCAGCAGGGCGACACCTCGCAAATGCTCTTCGGCGTCGACCGTCTGATCAGCTACCTGTCGCAATACATCACCCTGAAGATCGGCGACCTGCTCTACACGGGAACCCCGGTCGGAGTCGGCCCCGTCCATCCGGGCGACAACCTGCGCGCCACGCTCGAAGGACGCACCCTGCTCGATTTCGATATTCGATAACACCTGCACACGATGAAAAAGAGACGACTGACCGCCCTGCTGCTGACTGTCCTGCCGCTGCTTGCATGGGCTCAAAAACCGAACGAAGCAGAGTTCTCCGACCTCTTCAACACGTCGGTTTCGTTCGATCTGCTGGCCGTTTTCCCGCAGACGGACACACTTGTCGTAGAGCCGTTCTTTGCTGAAACGCTGGGCAAAGACTCGCTCTTTGTCAGTCGCGCCCGCCATATCGACGAAAAGGTCCGCCCCTCGAAACTCTGCAACCTTTACAGCCTGAGCAACCGCAGCAAGGACAACCCGGCCGAAGTCGTCGACTTCTTCGCAACGTTCGACCCCAACGCCCTCCCCCAATCGGTTCAGGGTGCGTGGATCAACCAGATCGACAGTATACGCGACGATCTCACCTATTGTCTGCAGCAACTGCTGGATGCAGGATATGAACAATATTGGCAGGAGCGGATTCTCCCCGAACTGAACCGCCGGATCGAGATGTACCGAATCGACCCGGAACTGATCCGGGCCGTCCACCGGGAGATCATCCACCTAGCCGGCGGCCACCCGCTGGGAGAGGGTGGGTCGCAGATCTACATCATCAATATCGACAACGCCTTTTCACTGCTCGATGAGACCTTCTGCTGCACCCCGATCCTGCTCGATCCTGCGATTGCAAAACGCTACCGCATCGACTTCATGCAAGTCTACATCCATGAGAACCTCCATCGGCTGCCGCTCTCACAGGAACTCGTATTCGGCCTCCTAGAAAAGCTCTATGAAGACGACCCATTCTACCGGGAACATGAAACGCGTGCCCGCTCCTTCGGCGAAGGGGGAAACGAAGCCTTCGTCGTGGCGGCCGAGCGTTTCGTCTCCCGCCGTCTGGGGCGCATCGACGACCGTCAGGTCTACGAGGAGTTCCTCTCCTACTGCGACGGATCGCTCGTTCTGGCCCCAATCATCTACCTTCGCCTTCCCGAGATGCAGGAGGGAGAGTCATTCGACAGCTTCCTGCAGCGAATCTTCGCCCGCGACATCCGTCCGGGCAAAGTCAAGCAACTCTATCGGAAAGCGATGAAAGAGCTCGCAAAAAGAGCCAACCATACAGACAATCAGACAGAAGCGTAAAGATATTACAACCATGCTGCTGCACGAAAAACTGAAACCTTACCGACTGATCCTCGCCTCGCAGTCCCCCCGACGTCGGGAACTGCTTGCCGAGAGCGGCCTGCCGTTCGAACTGGCACCCCGTTACGAGTGCGAGGAGATCTATCCCCCGACGCTGCCCGTCACCCAGGTTCCGCGCTACCTCTCGCAACTGAAAAGCCGCGCCTTTCCGCGTCCTCTCTCCGATGGGGAGATCCTGCTGACGGCCGACACCGTCGTATTGCTCGACGGGCGAATCCTCGGCAAACCGAAGGATCGCGAGGATGCCATCCGAATGCTGCACGCCCTCTCCGGACGGCGCCATACGGTCATCTCGGGCGTGACGCTGCGTACGAACAAACGCCGCCGGAGCTTCTCGGTACGGAGCGACGTCTGGATGTGTCCGCTCACCGACGAAGAGATTGTCTTCTATGTCGACAACTATCACCCGATGGACAAGGCAGGCAGCTACGGCATCCAGGAGTGGATCGGCTACGCCGCCATCGAACGCATCCGCGGATCGTTCTTCAACGTGATGGGACTCCCCATCCAACGTGTCTACACCGAACTTAACCAATTCATCTCATAAAACATTCATGAAACGTATCATTTCGACTCTCTGTTTTGCGCTGCTCGCGCTCACGGCCTTCGCCGACGAAGGCATGTGGTTGCCCAGCCTGATCTCGTCGCGCATCGACGACATGCGCGCCAAAGGTTTCCGACTGACCGCCGAGGATATCTACAGCATCAACAAGGCCTCGCTGAAGGATGCCGTGATGCTCTTCGACGACGGCTGTACGGCCGAGCTGATCTCCCGGGACGGCCTTCTGATCACCAACCACCACTGCGGATACGGTGCGATCCAGCAGCTCTCGTCGGTCGAGCACGACTACCTCACCGACGGCTTCTGGGCCATGTCCCGCGAGGAGGAGCTCCCGAACGAGAACCTCAACGTGAAGTTCCTCAAACGGATGGAGGACGTAACGGAGCGTCTGGCTGCGGGTGAGACCCCCGAGCAGATCATCGCCGAGGCCACCGAGAACGGCCGCTACAAGGCCTCGATCGAGCCGATGTACTACGGCAACCAGCAGTTCCTGTTCGTCTACGAGCAGTTCGACGACGTTCGTCTGGTCGGCACGCCCCCCTCGTCGATCGGCAAGTTCGGCGGCGACACCGACAACTGGAGCTGGCCCCGCCACACGGGCGACTTCTCGATGTTCCGCATCTATGCCGACAAGAACAACCGTCCGGCCCCCTACTCGCCCGACAACGTCCCCTACCGCTCGGCCGCACACTTCAAGATCTCGACCAAAGGGATACAGGAGGGCGATTTCACGATGATCTACGGATTCCCCGGATCGACCCAGGAGTACATCCTCTCGGATGCGGTGGACTACATCGTTCACCGCTCGGATCCGATGAAGATCCGCATCCGCACCAAACGGCTCGACCTGATCAACGCCGCCCAGGCCAAGGATCCGGCCATGCGCATCCGCTACGCGGCCGTCAATGCCAACATCTCCAACGCCTGGAAGAAGTGGCAGGGCGAGGCGCTGGGACTCGAGCGTCTGAACACGGTGCAGAGCAAGCGGGAGTATGAGGAGGCCTTCGAGCGCTGGGCCGCCGACAAACCCGAATACCGCGACGTGGTGAAGGAGCTCAAGGCGGAGTATGCCCGCATCTTCGACATCTACTTCACCCTCGAGCTGATGAGCGAGACGATCCGCACCGCGCAGCTGAACAACATCTACCTCCGTTCGGAGCTGGGCGACGAGCTCTTCCCGCAGGTGCAGGCGCTCAACCGGGAGCTCTTCCGCACCCTCTACCGCGAATACTACGACAACTGCCCCGAGGGGTACATGGTACCGCACTTTGCCGCCGAGGTCGAGCGTTTCGGATCGCCCGAGGCCTATGCCGAGCACATGTTCTCGCTGACCAACCGCGAGGATGAGCAGAAGGAGGTGGCCGAACTCGACTCCCTGCAGACGGACATCCAAGCGACGGTTGCCAAACTGGTCGAGCAGCTGGGCACCAACAACCTGCGCAACCTGAACAGCGCCCGTCTGAACGAACTCTACACCACCTATGTAAGGGGGCTGCGTGAGTGGGATACCGAGCGGGCCTTCTACCCCGATGCCAACCTGACCCTGCGCGTGGCCTACGGCAAGATCGGCGGCTACCACTATGCCGACGGCATCTACCACAAATACTACACGACGGCCGAGGGTATCCTCGAGAAGGACAACCCGGAGATCTACGACTACAACATTCCGCAGCGCCTGCGCGAGATCATCTCGACGAAGGACTACGGACGCTGGGGCGTGGAGATCGACGGCCGGATCACCGTACCGGTCTGCTTCCTGGCCGACAACCACACCACGGGCGGCAACTCCGGCTCGCCGGTGCTGAACGGACGCGGCGAGCTGATCGGCGTGAACTTCGACCGCACGTGGCTCTCCACGATGAGCGACATCGCCTTCGACCCGGCCTTCTGCCGCAACATCGCCCTCGACATCCGCTACGTGCTCTTCGTGATCGACCGGATCGGAAATGCCTCCTATCTGTTCGAGGAGATGGATTTTGCCAAATAGACCGCTCCGCACATCGAGATGAAAATTGCCGGTACGAAATTCGTACCGGCAATTTTTTCGTCCATTATTTTGCTAAAAACAAAATAGTCGCTATATTTGCACACCTAAAAATCCCTGTCAAGGGAGGAATGCCCAGGTGGTGAAATTGGTAGACACGCTACTTTGAGGGGGTAGTGAACATTAGTTCGTGCAAGTTCGAGTCTTGTCCTGGGCACCATGAGCCGCGTTAGACAAACATCTGACGCGGTTTTCTTTTTTTCTCATCCCCACCGTGTCCGCAATCGAGAGAAAAACGAAAGATTGACGGTCGTCCAACACGCAAGGAGAATTCGCTGGGAACTTCCCCGCCGCAAATCATCCGCAGAAAAATCACTTTTTTCTTGCTTTTTTTCGAACATGTTCGTAGTTTTACGAACAACGAATGATAAAAAGACATGAGAGAGAAAGCATATACAGCTGACCAAGAGCGCCTTGCACGTTTTGCCAGAGCAATGGGACATCCTGCGCGAATTGCGATTCTCGACTTTCTGGCCCGACAAGAGTGTTGTTTCTTTGGCGACATCCACGAGGTACTGCCTATCTCGAAGGCTACCGTATCCCAGCATCTGAAGGAGTTGAAGGAGGCCGGGCTGATCCAGGGCGAGATCGAAACACCCAAGGTTCGGTATTGCATCAATCAGGAGAATTGGGCGATCGCCTCTCGTCTGTTCGCTGCATTTTGGGGGCATCCCATCTGCAAAAAAGAGTCGTACTGCGAATAAATCCGACGTGAACCCAGTAAAAACGTTTTTTTTATCGAATCAATGTTCGTTGTTTTACGAAATACAAATATGGTATTTATGAAGAGGATACCCATTTTAATTGCCGCACTGCTGATCACCCTTACGGCCAGCGCTCAGAACCATTGGCCCCAACTGACTGTCAGGGAGATGAACGGCAGAACGAGGAATCTGTCGGATTATGCCCCGCAGGAAGGGGCAACCCTATTCGTATTCTGGAAAACCTGCTGCCCGAACAATATCACAATGCTTGAAGAACTGTATGATGTGTGGCAAAATCATGATCAGGACGACATCCCGATTCACATTGTCCTGGTTTCCGTCGACGATCAACGCACAGCCTCCCGGGTTCAACCGATCGTCCGGACAGAAGGCTGGGATTGGCCCGTGATCATGGACAAGAACAAGGAGTTGGCAAGGTTCTGTCAGATTATCATACCCCCTCAATGGGTTGCATTCGATCCGGCCGGCCGGGAGGTGTTCCGAAGCAAGGTATCAAACGGGATGCTGGATTCAGCCATCTATTTTGACGAACTGACGGAGAAACTGCGTGAAACACAATAAGTCAAACAAAACCATGAAAAAAGCTATTTTACTGATGACTCTGTGTCTGAGTCTGTTTGCCTGCGGAAGCGGCAACTCGAAAAGGCAGGAAAGCAATGACCGGGACAACACGAAAGACCGTATCGAGGTACTGTATTTCCACGGCAAGCAACGCTGTGCGACCTGCATGGCCATTGAGCAGCAGACGAAAGAGACCCTCGAAGGGCAATTTGCCGACGAATTGAAAAACGGATCGCTCATCTTCCGGGTAATCGACATCTCGCAATCGGAGAACGAAGCTCTTGCCGACAAATACCAGGTAACATGGTCGTCGCTCCTTGTTTGTCGGTGGAAAGAGGGGAAGGAGAGCTCGGAAAATCTGACCGAGTTTGCCTTCGCCAATGCCCGTACGGCTCCCGACACATTCAAGGCCGGTTTGGCGGCCCGGATTCGCGAACTGCAAAAATAGAGGGAGATGGAGTGGTTACAATCGTTGCTGGACAGCAGTACGACACCCCCGCTGACAGCTTTTCTGCTGGAGCTGCTAACAGCCCTGTCGCCCTGTCCGCTGGCGACAAACATCGCCGCCATCGGTTTCATCAGCAAGGAGATCGAAAACCGCCGCCGGATCTTCCGCAACGGCCTGCTCTACACGCTGGGGCGCACACTTTCCTATACGCTGTTGGGCATCGTGCTGATCCTGATCCTGAAAGAGGGATCGAGCATGTTCGGCATTCAGAAAGCCATCGGCAAATGGGGCGAACTGGTCCTGGGACCTCTACTACTCATAATCGGAGCATTCATGCTGCTCGGCAACCGGTTGAAGCTGCCCTCCTTCGGATTCAGCGGCAACGGCGAGCGGCTGGCCCGCCGGGGCGGTTGGGGAGCCCTGCTGCTGGGGGTCCTCTTTGCACTGGCCTTCTGCCCCACAAGCGGCGTTTTCTACTTCGGAATGCTTATCCCGATGTCGGCAACAACAACCGCCGGATATCTTTGGCCCGTCCTGTTCGCCGTGGCCACGGCGCTGCCGGTGCTGGTCGTCGCCTGGATCCTGGCATTCAGCGCCCGCCACATCGGTCAGTTCTACGGCAAGATGCAGATCGTACAGAAGTGGCTGAACTGGATCGTTGGAGGGGTGTTTGTCGTTATCGGCATCTATTATTGCGTGGTTATGTATTTTTAAAAGGACAAAGAATATGAAAACAAAGAACGAAAAGAAAAAAGGATTCTGGGCATCGCTCTTCTCACCGAAACCCTGCTCGTGTTCATGCGGCAACAACATGGTCGTGGAAGAGGTCGAAAAACCGGCCGCCGACAGTTTCAGTCATGTCAAGCTCGATATACCCCGCACGGCGGTCCGGGAGATCAAGATCCTGGGGCCGGGGTGCGCAAAATGCAAGGCAACCTACCAAGCCCTCATCAGGGTAATCAATGAAAACAACCTCAATGTGAAACTCACCAAAGTCGAGGAGATCACCGAGATTATGAACTACAACGTCATGAGCACCCCGGCGGTCGTCGTGGACGGAGAGGTGAAGATCAAGGGGCATGTCCCCTCGGAGAGCGAGATCAAACAGCTGTTGGGCATTTAAGGGACACTGCGATGGAAACCAAACGGGAGTTGAAGATCCTTGCATGGATCATCCTTGTTTTTACGGCCGTCTTTTTCCTGCCGCTCGGCAACGAGCGCTTCATGACGGCCATCGATGCAACGCTCGACCTGGCGAAGTGGTATGCCCGCGAGCATGTCATCCTGTGCCTGCTGCCGGCCTTCTTCATCGCCGGCGTGATCGCCGTCTTCGTCAGCCAGGGCTCCGTCCTCAAATATTTCGGGGCGAATGCCAAAAAGTGGCTTTCGTACAGCGTGGCAGCCATCTCCGGCGGCATCCTCGCCGTCTGCTCCTGCACGATCCTGCCGCTCTTCACGAGCATCTACAAGCGTGGCGCAGGATTGGGGCCGGCAATCGCCTTCCTCTATTCGGGCCCGGCGATCAGCATCCTTTCGATCATCCTCACGGCCCGGATTCTGGGCATCGAGCTGGGCATCGCCCGGACGGTCGGCGCCATCCTCTTCTCGGTGGTCATCGGACTGCTGATGTCGCTGATCTTCCGCCGCGAGGAGCGGGCCAAGCGCGAGGAGCAGATGAACATCGTTCCGCCCCCCGAGAAGCGGCCGATGTGGCAGACCTCGTTCCACTTCTTCACGCTGGTGCTGATCCTCGTATTCGCCAACTGGGGCGCTCCGGCCGCCTCGGACCGCGGCATGTGGTCCGCCATCTTTGCCTGGAAATGGTACATCACCGGCGGCCTGTCACTCGTACTATGCTGGTCGCTGGTGAAGATCCTGCGGCTCCGCCTGCGGTGGGTGGCGCTGGGCGCTGCGGTAACCGTCGTCTCGGTCATTCTGGCCAATCTGTTCATCCACGATGCGAAACTCGTACCGCTTGTACCGATGGTCGTAGCCATCGCCTCCCTCGCACTGATCCTTCTTTTTGACAAGCGCGATGCGGAAAACCGCGAATGGGCACTCTCGACGTGGGGTTTTGCCAAACAGATCCTGCCGCTGCTGGCCGTGGGCGTCATCACGGCGGGGTTCCTGCTCGGCTCCACCCATGACCAGACGGCCATTGCGGGCATCATCCCGAACCGGTGGATCGAATGGGCTGTCGGAGGCAACTCGCTGCTGTCGAATTTCTTCGCCAGCTTCACCGGCGCCTTCATGTACTTTGCCACGCTGACCGAGGTGCCCATCATCCAGGGGCTGCTGGCCTCGGGCATGGGCAAGGGGCCGGCCCTGGCACTGCTGCTGGCCGGACCGTCGCTCTCGCTGCCCAACATGCTGGTCATCCGCGGCGTGCTGGGGACGAAAAAGACGGTGGTCTACGTGGCGCTCGTCATCGTCATGGCCACACTCTCGGGATTCGTGTTCGGCAATCTCTTCTGATCCGTCATGAGAGAGCTCCCCGTTCAGGACGGATTGCCATGTGGAGTTTCACAGACCTCGATAAGAATCAAACCTGAGGCAAAAGGGCTGGCCGAGGAGGAGGAGAAAGAAGTTGTCCCGTAACATTCGCAATGCAGGTCGGAGGTCCAAGGGGGTATGAACTTCCCGCATTGTAGACGGTCCATCCCCGTGGCCACTCCGCCGTGCAGGCATAAACCGGAGTGTCCACGGGGCCCGAAGGCAGGCGCAACGGTCGAGAAGCCGGTCACGCCCCCTCTTGAGAAACAGCCCGACACACCCATGTGTTTCAAAGCGTTGAAGATGAAGAAATATGGAATTTACGCCGGCATAGGCGGCATTACACTGTTCTTTTTTCTGTTGATCGCATGCAGAAGCAGCATGCTGGAATATCTGTCGTCGAACAAGGCGGCGCGAATGCCCCGAAGCGAAAGGGAGATGACGGCCGAGATGATTGCGGAATCCTATGACTATCGCCATAACGGTTTGAGCTTTTCGTACACCTTCCTGGAGTTCGGCTCGACGGGATGCAGTGCCTGCCGACAAATGGAGCGTGTCATGGAAACCATCCGCACACAGCTTCCGAATCGTGTGAAGGTGGTTTTCGTAGACGTAGCCCGAAAGGAGAATCAGAATCTGGCGGATTATTACGGCATAGCGACCATTCCCACACAGGTCATACTGGATCAAAGCGGACAGGAATGCTACAGACACAACGGCTTTATCTCGGCCGAAGAATCGACAAAATCCATTTTCACCCAACTATGCGAGTGATCTCTTTACACCGATCATTCGTTCACGGACAAACGACATGAACACGCTCATCGAAACACTTCGGTATTTTGTGCTGATAACCATCGAATTGATCGCACTATTCCTGTTTATCAGCGCACTGCTGGAATTCATCCTGATGTATGTCCCGGAAGAGAAGATCCGCAAAAAACTTTCGGGCGCAGGAGTTTTCGGAAATATCGTCGCCGCAGGATTCGGGGCTTTGACTCCGTTTTGCGCCTGCTCGACAATTCCCATGACCGTTGGATTCCTGAACGCAGGGGTTCCGTTCGGCTCAACCATGTCTTTTTTGATTGCATCGCCCCTGCTCAATCCGATTATTCTCGGAATGCTGGGAGCCATGGTCGGGATAAAAGCAATGATCGCCTACTTTGCTATCGCATTTTTGTGTTCCATCCTGTTCGGATTCCTGCTTGAAAAGATCGGGGCTCAGAAGTATGTGAAAAATGTCCGTCTGAAACCCGCACCCTGCTGTGCCGGCAGCCATGAGGTCGTTGACAAACGCTCGCTGCCGTTCAAAAGAAAACTGAAAGTGGCCTTTTCCGGAGCATGGGGAAGCCTGCGGCCCATCATGGGATACCTGCTTGTCGGTGTTGCATTAGGGGCGGGCATTTATGGATACATGCCTCAGGATTTTGTCATGAAGATAGCCGGTCCGGACAATCCGTTTGCCATCCCGGTTGCCGCCATACTGGGTATTCCCCTCTACATCCGGGCCGAAACGGCCATTCCGATCGGGCTGGCGCTGATGGGAAAAGGGATGAGCATCGGAGCGGTCATCTCGCTGATTATCGGAGGGGCCGGAATGGCCATCCCCGAAATGACCATGTTGGCAAGCATCTTCAAAAAACAACTTGTGGCCATGATCGTATTGGTCATTTTCCTGACAGCCGTTGTCTCCGGCTATCTGTTCAACATCTTATTGTAGCAGAACACGGGAGCTGAAGTAGACGGCAAAGTTCATTTGGTTTCAAGCCCTTCCCGCTGGGAAGCGACCCCCGAAACCGCCGGATGAACCTGGCGCAAGGCTTGTCGTGACTGCCTGTCCCGACCCTGCGATACCCGAACTGACAGAACCGCCTCGCGCCAGCATCTGCACCGGGACAAGCTGTCCTGGATCACATCGGATGCCGCCATAGTCCTTCTCATCCATCACCCTGTCTTGGGCGCCAAAAGAGGAAGATCAAATGACCTTCCTCTTTTTTCGTATTTTCCCCGGTTCCAATCCACGGTTCGAATTAATTTGTAACTTAGAGGTTGAAAATTCAATCTATCACCATGAAAGTCTTACTGATCAACGGAAGTCCCAAATCGAACGGGAATACCTACCTGGCCCTCTCCGAAGTGGCCGGAACCCTGAAAGAGAACGGTGTAGAAGCCGAAATCGTCTCAATCGGAACCAAAGCGGTGCAGGGGTGCATCGCCTGCGGCAAATGTCGGGAACTGGGTCGATGCGTCTTTCAGGACGAACTCTACAACCGCATCCGCGAGAAGCTGCCCGAGGTGGACGCTCTGATCGTCGGGTCACCGGTCTACTACGCCGGCCCGAACGGTTCGCTCTGCGCCCTGCTCGACCGACTCTTCTACACCTGCTCGGACCAGCTGGCCTACAAGCCCGGAGCCTCGGTGGCCGTCTGCCGGCGCGGCGGAGCGAGCGCCACGTTCGACCGATTGAACAAATATTTCACGATCAACAACATGCCGATCGTCTCCTCGCAGTACTGGAACAGCGTACACGGTGCCGCACCGGGCGAAGCCGCCCGGGACGAGGAGGGGTTGCAGACAATGCGCGTTCTGGCCCGCAACATGGTCTGGATGCTGCGCAATCTGAAGTCTGGCACGGCGCCCATTCCCGAGCAGGAGCCGTGGCACCCCACCAACTTCATCCGCTGACCCGCTTCCGGGACAACAGCCAGCGCCGAAACAGCAGCGCCGGACGACTTCCTTCTCGTCCGGCGCTCTCTTTTTTCCATCCGGCCCCACACGGCCCCGAAAAAAAACGGGTAAAGATTTGGCCGTTACGAAAATAATCTTTTAATTTGCAGGTGTTAATAGATCTATTAAACACACATATTAATAACATCGCCGATCGCCATGAAAGAGACCAACCGCTCCGAAGAGCCCAACATGGAGGAGAGAATTCTCACCGAGGCGGAGAAGCTCTTCTTTGAAAAGGGATTCGCCGCCACCTCGACCACCGAGATCGCCCGACTGGCCGGGTGCAACCAGGCACTCGTGCACTACTACTTCCGCACCAAGGAGAATCTTTTCACCAAGGTTCTGGGCGGCAAGGTCAAAGGCTTCTTCAACGAATTTCTGTCGGTCAATGCCGGTGAGGGTGATTTCAAAACGAAACTCGCCCGTGTCATCGGCTGCCATTTCGACATCATCCGCCAAAACTCCCACATGACCCTCTTCCTGATCACGGAGTTCACCCGCGATCCTCTGCGGCTCGAAGAGCTGAAACGGGAACTGGGGGAACTTCCCTCACAACTGTTCGCCTCGCTGGAGGAGGATCTGCAACGGGAGATCGCCGCAGGGCGCATCCGAAAGATCGAATTCATCGACCTGCTGATAAACATCCTCTCGCTCAATGCCTTTCTGTTCGTCGTCAAACCGCTGTTCATGCAGATCTGCGGACTGACGGACCAGCAGACGGAGGCACTGCTCGACCACCGCAAGCAGGAGATCATACAAACCATTCTATCCAGCCTGAGACCATGAAAAAAACATCCATTCTCCTGTGGGTTCTTCTCTGGCCCCTTTTCTCGGCCAGCCAGCCGCTTACGCTCGACGCATGCCACGAACTGGCCCGCGAAAACTATCCGCTCGTCCGCCAGTACGGTCTGATCGCCCAAAGCGAACAATACGACCTGCAGCACGCCTCGAGCAGCTATCTCCCCCAGATCTCGATCTCGGGCAAGGCCTCCTACCAGACCGACGTGACGACCATTCCCCTTTCGCTGCCCGGCATCGACATCCCCACCCTCTCGAAAGACCAGTACCAGATCGCCGCCGAAGTGAGCCAGACAATCTGGGACGGCGGGGCGACCCGTGCCGCCCGCAAGACGATCGAGGCGCAGGCCGAGGTCGACCGGGCCCAGTACGAGGTGGATATCTACGCCCTGCGCGAACGGGTCGACAACCTCTACTTCGGACTTCTGCTTCTCGACGAACAACTGCGGATCAACGAACTATTTCTCAATGACCTGGAGGTAACCCTACGCCGTCTTTCGAGCTACGTGGAGAACGGCGTGGCCAACCAGGCCGATCTGGATATCGTCCTCGTCGAGCAGCTCGGAGCCAAGCAGGCCCGCACCCAGCTCGAGGCCAGTCGGGAAGCCTACCTGACGATGCTCTCGGCATTCGTCGGACGCCCCCTCGATGCGGATACCCGGCTCGAAAAGCCCGCTCCCGAAGCGGATCCGCTCATCGGATCGGCCGAGCAGCGCCCCGAGATGGCGCTGTTCGAGGCGAAGCAGCGGCAACTCGACGAGCGTCGGAAGAGCATCCGCTCAACGACGATGCCCCGCATCGGCCTCTTTGTCCAGGGAGGCTACGGCCGTCCGGGACTCGACCTGTTCGAGAACGACTTCCAGCCGTTTGCCGTCGCAGGCATCCGTCTCTCCTGGAATTTCGGAGGATTCTACACCCGCCGCAGCGACATGCGCCGGATCGATGTCGGCATTCGGCAGGTGGAGGTCAACCGCGACATCTTCCTGTTCAACAACCGGCTCCGACAACTCCAGCTCGACGCCCAATACCGAAAGTACAGGAAGGTCATGCAGGACGACGATCAGATCATCCAACTGCGGGAAAACATTGTCCGCAGTTCGGAAGCCCGGCTCGCAAACGGCACCATCGGCGTATCGGACCTGATGCGCGACCTGATCGCCGTACAGAATGCCCGGGCCAACAAGGCCGTCCACGAAATCGAGATGCTGCAATCCCTATACGGAATCAAAAACCTTACGAACAACTGACCATGAAAAAGTTTCTGACCCTCTGCATCCTCACCGCCGCACTGGCCGGATGCAACCCCAACAAATACCCCTACGACGCCTCCGGAACCTTCGAAGCCACCGAAGTGATCGTTTCGGCCGAGACAGCCGGACGGCTCCAATGGTTTGCCCTTGAGGAGGGAGAGCGCCTCGAAGCGGGGCAGGAGGTCGGTCTGATCGACACGATTCAACTCCACCTGAGCAAACGGCAGCTCCAGGCCAGCCGCGAGGCGATCGGCAGCCGCACGCTCGACATCTCCCGCCAGATTGCGGCGCTCGAACAACAGATCGCCACTCAACGGCATGAGAAGGAGCGCATCGAACGGCTGATTGCGGCCGAAGCGGCCAATACCAAGCAGCTCGACGACATCAATTCGGCCATCGCCGTACTGGAGCGTCAACTGGCCGCCCAGACCGAATCGCTTCAGAACAGCAACCGAAGCATTTCGGGCGAGATGGGCGGTGTGGAGGCACAGATCGCCAGCGTGGAGGAGCGGATCCGACGCAGCCGCATCAAAAGCCCGATTCGGGGGACCGTTCTGGTGAAGTATGCCGAGCAGAGCGAATTCATCTCGACCGGCATGCCGCTCTTCAAGATTGCCGATCTGGACCAGATGATCCTGCGCGCCTACGTCACCTCCGGCCAGCTCACCCAGCTCAAGATCGGACAACAGGTAAAGGTGCATACCGACTTCGGCGACACGCAGAGCCGTGAATATACCGGAACGGTAAGCTGGATCTCGGACCAGGCCGAATTCACGCCGAAGACGATCCAGACCCGGGACGAGCGGGAGAACCTGGTCTATGCCGTCAAGATCGCGGTCGAGAACGACGGCTACATCAAGATCGGCATGTACGCCGACGTAACCTTCTGATGGTCATGGCTGCCGTTGAAGTCAACCGCATCGCCAGAAGCTACGGGAAGACCGAAGCGCTGCACGGCGTGAGTTTCGAAGTTCAGACCGGGGAGCTCTTCGGGCTGATCGGGCCGGACGGCGCCGGGAAGACAACCCTGCTGCGGATCCTGGCCACACTCCTGCTGGCCGATCGGGGAGAGGCCCGAATCGCCGGATTCGACGTGGTGCGGGAGTACCGCGAAATCCGCCGGCGGATCGGATACATGCCGGGGCGTTTCTCGCTCTATCAGGATCTTACGGTCGAGGAGAACCTCAACTTCTTCGCCACCGTCTTCCGTACGACCGTCGAGGAGAACTACCACCTTGTCCGTGATATCTACCGGCAGCTCGAACCCTTCAAACGGCGGCGGGCGGGGGCCCTGTCCGGCGGCATGAAACAGAAACTGGCCCTCTGCTGCGCCCTGATCCACCAGCCGCAGGTACTTCTGCTGGACGAACCTACCACGGGTGTCGACCCCGTCTCACGCAAGGAGTTCTGGGAGATGCTCCACCGTCTGAAGGAGCAACGCATCACCATCCTGGTATCAACCCCCTACATGGACGAGGCGAGCCGCTGCGACCGGATTGCCCTCATAAACGACGGCCGCTTTCTGACCCTCGACACCCCGCAGGCGATTGTCCGCGCACAGACCGACACCCTCTGGGCGGTCGAGGGGGAGCAGATGCCCCGGCTACTCAAGGCGCTGCGCAGAGTTCCCGAAGTGAAAAGCGCCTTCGCCTTCGGCGACGTACACCACGTCACCGTCACCGAAGGATTCACCATCGGGCAACTCGGACAGGCACTCGCCCGCGAAGGATTCGGGGAGGTCGTCATCCGCCCCATCGTTCCGAACATCGAGGATGCCTACATGAACCTGGCAAAAAAATAGAACATGGAACAGACAGTCGTCATACAGACCGAGAACCTGACCAAACGCTTCGGCGACTTTACAGCCGTCGACCACATCTCGTTCGAGGTCAGGCGGGGCGAAATCTTCGGATTCCTCGGAGCCAACGGGGCCGGGAAGACCACCGCGATGCGGATGCTATGCGGCCTGAGCCGTCCGACCGAGGGGCGGGGCAGCGTTGCCGGATTCGACATCGCCCGCCAACCGGAACAGATCAAACGAAACATCGGCTACATGAGCCAGAAATTCTCGCTCTACGAGGATCTGAAGGTGTGGGAGAACATCCGGCTCTTCGGCGGGATCTACGGACTCGGCGAACGACAGATCGCCGAAGGGACCGAACGGCTGCTGCGCACGCTCGACTTCGAGGCCGAGCGCAACACACTGGTCAAGTCGCTGCCGCTGGGCTGGAAGCAGAAACTGGCCTTCTCGGTGGCCATCTTCCATGCACCGAAGATCGTCTTCCTGGACGAACCGACCGGCGGCGTCGATCCCGCCACGCGCCGACAGTTCTGGGAGTTGATCTACGATGCGGCCGAGCGGGGAATCACCGTCTTCGTCACCACCCACTACATGGACGAGGCGGAGTACTGCAACCGCGTCTCGATCATGGTCGACGGACGCATCGAGGCACTCGACTCCCCGCGCGAGCTGAAACGCCGCTTCGAGGCCGAAAGCATGGATCAGGTATTCACCCAACTGGCCCGCAGGGCAAAAAGATCGGAGGGATAGGCCATGAAACAGTTCTTCTCATTCGTGGGCAAGGAGTTCCGCCACATCTTCCGCGACCGGCGCACCATGCTGATCCTGCTGGCGATGCCCGTCGTGCTGATCATTCTCTTCGGCTTCGCGATCACCACCGAGGTAAACCACGTCCGGCTGGCGGTCTACGCCCCGTCGAACGACGAGCTGACACGCCGCATCACCGAACAGTTCTCGGCGAACGACTATTTCGAAATCGTCGAGACGGTGCGTGACCCGCAACGGATCGACGAGTTGTTCCGTCAAAACAGGATCGATGCCGTACTGCTCTTCGGGCACGACTTCCAGAACGACCTGATGCACGCCGGGCGGGGATCGGCCCGTCTGATCGTGGACGGCAGCGAGCCCAATTCGGCCTCCATGATCACCACCTATGCCGAGAACATCCTGGCCGGATACCGCACCGAACTGGCAGCCGAAGACACCGCCCTCCATCCGCCCACGATCCTTCCCCGGGTGAAGCTGCTCTACAACCCGCAGATGAAGAGCGCCTATTCGTTCGTTCCGGGAGTCATGGGACTCATTCTGATCCTGATCTGCGCCATGATGACCTCCATCTCGATCGTCCGCGAGAAGGAGCGCGGATCGATGGAGGTGCTGCTCGTCTCGCCCGTACGTCCGATCGCCATCATCCTGGCCAAGGTCGTCCCCTACTTCGCCATCTCGACCGTCAACCTGATCTCGATCCTGCTGCTGACCGTCTACGTATTGAAGGTCCCGATCGAGGGGAGCCTCTTCTGGCTCTCGCTTCTTTCGCTTCTCTACATCTTCGTAGCCCTGGCACTGGGACTGCTCATCTCCTCCCTGGTCTCCACGCAGGTAACGGCCATGATCGCCTCGGGATTGATCCTGATGCTCCCCGTGATGGTCCTCTCGGGAATGATCTTCCCCATCGAGAACATGCCGGCCATTCTGCAGGCCATCTCGGCCATTATCCCCGCCCGCTGGTATGTGGCCGGCGTCAAGAAGATCATGATCGAGGGGCTGCCCGTCACCTATGTGCTGAAAGAGCTGGGCATCCTCTCCCTGATGGCCGCCGTGCTGATCACCGCCAGTCTCAAGAACTTTAAAAACAGACTCGAATAGCCATGCTGAAGTTCCTGTTGGAAAAAGAGTTCAAGCAATTCTTCCGCAATCCGTTCCTGCCCCGGCTGGTCCTGCTCATCCCGGTCATCATGCTGCTCGTGCTGCCCTGGGCCGCCGACCTGAACACGAAACACGTCCGGCTGGCCGTGGTCGACCGCGACGGCTCGCCCTACTCCGAACGGCTCGTCCGCAAGGCGACCTCGTCGGACTACTTCCTGCTCTACGGGCAGTTCGACAGCTACGACAGGGCGCTGCACGCTGTCGAGATGGGCGAAGCGGACCTCATTCTGGAGATTCCCCGACACTTCGAACGCGATCTGATCCGCGAAAAAAGAACCGACGTATTGATTGCAGCCAACACGGTCAACGGCACCAAAGGGCTGCTGGGCAGCTCCTACCTGGCCCGTATTCTGACCGATTTCACCCATGAGATCTCCGTCGAACAGGGGGCCGGGGTTCAAATAACGACGCGATCCCCGCAACTGGAGGTGATCCCCGAAGTGCGATACAACCCCCGGATGGACTACAAGCGATTCATGGTCCCGGCCTTCATGGTGATCCTGATGACCCTCATCTGCGGCTTTCTGCCCGCCCTGAACGTCGTAACGGAGAAGGAGATCGGCACGATCGAGCAGATCAACGTCACCCCCGTCAGGCGCACCGTCTTCATCCTGGCCAAACTCATCCCCTACTGGATCATGGGATTCGTCGTGCTGTCGATCGGCCTGCTCATTGCCTGGCTCGTCTACGGAATCACGCCGGCGGGAAGCCTGCTGACCATCTATGCCGCCTTCGCGATCTATGTGGTCGCCCTCTCCGGCTTCGGCATCGTCATCTCGAACCACTCCTCGACCATGCAGCAGGCCATGTTCCTCACCTTCTTCTTCATGATCATCTTCGTGCTGCTGAGCGGCATCTTCACCCCGATCAGCAGCATGCCCGTCTGGGCACAGCGGATCACCCTGGTCAATCCGCTCAGATACTTCGTAACCATCATCCGCAGCGTCTTCTTCAAGGCCAGTTCGGCAGCCGACCTGGGCATCGACTTTCTCGCCCTGGGTTGTTTTGCTGTCGTTGCAAACATCTGGTCCGTAGCCAGTTACCGTAAAAGTTCATGATAACAAAAAAACGCCCTCCGCATGGAGGGCGTTTTTACAAGATAGAGAGCCTGTCAGGTGAACAGCACATAGACGGCCGGGATCAACAGGCCCACGAGCAGGAACCACTTGCCACGGCCGAGAAAGCCCTTCCGTCCCGGCACCATGAAAAGGCCCGACACGGCGAAGAAGATCAGCGATACGGCAAACAGATCGGCCATGAAACTCCACCCCTCGACCCGGTTGTAGTGCAGCTTGTTGATCCAGTAGATCAGTTCCCGCTTCTGATGCATCTCGTAATCGAGCGTCCCGTCGGCCGTATTATAGACCCCGACGCCTCCCTGCAACAGCAGTCGCGAATACTGGGCATCGATCGGCTTGATACTGCGCAGCGCCGGACGCGAGGAGTCCTCCTGCCAAAGTGCGGTGAGCTGCGTCTGATCCAGCCCGGCGGGGAGCGTCAAGGTATAGGAGGAGCTCCGATAGGCAGGGTCCTTGCCGTTCATGTGGGTCAACAGGATACCCGAGATCGCATAGACGAGGCAGATACCCACCATCAGGTATCCCAGATCGCGATGGATGATACGCAGCCAGCGGCGCACGTCGTTACTCTTCCACCACCTCATAATCCACGCCGTCCAGGTAGTACACCGAATAGTGATCCTTGCCGTTAGCCTCCATCCAGGCCTTCATCTCCGCAAGGTTGGCCTGCTCCGAAGCACACGCCTCGACAGATCCGTCCTCCTGACGCATCCGCTCGTCGAGATCCTTCTCCATCTGGGCCAGATACTCCCGACTGAGGCGGTTCTCATGCAAGATACCGCGAATGGCGAGCTCCGCACCGATCAGCTCCCGGTTGAACCCGCTGATCTTTCCACCGGCCTCAACCCGCATTGAGGTCTTCTGGCTGTCGCCGACAATGAAACAACGGCGACCGGAGTGTTTACAGGTATGCGTCACGAATCCACGGACGATCACCTCCTGACCGACCAGCGAATCGGCCACCGGCAGCAGTTCGTCGAGTTTGTACGAAGGGGTCGTCTCGGCTTCCGTCCGCTGTTCGGCAACCGCCGCCTCTTTTTTTGCATTCGGATTATTTCCGCAGGAGACCGCGAAGGCCAGCAATGCGGCGAAAAAAAGTAATTTTCTCATGGTATTGAACTGTTTGAATAAAACTTCCTGTTTACAACCGGACAAAGGAACGGATAATCGCGCCTCGGCACAATCGCCACAAATAGGGGTTTTCCCGAAAAGAGTCCTCCGGCAAAGCGATTCGGGCTACAAAAAAACAAACAAATCGGAACTCTTTGTATTTTTGTAAAAATAACCCCGGACAATGAGCTACGAAAAAGGATACGTGACGTTCAACTACTCGGACGTCATCTTCAGCTACTACTTCGACGACGACTGTCTCTGCTCGAAGATGGTACGCGACCACTGTCTGGTCTATGTCTATTCGGGAGAGTATATCCTCGAGGAGGGCGAACGCACCGTCCGGGTGCAGCCGGGGCAGTGCGTCTTCATCCGCCGGGACAACCGCGTCACCATGATCAAGCAGCCCAAAGCGCAGGAGCCCTTCCGGGGGATCTTCATGATCCTCAAGCGCAACTTCCTGCGGGAGGTCTATCAACGCTTCGAAAAGCGAGAACTGCCCGTCGACGCACAAAAACAGCAGCAGAGTGTCATTCTGCTGCCCGACACGCCCGAGATCAAGGGGCTCTTCCTCTCGATGACCCCCTATTTCGACGCCTCCACGCCCCCGTCCGACGAGATCATGCGTCTCAAGCTGCTCGAAGGGGTCTATGCCCTGCTGCACACCGACCGCCGCTTCTTCGCCACCCTCTTCGACTTCACCGAGCCGTGGAAGATCGACATTCTCGACTTTCTGAACGAGAACTACATGTACGATCTCTCGCTCGAGGAGATCGCCGCCTTCACCGGCCGCAGCCTCTCGACCTTCAAGCGCGACTTCAAGAAGATCAGCGACCTCCCGCCCGAGAAGTGGCTGATCCGGCGCCGCCTCGAAGCGGCCCGCCAGCTGCTGCGTGAGACCGACAAGTCGGTCTCGGAGGTATCGGCCGAGGTGGGGTTCAAGAATCTCTCCCACTTCTCGGCAGCCTTCAAGCGGCAGTTCGGGGAATCGCCCAGCAGCTCCGCCCGGTAAACGGGAGAAGGGTCGCAACGACGCATCGTTGCGACCCTTCTTCATGGATAAAAGAGCTACTTGGCCGTAAAGAGCCAGCGGATACCGCACAGCACCGTGTGGCGGTCCACCCCGGGAGTCGTCCTGAAAGGCCCCATGTAGTCGGTGGTCACATAGTTGTAGACCAGGTGGAAACGCAGGTCGGAGAGGTACCGCCGCCCCTGGAAGGGATAGAACTCGACGGCAGCCTGTACGCCGAAACTCTGCAGCGCATCGCTGTCAAACTCTCGGTCGCGGCGCCGGTCCCAGACCCCCTTGACGATCGGGCACCACTTTCCCACCCGGTAGCGGAGATTGACCGAAGCCGACTGGTCGCGGGCCTCACGACGTCCCCAGTCGGGCGAGATCTCGTCGTACAGCACGTTATAGGTTCCTATATAATAGTCCATTTCGGAGGTGAACGCTCCGGCATTGACCTGCAAGCCGGTGGTTACCCAGCTGTAAAGCCTTGTCGAGGAGTGCTGCAGGGCAGTGTAGGCCAGCCGCGTATTCAGCGTTCCCTGCAGGAAACTGCCGGCCCACAGCAAACTTCCGGCGATCGCCTTGTTCTCGTAGCGGCTCTCGGCGAACTGCGGGCGGCCCGAATTGAAGAGCTGCAGGTTGAGCGTCTGGCCCCAAAAACGATAGGCCACATTGACACCGATCTGGTAACAGTCGAAAGTGGCGTTGGCCCGCGTCGAGAGGTAGTTGTCGGCCGGGTTGTATTCATACTCGAAGGATCCCAGCTGGACGGGCTGCTTGCCGACCGTCAGGGTCCAGTCCCGCCGCTTGCCCAGGTCGAAGGCAAACCACATCTGGTCGGTCGCCTTCGAAAGACCGTCCGAGCCAATCGCCTGCGAAACGTTGAGACGATGGACCAGTTTGTAGCGGATTCCCGGCGTGATTTCGCCATCCAGACAGAGTTTGAGCGCCTGGGCCTGGAACTGGAAGACATCCTGCCGGGCATCGGTCATGTACTTCAGATCGAAACGCGTGTCGAGGCGGATGTGCAGCTTGTCGTTGTTCCGTTCCCCCTGTTCCGATTCGGACTCCTGGGCAAAAGCGGATGCTCGGAGAGCAACTGAGAGCAAAATGAGAAGAAACAGCGTCTTTTTCATATCGTTTTTATTTTTTCAGGCGGGGCCGGCATCTGGCGATCCCGTGCGGGAGAAGAGGGTGGCGGATCCGAAGCGCGAGACCCCGTTTCGCCAATTCGGCCCCAAAAAAACAACTTTTCTGTGAACATTCCAATTTTTGGGTCTCATCTTCTGCAAAATTTTCTCCTTTTTCGGAATCGCGGCGACCCTTTTCCCCATCGCCGACACTCTCTTTCCCTTTACTGACAACGGAATAAAGGGCGCTGTTCTTATTCCGGAAGTAAAAAATCGGGACAAAAAATCTCCGATTTTGCTTTTTCCCCTCAATCGCGCGAATTTTTTTTCGGGCGGAAAATCCCGGCAGGAGCACCCCCAAGGGCCATTGCAGGTGAGTTGCGGTTTTTCACCCTTTGGAAATTCGGCAGGAAATGCTATCTTTGATTTTAACCCACCTAATAATTAACTAAAAACGATTTACGCATGAAAAAACTTGCTCTCACACTCACCCTGCTGGCACTTATGGTTGCCGGCATCGGATGTGACGACTCCCCCACCGAGGA
>CAWUYY010000027.1:0-7342 GCA_963926835.1 Rikenellaceae bacterium | reverse complement strand
GACTCGACCCGGTGGGGTGTCTGCTGGCTGCAGCGGCCGGCAATACGCTGGGTGGTATGACCTGCTATTGGATCGGTCATCTGGGCAAGCGCGACTGGATTACCCGTTATTTGAAGGTGAGCCAGGCGAAGCTGGACAAGGCTGCTCGGTTTTTGGAGGGGCGTGGAGCCCTGTTTGCCTTTTTTACCTTCCTCCCCTACCTGGGCGAGGCGATCGCCATTGTGCTGGGGTTGATGCGCAGCAACGTCTGGATAACGACCGGCGCCATGTTCGTGGGCAAGTTGTTGCGCTATGTAGTGATTGTGCTGGCCTTCGAGGGGGTGGTCTCCCTCTTTTGAGGGCTGTTGATTAAAGGAGGCTTGGTATGGCTGTTTCGTGGAATCCCTGGCACGGTTGCGTGCGTGTGAGCGAAGGGTGCCGGCACTGTTACGTCTACCGGCAGGATGCCGCCTGGCAGTTGGATGGCAGTCTGTTGCGCAAAACCTCGGCCTTCCGCCTCCCGGTGCGGCGCAGTCGCGACGGCCGGTGGAAGATCCCAGCCGGCGAGGTGGTCTACACCTGCTTCACCTCCGATTTCCTGTTCGAGGAAGCCGATGCGTGGCGGAAGGAGGCGTGGGAGATGATCCGCTTCCGTCGCGATCTTCATTTCCTCTTCTTTACCAAACGGATCGAACGGCTGGAGGAGCACCTGCCTCCGGATTGGGGCGATGGGTATGATCATGTGACCATCGGATGTACGGTCGAGAATCAGGCCATGGCCGACCGCCGGCTCCCGATCTTCATGCGACTCCCCATCCTTCACCGACAGATTGTCTGTGCGCCGCTCCTGGGGCCGATCGATCTTGCCCCCTATCTGTCGCCGGCGGTCGAGGAGGTTACCGTCGGTGGTGAATCCGGCCCTGAGGCACGCCTCTGCGACTACGACTGGGTCCTCTCCCTGCACGGACAGTGTGTGGAGCGGGGGATTCCTTTCTCGTTTCACCAGACCGGGGCCCGGCTGCTCAAGGAGGGGCATCTGTATCGGATCCCGCGCTCGCTGCAGCATGCCCAGGCCCGTAAGGCCGGTCTGAATTTCCGATAGCATTCAAAAAAAGAGAGGAGAGACGTGATGCTCTCCTCCCCTTTCTTGCGCTGGATCTTGCCTTTATGCAAGTGGCTCTGCCTGCGAGTAGGTACGGCCTGCAAGCTCCTTGTCGAGCATGAAGACACCCATCTTGTTGTCGCCAACCAGCTCCAGAGCGTCGATGATCGAGGTGAAGTTCTCCTCCTCCTCAACCTGCTCGTTAACGAACCACTGCAACATGTTCGAGGTGGCGTAATCCTTCTCGGCAGCAGCCAGATCACACAGGTTGTTGATCATGGCCGTCACTTCGCGCTCGTGACCCAGGCTCTCCTTGAAAGCATTGAGCTGGTTATCCCACGAGGTCTTGACTGCAGCAATCGGAGCCAGTTTGACTTCGTTGCCGCGCGAGATGAGGTAGTTCATCAGGATGCGGGCGTGGTCCTGCTCCTCACGGAACTGGATGTAGAACCAGTTTGCGAATCCCTTCAACCCCTTTGCATCGGCATTCGTTGCCATTGAAAGATAGAGGTAGGCCGACCAGAACTCGGCGTTTATCTGCGCATTGAGCGCGTCGTGCATTTTTTGACTCAGTTTCATAATCGTATTGTTTTTTAGGTTTGTTCCTTTGAAGGCGAATATAACAAATTGCTTGCAAAATGTTGTTATTCGGACAATATTATTGTCTGATGACGGTATAAGGGAAAATAATACCGCCCTCGCAACGGATGCGGGGCGGTATTTATGGCTTTGTTTAGGCAGCTGTCGCTTAGCGGTTTTCTCCGTCGTAGGCCCATTTTACATAGATGGCGCCCCACGTGTAACCACCGCCGAACGAGGCGAGGATCAGATTGTCACCTTTGCACAGGGCTGCCTCATAGTCATACAGACAGAGCGGAATGGTGGCAGCCGTCGTGTTGCCGTTGCGATCGATGTTGATCATGCACTTTTCACGGCCGAGGCCCATTCGTTTGGCGGTGGCGTCGATGATGCGCAGATTGGCCTGGTGGGGTACGAGGTAACGGATGTCGTTGGCCGTCAGGTGGTGGCGGTTCATCATCTCGACCGATACGTCGGCCATGTTCGATACGGCAGCCTTGAATACGGCCGGACCGTCCTGGGTGATCGTGTGCCAGTTGTTGCGAACGGTCTCTTCGGTGGCCGGATAGCGCGAGCCGCCCGCCTTCATGTAGAGGTGCTGCTCACCCGAGCCGTCCGAGTGGAGAATGGCGTCGATGACTCCGTAGCCGTCCTTGTTCGGTTCGAGCAGCACGGCTGCCGCACCGTCGCCGAAGATGGGGCAGGTATTGCGGTCCTTGTAGTCCACGATCGAAGACATCTTGTCTGCTCCGACGACGATGACCTTCTTGGCATAGCCCGTCTCGATGAATTGCGATCCGGTTGTCAAGGCGAAGAGGAATCCGCTGCAGGCGGCCGAGATGTCGTAGGCAAAGGCATTCTTGCATCCGGCCTGGTCGGCGATGAGATTTCCCGTCGAGGGGAAGAACATGTCCGGGGTGACGGTGGCGCAGATCAGGATGTCGATATCCAGCGGATTGGTTTTGGTTCTGTCGCACAGGTCTTTTACGGCGCGGGCTCCCATATAGGAGGTGCCCAGCCCTTCGCCTTTGAGAATGTGTCGCGTTTTGATGCCGATGCGGGTCATGATCCACTCGTCGGTGGTGTCGACCATTCGGCTCAGTTCGTCGTTCGTAAGCAGATAGTCGGGCAGGTAGGCTCCCACGCCCGTGATAGCCGCTGTAATTTTCTTCATTCGGTGTCGATTTAATTTTTGAACGCGTCTTGGAGCTTGGCTGTCAGTCGGGCCTGAGCGCACTTCTCGGTGGAGAGGATCATGTTCTTGATCGCCAGCGGCGAGGAGCATCCATGACCGATGATTACCGGAGCGCCCAGTCCGAGAACCGGCGTACCGCCCACGTGTTCGTAGTTCATCTCCCGCCAGAAGGGGGAGTCAGCGATTTTCAACGCTTTGTTGATCCGATAGAGGCCTTCGACGGTTTTCAGGAGGGTATTGCCTACAAATCCGTCGCAGACGATCACATCGGCAACCTGTCCGGAGAAGAGATACGACCCCTCGATGTTGCCGACGAAGTTGAATTTCCCGGATGCTTTCATCAGCTCAAAGGTGGCTTTGCTCTGAGCGTTGCCTTTGGTCTCCTCCTCGCCGATGTTGAGGATGGCGACGCGGGGGTTCTTGATTCCCAGCACGGCCTCGGCATAGATCGAGCCGATCACTCCGTATTGGGCCAGCACCTCCGGCTTGCAGTCCACGTTCAGCCCCACGTCGAGCAGCAGGGCTCTGCCGCCGGTGATGGTGGGAATTTCGGTGGAGATCGTCGGACGGATGACCCCTTCGATCGGTTTGATGACCTGCATCGAGCCGACCATCATCGCTCCGGTGCTGCCGGCGCTGGCGAATCCGTTGATCAGACCTCGGGCCAAATGGCTGAACCCGACTACGATACTCGAGTCGGGTTTTTGCTGGAAAGCTTTGGCGGGATGATCGCCCATTTCGATCACTTCGGTCGTATGTACGATATCGAATCGCTCTGCGGGGCAATTTTCTGCATTCAAAACGTCTCGGATCTGTTTCTCGTCGCCGAAAAGTACGATCCGGTTCTCCTTACCGATGGCATCGACAGCCATGACGGCTCCTTTGACGGCAGCTTCGGGGGCGAAATCGCCACCCATCGCATCCACACCAATCTTTATCATAATTCGGGATTTGGTTAAAAAAACGATAATAACGCTACCTGACAGAATCAGGTAGGGAAACTATCCGGCGCTGTACGGAAATTACTCTGCCGCCTTCTTCTCGATCGCCAGTTTGCCGCGATAGAAACCGCACTCGGGGCATACTCGGTGATAGAGAACCGCTGCACCGCAATTCGAACAGGTTACTACGGTAGGAACCACAGCTTTGTAGTGGGTTCTTCTCTTGTCCCTTCTCGTAGACGAGATTTTGTGTTTAGGATGTGCCATTTTACAATATCAATATTTAAAGTTTAACGTCCTGTTTGTCGTGTCGGCAGCGCGATCGCCTCTATTCGAGGACTCTCTGCTGTCGGCCTCTCTTCTATTCCTCCTGCTTCTCCAGCTCTTCCAGTTCCTCCTTCAGCGCCTCCAGCTGCCGGTTCCACTCCGGATTGCCTTCGCTCTTCCCGGCGGCCGCCTCGATCGTTTCAAACTCCTTGTCCGAGACGATGCGGAAGCGTCTGAGCATGTCCGGGTCGCATTCGCCCTCGGGATGAACCCGCTGGTAGGGAAGTGCCAGCACGATGCTCTCGTAGATGAACTGGGCCAGATCGACGAAATCCTCGGCGGGGGAGAGCCACAGGGTCTCGCCGTCGTATTCGCGGACTTCGTCGGAGAATTTCACGAGCAACTCGGCCTGTTCGTCGATCGGCAACTCGAAGTCGCCCAGACAGCGGTCGCACTCCACCACCACATGACCCTGGATGTCGACCTGCAGCTGCAGTTGCCGATCGGATCGCGTGAGATGGACCTTTGCGAGGCAGTGTCCGCCTTTAATCTCCGTATTCCCAAAGAGTTGAAACAGCTCGTCACCGACTTCGAACTCGAACGTGTGCTCGCCGTTCTTCAGCCCCTTGTAGGCGATGGAATATTGCTTGGTCGTGTTCATCGTTTTACTCCCAGACCGCAAAGCTATGAAAAAAACGGAAAACTACCAAAGGTTTCACTTGGTTTTCACGGTTTCACGCGGTCGGGCCCCCTCCTGCCGGAGGATCCGAGTGAAGGCTCGCGCCCCTCGGGAGGGGGTGTGTCGCGGCTCTCACTTTGAGGTAAAATTCGTATCTTTGCACGAAGGGATTTCCTCTGCCGGAGCTTCGGGCGGATTCTTGCGACGGTTGGGCCGATCGGGTCCATGCCGTCGGGCCGGAGTCTCCGTTGCGGCGGGGGATAAAAGAGAGATGATCTATGGAGACGGGTGAAAAATTTACGGTCGAGATTCAGAGCCACTCCGACCAGTGGTGGCGCTACAATGCAGCCATGATGTGCGGCGCTTTCGACGGGAAGGGGCAGCGGGTCGGATTCTCCTCGACGGAGAGCCGGGTGGCCGAGATGGGTGAATCGCTGAAGAATCCCCCTGCAGGGACGGAGATGCATCGCAGGTTGACGCTCGAGACGGTTCCCTGCGAGCGCATCGTTCTCTATATATATGTGATTCCGCACACGCTGCCCCGCGACAACGAGATCGGAGGCCACCCTCCCTTTCCGCTGCGGGTGAAGATCACCTGCGGGGACCGGACGGTGATGGACCGCGACTATGCGATCAACCAGTGGGGCGGCGCTTCGATCGAACTCAAGGTCGCACGCCCGACGTTGTAGCGTGGCACAGATAATAAAAAAGGGAGGCAAGCGCCTCCCTTTTTTTGTGACTTCGTCCTGTCGGACGGATTAGCGGTTGTTGTGGGCCGCCATGCGGGTGATCAGCATGATGATCTTGTTCGAATAGCCCCACTCGTTGTCATACCACGAAACGAGCTTCATGAAGCGGTCGTTCAGGGCGATACCTGCCTTGGCATCGAAGATCGAGGTGCGGGGATCGCTGATGAAGTCGCTCGATACGACATCGTCCTCGGTGTAACCCAGAATACCCTTCAGCTCGTTCTCGGAGGCGTGCTTAACGGCAGCCTTCACCTCGTCGTAGGTAGCCGGTTTCTCGAGACGGACGGTCAGGTCGACAACCGAAACGTCCAGCGTCGGTACACGGAACGACATACCGGTCAGTTTGCCGGCCAGGGCCGGAATGACACGGCCTACGGCTTTGGCTGCACCCGTGGTCGAGGGGATGATGTTGCCGCCGGCAGCACGGCCGCCGCGCCAGTCCTTCATCGAGGGGCCGTCTACGGTCTTCTGCGTAGCCGTCGATGCGTGTACGGTGGTCATCAGACCTTCGATGATGCCGAACTTGTCGTTGATTACCTTGGCCAGCGGAGCCAGACAGTTGGTCGTGCAGGATGCGTTCGAAACGATCTGCTGACCGGCATAGGTCTGCTCGTTCACGCCGCATACGAACATCGGGGTGTCGTCCTTCGAGGGGGCCGACATGACGACGTACTTGGCTCCCGCCTTCAGGTGAGCGCCTGCCAGCTCCTTGGTCAGGAACAGACCGGTCGATTCAACGACGTATTCTGCGCCTACCTCGTTCCATTTGAGGTTTGCCGGATCCTTCTCGGCAGTTACGCGGATTGCGTGACCGTTGACAACCAGTTTGCCATCCTTCACCTCGACAGTACCGTCGAAGTGGCCGTGTACGGAGTCGTACTTCAGCATATAGGCCATATAGTCAACCGGAATGAGGTCGTTAATACCGACTACTTCGATTTGGTCTGCATGGGTGCAGGCTGCCCGGAATACCAATCGGCCGATGCGGCCGAAACCGTTGATACCAACTTTAATTTTTGACATAACGTTTTTATTTTAAGTAAATTATGTGCTTTCTTCCTCGTTTTTCGGATGAACAAAATTAAATACTTTAAATCGTTTCACCAAATATAACCGTGCAAATATTTCGCCAGGATGTGCCGTCGCAGGAGGCAAGCGTGTATTTGTCGAGGTGAGTTTGAGACAATGGGTTGTCCGTCAGACAATTATAGTCCGACATTCGCCTTGGTCCGCTTGGCCATGGCCGAGGCGAAGACGAAGTCGTTGAGCTCCTGGTTGTCCGTATGCAGGATGTCCTTTTTGGTCCCCTCCCACCATTTGCAACCCTGGTAGATGAAGATGACCTTTTCGCCGATCTCCATCACGGAGTTCATGTCGTGGGTGTTGATGATTGTGGTGATGCCGTACTCCTGGGTGATCTCCTGGATCAGGTTGTCGATCACGATGGCCGTCTGCGGGTCGAGACCCGAGTTGGGCTCGTCGCAGAAGAGGTAGCGGGGGTTCATCACGATGGCGCGGGCGATGGCCACGCGTTTGATCATGCCGCCGCTCAGCTCGGCCGGATAGAGGTGGTTGGCGTTGCTCAGACGGACCCGCTGCAGGCAGAAGTTGACGCGCTCCATCTTCTCCTTTTCGCTCTGGTCGGTGAAGAGGTCGAGCGGCAGCCTGACATTCTCCTCGACCGTCGACGAGTCGAGCAGGGCGCCCCCCTGGAAGATCATGCCGATGTCGCGGCGGATCAT
Source organism: Rikenellaceae bacterium (assembly GCA_963926835.1). Classification (GTDB taxonomy): domain Bacteria; phylum Bacteroidota; class Bacteroidia; order Bacteroidales; family Rikenellaceae; genus Alistipes. Next base: position 109 of record CAWUYY010000027.1, on the reverse strand, counting down.
TTTGCGCTCCTTGAAGCCCAGGTGCGTGAAGTCCACCTGATCGTACCAGATGCAGCCGGAGTCCACCTCGTGGAGCCCCACGAGGCACTTGAGCAGCACAGTTTTGCCC
>CAWUYY010000026.1:0-27532 GCA_963926835.1 Rikenellaceae bacterium | reverse complement strand
TCTAATTTGTTCCTTAAAAGCAATATGGATTTTGTATAGTGCTGATTTTGAATATATTACAAAGGATGTATAGAAATTTTCCAGATTCTCCCAAAGGTCTCGCACTATCATCTCCTTCTGTCCATCCGTCCAGCGGTCGTAATACGCAGCCAACAGCTCGGTAGGCAGCGAGGCGGAAGCCGCGGTACGTCGATTCATCGCATACCGGATAGCCATCCAGCACGTGTCCCATTCGATAGAAGAAAGAGGACGTTTCTTATTATTCCTGTCTGTCATTTTATGCCTCTATCTGATCATTTTACTAAATCTCATGAATGTATCTCCAGCCGATAGGCGTGTGTTCTGCGGTGTCCCAGCCGCCCGGGATCTTCTGCCACCATCCGTGCATGTCGTATCGCATCACGTCGTATGTATGCCCGTCCGTGTGCACCATGACAAGCACCTCGACGTCCGTCTCCGGCAACTCCACTTTCGGGTCGTGCCAGCGGATAAGTTCATTTCGTTCTGAGATGGCTCCGGCAATGAAGCCATCGGTAAAGCAATCCCGTCGCAGGGTGTCTTCTCAACACGGATAACGCCTCCAAGCCTCTTTCGCTCTTTCTTCGATCGTTTTCATAGTTATTGGTCTTTTGCATTGTCGTCATATACAAAGGCTGCAGAGCATAGCTGAGCCTCAGATATTATAATATTGTGTTTATCCCTATATTTTAATATCTTTTTATGCACGTTATTCATTTCTCTTTCAGTCAAAAATCCATTTATATACAACCACCCTCGACAAAGATTTGCAATAGCTATTTCTCTTCTAAATTCTTTTGTGTTTTTTATCGTTTTCATAGTTATTTCGATGTTTCGCGAGAATCTCGCTATTTATTTTTAAAGTATTCCACAATCTCCTCGGCGGTAGCCTTGCGGTAGTCAGAACAACTCAATATGTAGTCGTAGTCAACATCCGATTTGGCGCAACCCATTTCCTCTTCGAATCCGTCGTCCACAACAAACCATTGTTCACGGTCGTTATCGTCGTTCATCGCGGCAAGCGCCTTGAAAAGATCGACGTTGGTGCCGCAGTTTATAGAGCGTTTTTGAAGAGTACCAATAGTTAGTTCGCTACATCCTCCGGCGGAATTGTATTCCGTATATACAAACTTTATCCATGGGTTCCAGCTAATACGAGTGCTGTACCCTAAGTAGTCCAGCCATTCAATCAATTTCTTTCGTTCCGCCGCATCCTCGACGCGCACGAAACACGGGGTTGTGAAAGTCATTACTCCATCAGTTTTTGTTTGAATTCCTCAGCCATTCTCTTCAGAGTGTCACCTTGGAATACACCAGACATGAACTTCTCGAAAAGTTGGCTGGCCTTCTCTACCATATCCTCCTCGGCAAACTCGACGGCGTGCTTCGCATCTTTGAGTTTTAAGTCGCACTCGCCCGGGTCGCCATCGTACAATGCAGCAGAAGTTTTGCAGATGTCTGAAATATACTCTTTTGCTCTCTTGCTTTTCATTTCCTCCTCGTTTTATAGGTTTAGCTTGTATCCGTTTTCGGAAAGCCATTCAATGCAATGTACTATCGAACTTACCATAGAATTAGTTTCGTAATAAACATAGGGTCTTGTTCCCCCGTATTCGACAGATTCATAACATACGCAAAGGGACTTTGAAATTCCTTCGTAAGTGAACGATACATACAATTCCACTCCCTCGAATTCTATATTGAACGGCAGCATCCCCAGCAAATCCGCCACCGTGAAGGCATAACCTTCGATATTTTCGGGCAGCACAATATCCCGTTCCATCACCGTGTGATACTCGTGCACGCCATCCCCGATAGTCGTCCATGCCATACTCGCCTTCTCCGCAGGCACTCCTAACTCCAACAGCCGCCCCGACTGTTCGATACTCGTTACTTGATTCTCCATAGTCATTTGATATTCACTTCGATAATGTCGTCCAGCTTGTAGTCAACGATTCCCGCACATTCGAGCAGCGATGGTATTTTGTACATCGGTTTTGCAGGAGCGAAATCATATCGTCCGGACACTTGACCATTGTACTTCTCAATGAGCCGGCACAGAGCGACAACGATGTTGTAGGACTTCTCCGGCTCCGGAAGAAGGACGCATCCCGTGATCCGTCCGTACATCCAGTCGAGCTGGTCGTTATATTGCCGGGATGCCATTGGATTGACCGTCCGCAGCATCTCGAACGCCGTTCCGTGTGCGTATTCGGTCAACCGGCGGATATGGTTCATTCGCTGCTTGACCAGGTGACGCAGTTTGCCAGCCTCGGCCAAAGCCTCTTCGAGGTCGAGAACCGCGTATCCCATACATGCGACCAATGTCAACATCTTCACGGCCGCCGGCACGTATCGCGCATCAGTCTCGCTTGGCCCCCGGTCCAATATTTGGAGATTCATCCAGGCGGTGCGCCTGATCAATTGCATTTGCTTGTATGTCATATTCAGTATCCTATACGATTGTTCACTTGTCAGCTCGGCAGTTGGCCCTGGCGGAAGAAGATCGGCACCTCAATGATGCGCTGAGGCTTCACGGTGCGGGGTTTGCGAAGGATCGCCTCCAGCTTCGGAATCAGCGACTGTAACTCCTCGACGGAGAGCATTCCAAAAGGTTTCCCGATGATGCGGGAGTTCATGCAGAACCGATTCACAGCGGCAAACGTTCGGTCGGCCGTATCCACGCCGAAGCGTTGCATCCGGTTCAGCACCGCCGAGCGAGCCTTGCGTAGCCGTTCTTTGTGCTCGGCTGTGCTCTCCCCGACCTGCTTCCCCGTCTGGAGGCACTCGCACAACTCGTCATATTCGGCCGCTGTCATCTCCAGCAAGGAGGTCGTCCGTCCTCCGGTGAACTGCGACACCAGCACTTCCTTGTTCTCGTCGAGGTCAATGCCTTTGGCCTTAGCGATGGCGTATAGTCGTGAATAATTACGCTTCCGTTTCATGGGTTAGGGTTTTGTTTAACTCGAACGCAACATGCGCGTCGAAGGTTTCGGCCAAAAAAATTCGCATTCGCCGCTGCCGAGCGATCAGATATTCAATGGTCGCACCATCGCTATGCTGCCAGTCCGGCAGCATGTAGATTGCATCAGCTCGCAGCAGCAGTGCGATATCCTTACCCATCTGGTCGGCCCACTCCGTCTCAATGGGGAGGCCGTTGCTTAGTGGATTGATCGGGTCTTGACCGAACTTGCGGATCTTCCGCTCGGCCTCCCGAAACTTGGCGATCACCTCGCTGATGGGCAGCCCGGAGATCTTGCCACTGATGTAGATCTTCATTGTCTTCATGTCTTAATCATCGATGATGATACTGTCTTTCATTAGCTCTTTGAATCGCCGGTCCCGTTCGGCCTTGGTCGAGAACTTCTCGAACGTCCGCCAATCGGAAAGCCCGAACTGTTTGTACTTGATTCGCGGCTGCGGCTGATCATCCTTGCGAATGATCATAAATCCGGCCCGCATTACCTTGTTTTGTGAATTCAGGTCCATATCATTTTGTTTTACTGGTTTACCCCCAATAGCGACGAGCGCCCTCCTCGTAGATTGTGCATTCGCCCGTCAGCCCAATAAAGCGGCCCTTGCTGAATGCCTTGTATCCCTCGACCCAGATCTTCAGTGCCGCGTCGTACATCACCTTCATGGCCGCTCGTCCGTCCGGACGCTTCCCGTCGGCATGGCTGACGAAGATCAGCAGCTTGTTGCGGTGCCGCTCCTTGAAGGCGATGTATTGCTTGTAGCTCATCTGCGTGTACTGGAACGAGTCGATGACCGCGAAGTCGGCCGACCGGGGTTTCGAGAGCCGTTCGTCGAGCTCCTCGATGGTCATGCGACCGTCGATCTGGAACCGGCTGCCGCACTCGGCCATCTGGAAGCGGCGGAGCGTCTGCTGCATGGTCAGGTCGACCCCCTCCTCTTTCGACAAGTAGAGGCCGCGAAGGCCAAGCCGGCACAGCTCACGGCAGAACGAGATCACGGCCGAGGTCTTTCCGTTGCCGCTGTTGCCCCAGAAGAAGATCACCCCGGTACGGCCGATCGCGCCGACACAATCGGCCCAGATACCTCCGGGCGCAATCGTGCGGTACTTGATCGTCAGAACTTGTTTTGCGGATAATGTGCGAGCCATTTGAACAGCGTTTGAACGGGTTATTTTTTCGTTTGAGCAAGGACTTTATTCTTGTGTACGGACTTCCTGACACGGCGCATATCAAAATAATCCTGCGCCTGTTTCTTGTCCCAGGGATTAGAGGGCTTCGACACAACGGTCCGCGCTTCCTTCAGAACGCTGGAGATGGCCGTCTCGGCATTCAGTCCGTTGGCCCGACAGATGGCAGCCACCTCATGACTCGAAGCCGGCGTGAGGTCGATGAAGCGGCGGCCGATCCGCGAGAAGATCTCGTCGTAGCCCTTCTTGTTGTAGTCGAGTCCGATGCTCATACGGCGCTTGATGTACTCCGTAGAGAGGAAGATGATCCCGCACTGCCCTTCGAGGGCGTTGTAGATCGAGATGAAGTAGTAGAACACCGAATCCATCAGCTTGTCGCCCTCGTCGAAGATCAGCAGCGGCTTGTCAAGGACGCGCAGCGCGTCGGTAACAGCCAGTAGCTTGTCTCGCAAACTCGACTGTGTCAACTTGACACCCAACACCCGGGCCAGTTCGCGGATAAAGTCTCCGCGACGCATATCCTCCGAGCAGGAGATCACGAACGCGTTGTCGTGGTGAGCGGCATACTCATGGGCCGTCGTTGTCTTACCGACCCCGGCATTCCCGACGATCCACGATACGTTTTGATTCGCCTGGGCATCGGCCAGCAGAAGCGTCAACTCGCGGAATGCCGCCGTCTCGCAAAGGGTCCATTCGGATGAACGGGTCGGCGAGGTCATCGAGCGAATACGGAGGAACATCTCGTCGCTGATGTTGTCGAACTTGCCGTTCAGGATTACGCTGATCGTTCCGGCGCTGACGCCCGTCAGCGAGTTGACCGCACGGTTCTGGCTGGGAAATTTGGCGACATACGCCTGCAGTTGGGCCTGAATGCTCTGTTTCTCTTCAAGTGATAGTTGTTTCATATTGCCTGTGATTGAAAGTTACATGCGTTTGAAAATGGAGGCCGGATCGTACTCCTTGTTGCTGATGGCCTTGGTGTATTTGCCGACCGCAATCGGCTCGGATATCGGCTCGGCCGGTACCGCCATGACCGCATCGGCCAGGCGTTCGAACTCCCGTTCGCTGATCCCCTTGATGGCCGGGGTGCGAAGCCCGTGCTGTTCCGGGGCGACGCCGTGCTCGAGTTCGAGCGCGTGGTTCTCGATCTGGCGGCGGACGCGCTCCTCCTTGATCTGGGCGTCGTTCCAGCGAAGCAGCTCCATGTCACCCGGCCGCTGCTCCTGAATGTTGCGGCGCACCGTAAGGTACGGATAGACCACGGTCTCGAAGCGCAGTCCCATTGGGGTCTCCTCGTAGAGCAGCGCCCGATCCATGCGTTCGGGATCAAAGCGTACGAGGAACGACCGGCCGGTATTCTCCCGTCGCCACGCCATGTCGGGACGGCCTTCAGCATCGAGCACCTCGTAGGTGTATTTGCGGTTGCGGTACTGGATCGTGATGCCGTCGGCCGTGAAGAGGCTCGGCCGTTCGGTCGTCAGCCAGAACAGGTCGATCATGTCCAGCTCCGTCACAGGATCCGTCTCCGGATTAACCGATGCGCGGTACATCTCCTCATGGGCGACGCCGGTCTCGTAATGCGGCATGGCATTCCACTGGTTCCGGGCGGCGGCATAGGCCGCAAGCATCTCTTCGTAGGTGTAGAGCTGTTCTTTGTTCGCCTCAAGGAACTCGCGGTTGATCTTCCACGACTCCTTCGAGGAGATGTTGCCTCCGGTAAATCGCCAGTCCTGGTGCAGCACTTGTCGCTGGAAACGGCCGAAGACCGATTCGATACTCTTCGAAGGGGCGTTGTAGGGTGCTGTCGGGCGGTTCACCCGGCAGATGTTGGCGAAGAAGCGCTGCGCAACCTTGCTGCGCTGGCCGCCCTGGTTGTCGGTGACGATCTCGTAGGGTTTGTGGCCGGAGGTTTCGACTGCCATCCGGAAGGCGCGGAACTGCGCGTCGAAGTTCTCCGTATCACTCACGGCGTAGCCGAGCAGCGTCTCGCTGTAGGCGTCGACCACCTCATAGACAGATGCCGTACGCACCACCCAGCGGCCGTTCTCGACCGCCTTGTAGTAGAGGTTCAGCTTCGTGCCGTCGCCGTACCACAGCGAGTCGCGCAGGGTCGGCATCACGGTCTTGTTGCGGCGAGCGAAGAGCTGCTTGGCTGCCAGCTCACCATAGACCGCATCGTACCACTGGGGCTTGATCTCCGGTCGTTCGAGGTATTGTACGAGTGAACTCTTCGATTCGAGAGGCTTCCAGCCCCGCTGGGCGGCGATCCGATTGAACTCGTCGAAAAGCTGCTGCGTCGTGTAGACCGGCACGCGGCATCGGCGCAGCGCAATGATCTGGCGCCCGGCAGCCTTCGTAATCTTGAGCGTGTTGCTGTTACAGAATTTGCCCGACACGAGGCAGACGTAGCCCTCCTTGGCATATTGCCGCATCTTGTCGCGCAGACGCGCCTCGCTCTTGGGCAAAGTGTGTCCATAGGCTGTGCGGAGCTGCTCGGCAGCGGCAAAGATATTCGTCCAGATCACCGGGGTGTTGTTGTTGTACGCGCGGCGCATCGCCCGCTGGGTGTTGAACATCTCGCGCAGGGCATTCAGCACTCGGGCGTTCAGCGTATACTCGTTCTGTTTCGTCTCGGGAAGATGCTCACCGCTGGGGAGCAGGTGATCGTGGAAGAACCGCTGTGCTTCCGGGTCGGCAGTCAGTGTAATCTCGTCTTGCTTCATCGTTTTCTCGGGATCGCCGTATTTGGCCTCGAAGCGGTCGCGGAACCGGGTCGGCATCGAGACATATTCGACCAGGGCGTAGGAACCGAGTCCCTTGCCCGGCCGGAGCATGGTGAGCTGTCCCCGGGCCACGAGCTTCTTGTAGCAATCGACACTCATCACGGCCTCGCCGTCGTCGGACCGCGTCAAGTCGTGCATCGTCACCGCTATTGTATTTCCGAACCACTCCATTGTTCTCAATTTACCTGCTCCCGTGCCGGTATCGCTCCGGACAACCCCTGCGGATTCACGGGAAAATCGCTATATTTATGTCGCCAAACCTTAAATATTGCGATGATGGATAATTCAAACCTCAATCTTATGTTCTTGTTCAGTTTTACCGTCAAAGCCGACTCAACCGAATATGGTATTAAAAAAGCATTGCCTACTGTTAAAAAGTGTGAAGAGTTTGCTCAATCTCTCGACATACTACTGCGCTCCGACCATGTGGGGGCTTATGATGGTTCATTTTTGGTAAGGGAAACCTTCAATATAAAGGGCCCTCAAAATTCGGTCTTGCTCAAGGTGTCTGCGCTTTTCGCTTTCGCTGCATCGATCAAACTCTCGCTTATTAACCAATTCTTTCTTGCCGAACAAAGGCTTTAGTGAAGGTTTATAACTCCCTGTGTGGATTTCTCGAAGACCTCGTCTTTTATTTGCGCGTACGCACTCGTCATATACTGCTTTTGTTGCCATATGAAGTGTTTTTAGTTGTTCCCGTGCCGGTATCGCTCCGGACAACCCCTGCGGATTCACGGGATTTTTCAAGGTTACGCTATCACCTTCAGTGTGTCTTCGATATACTGCTTATCCTCATCCCACAAAGGCAGATCCATACGCAGTTTCATAAGCGTTACATCTCGTTGCCCAATTAGCCGCACGGCCTCTCTATACAGGTCGGTATCTTGGTATGCGCAGGCTTTGCCGATAAGGATCTCAGCCAATTCTGCCTGTTTTCTCTTTGTTTCTCGCTTCAGGAAACTGAGTTCTGCTTCCATTGTTCCGACACGCTTCCCCAATTCCTTCAGGCATCGGCGAATCTCAATACGATCGTTGGCGGCATCGTAAGCGCACATGATCTGGATCTCTTTGCAAAACTCTACTTTGTCCATCTCTCCTGCGGCCATATACAGGGTTTCGATCAGCCGGTAATCCTCGGGAGCGATGATTCGTTTTGTCAGATTTTCGAACTCTTTGCGTGTCATAGTTTATTGTTTTTTGATTTGTATCGCCTCATAGCACAACGACCAGCTCACGGAACCGCAGGCTATGGTCGTAAATATGTGGAGTGTATTTCCGGTACACACACCGATGATTCCTCCAATCGCAAGCACCCCGAACAATACGGCGCCGAGGAGATCTTCTAAAATATTCCACCTCCGATTCATGATTATACAGTTTTGGTGGGTTTGACAACGCCGCCCCGGTCGAGGGCAACCTTGCGGATCTTCTTTGCGAGATCCGTGTTCGTCTCGCACGACAGCGCCCGGCGGACCGTACGCTGACTTACCTTGAAGAGCTCACCGAGCACCTTGCGCTCTCCGTACTCAAGAATGATTTTTGCCATAATTCGCTTTTTTGCTATATTTGTCCGTGAGTTACATATTCGGAACTCGATGCAAATATAATAGGAAATATCCTATCAACAAAGAAAAGTGTGAGAATTTTATCTATTATTCTATGTCTGCAATAGAGCGTTTGCGAGAATTTATTGAACGTAAGGGGATTAGCAAATATTCCTTTTATAAGGCCACAGGTGTAGCAAATGGCTATTTGGATAAAGGCGGGAATATAGGTTCGGATAAATGCGAGAAAATAAGCTACGCCTATCCAGACTTAAATCTCGTGTGGCTTATAACTGGGAAAGGGAATATGCTCACTACCGAGGATAATCAAATTGCCAACATAGAGATTGGAGAACGGTTCCCTTTAAAGACTGATCGTCGTGTTGATTTGCAGAATGTTCCACTCTATGAATTCGACGCAACGGCTGGGCTGGTGGCACTGTTTTCCGATCAGAATCGTCGCACTCCTATATCTCACATCCAAATCCCGGATCTTCCACCTTGCGATGGAGCAGTCTACGTCAGAGGAGACTCAATGTATCCATTACTGAAGAGTGGCGACATCGTATTATATAAGGAAATCCCCAATGGTCCCATGAATATCCTATGGGGTGAGATGTATCTGCTGTCGTTCAACATCGATGGTGATAGCTACATCACGATCAAATACATTCAGAGGGCAGACGACGATCGTCTTGTCCGACTTGTCAGCCACAACCCACACCACTCTCCGAAAGATATCCCGGCAGACTCAATTCAGGCTCTGGCGTTAATCAAAGCAAGTATCCGGTTCAATACGATGGGATAGCACGAAGCATCGCGCGCATTTTTAGAGAGGTGTCTTTCACACAAATAAACGTAATACGCACATATTCAACAATATGTGCGTATTATCGTTGTATATTACCTCGTCACTAAAGGGGTGTTATACGGCATATTTTGTGCACATAATGGAGTAATATTGTAGTTACCCCCTATTCTATGGCGTATAATTTTACACGTTTTTGTCCCCCTAAACGTCCCCCTAACGTGTACTTTTCGTTTTTAATGAGCCTGGATTTTGTCCCCCTAAGTGTCCCCCTAAATGTCCCCCTAAAGTTTCAAACAACCATATTGGTAAGAGTACCGACATGGTCGTTTGAAGGTCAATTGTAAAGCGTTTGAACGGTGTTTTGAACAAACAGACGAAGCGTCGTTACTGATACGGGACAAATGCGTCAATATAGGTAAATAGGGCGTATAAGGGCCTGTACAGCATCTTTGAGAGGATGTACGCACAAAAAAAAGCTACCGAAAACAGACCATTTTAAGGCGTTCTCGGTAGCGATGTAACATTCCGGGTTGAACGAAGCGTTCAAGTCATATGGAAAAGTAACACTGAAGTAACACGAAAGTCACATTTCGTTTTGTAGCGCATCTGCAGTTTACATGCTGCTAACTCACTGATATATGCTTTGATGCGTCATTCTTCGTATCCATCTGCATTTATACATTTCGTTTTACCCCCGGTATGTTTTTATATTGTACAAAGCCCTTCCCCCTCTACTTGGACTTCGAGGTCATGATCTGAAGGATCAGACGGTCGGTTTCGTTCATGCCGTCGCGGCCGATGAGGGTCATGTTGCGGATCGACTGATCCACATCATCATCGATAATACCCTCGACCGAGGTGACATATTCGTTCTCCATCGCCATGACGGCAGAGAGCACGGCCGTCGAGACTCCGGTTGTCAGCTTCAGCGCACAGCTCGGTTTGGCACCGTCGCAGATCATGCCCGTAATGTTGGCCACCATGTTCTTCACGGCAGCAGAGACGGCCTCGTAACCGCCCTCCATCAGGTAGGTGATACCGCAGCTGGAGCCGGTTGCCGCCACCACGCAACCGCACAGAGCCGAGAGACGCCCAAGCGACTGCTTGATATAGATCGCCGTAAGATGGCTCAGCGTCAGCGCCCGAATCAGATGCTCCTCGTCGGCACCGATCTCCTCGGCATAGACCACCACGGGAAGCGTGGCGGCGATACCCTGGTTGCCGCTGCCCGAGTTGCTCATCACGGGAATCTTTGCCCCGGCCATGCGGGCGTCGCAGGCGGCACAGGTATAGGACATGATACGGGTGAGGGTATCATCCCCGGCAATGTGCACCGCACGTCCATGACGCAGCGTATTGCCCACGCAGTGGCCATACTGATGTTTGAACGACTCCTCGGCGGCAGCCTTGTTCAGACGCTTAGCCTCGAGAATGAAGCGAATCTCGTCGAGCGGTGCAGTCATGGCAAAATCATAGACCTTGCGCAACGTCAGATCGACCCCGTGCTCCTCCTGCTCGGAAGCCGAAGCGGTGCGGTGGTCGAACAGCGTCTTTCCGTCGTGCGAAGCGAAGACGAAGTTCGTATGGCCTCCGGCGATGATGGCTACGGCCGAGTGGCCGCCTGCGGTAACCTCAACCTCGATATAGAGTTTCTCCGTAATGTTCTCCTTGAGCGCGATGTTGATACGCCCCTCCTCGATAAACCGTTTTCCACGCTCCACAGCGGCCTGGTCCGAATCCTTGAGCACCTCGAGCTGATACTCCGAGCGGCCGATCAGGGCCCCCAGCGCAATAGCGATCGGCAGGCCGATCATTCCCGTTCCGGGAATTCCGACACCCATGGCGTTCTTCAATATGTTGGCACTGAGTTTCACCGAAATACGCTCCGGCTCACACCCCAGAATTTCACTCGCTTTGGCCACGCACAAGGCAACGGCAATAGGCTCCGTACAACCGATCGCCGGAACGACCTCGCGTTTTATCAGGGCAACAATCTGTTCCCGTTCAGAAGCTGGAATCATAAACGTTCTAATTTTAAGTTGCGCAAAGTTAAGCAAAAAGCGGACAGAAACACAAATTTTCCGGGAAAATACACAGCTACACTCCACCCGAAAAGAGCGTCGGATTCTCGCCTCTCCTGACAAGAAGAGGAGACGGAACTCGACACGAGCCGCCTCCTCTTTTTATTGTCTGCCGAATTTTCACACCTCGACAGAGTCGTATCCACGAACTATTTGCCGACCGTCTGAACCAGGATGACGTCGTAGCGGGCCGGATCCAATCCGAGCAGCTGCATCAGCGCCTTCCCCTTGAAGCTGCCCCGCGTAATCGATTTCATATCGTGACCGGCCGTATAGAGATTCACGTTCTCGGCATAGCCGGCTGCATCGGCCATTGCCCACACGCGCATCTTCATCGGATCGGGCGTGTTGCCCTGATCGCTGTAAACACTGAAATCGGCTACATAGACCAGATTGAGCGGAGCCGTATAGGCAAAATCCTGCATGGCCGTCAGTTCGCGATAATCGCCGTTTACAACGTGATTCAGGGTGTTCGCCTTGGCGTCATACATATAGACTCCCTCGGGGAAGAAAGCATAAACCCGGAGCGGATACATCCCTCTGGTCGACGGAGCGGTCAGGTGGCCATCCTCGCGGTTGATTCCGGCTGCAGCCCACATCACACCCGACAGCTCCTCGAGCGACAGAGGCTGGGCGGAATACTCACGGGTGGAACGACGGTTCCAAAGCGCCTCGTTGATCGAAAGACCGTCCTGCTTGGGCGGCGTCTTCAATTCGATCTTCGCGCTCATCTGTACCGGCGTGGCAGCCGGTTCGGGTTGCGTCTCCGTTTTGGTTTTGGTTTCGCTGCCACAGGCCGTCATGGCGACCAATGCGCAGAGCATCAGAGTTTTCGTTTTCATCTTCATATCTATAGGTATTGTCTTGAACTACATGACAAGATAGTCATATATTTTCAGATTTCATCGTTTTTCCCACCCCGATTTTCATCCGTGATTAAATAAATCGAACGTTTTTATCGAAAATATCCACTCGTTTTTTTGGACTTTAGCAAATAATCCCTATATTTGCACCACGATTTGACGCCCAAGCGGCTCGGTCGATGATGGTGCCATAGCTCAGATGGTAGAGCAAAGGACTGAAAATCCTTGTGTCCGCGGTTCGATTCCTCGTGGCACCACAGAAAAACCCTGATCCTCAACAGAGATCAGGGTTTTATTTTTTCCCTCCCACACCGAAAGCGGCAGAGAACTGTCAAAAGCAAAACAAACGGGACGCCAGCATACTTTCTCTACCAGACAACTTCCTCGTCGCTGACTTGTCACCTCGATCCTGTACGAGCAATCAGGAGGGACATCCCTCCAAAATCACCCCCCCTCGCGGGACAAATCCCGGGTGTCAGGCCGTTCTTTCGCGGTAACTGGACGGTAGCAGAGGCATGGCGCCGTGGCAGGTGCAGACATATGCAGAGATGTCGACTGCAAGCCGATGCGCCTCACGTACAGACCGCCGGTTCAGCAGGGCCGAGATGAAGGCAGCCGTAAAGGAGTCACCGGCCCCAACCGTATCGGCGACCTGCACTTTCGGAGTCTCGATAAACGAAACATCGTCTGCCGTAAACACATAGCTGCCGTTGACCCCACACGTGAGGATCAGCATCTCGAGATGATACCGGGTCAGCAACATCCGGCAGCTATCCTGAAAATCCACGCCGGAGCATCCGAACATCCGACCCAGCACGACCAGTTCTTCGTCATTGGTCTTGAGCACGTTGCACTGCTCGAGCGAGTGGTGCAGCACCTCCTTCGTATAGAACCTCTGACGCAGGTTGATATCAAAAATCTTATAAACCCCTCTCTGATTCGGGACAAGCGAGAGGAAGGAGTTGATTGTCGCGCGAGAGACCTCGTTTCTCTGCGCCAGTGATCCGAAACAGACCGCCGTCGTCCTCTCCGCCACCGATTTCAACCGGTCGGTGAACGGAATATGGTCCCAGGCCACCTGCTCCCTGATCTCATAACAGGGAACTCCGGCCCGATCGAGAGTCACCTGTACGGTTCCCGTCGGGTATGGCACCTCGTCAACGAGCAGGTTGAGCCCCTTGGCGGTCAATTCGTCCACCATCTCCCGTCCCAGACCGTCCGCTCCCACAGCACTGACAACCAGACTCTCCAATCCGAACTGGGACACATGATAGGCAAAGTTCGCAGGCGCACCGCCCAACTTTTTCCCTTCGGGCAGCATGTCCCACAGCGCCTCACCGATCCCGACAACCAGGTCTCTTCTCTCTCCCATAGCAACTACGATGTTTCAAGAAAACTTACGAAAGTTAACAGAAATCCGGGAAACTTGACACACGGCCAATCCATTTGTCAGAATTATTTTCTCAAACAGAGGCACAAACAACTATCAATCAACAGCTTGCATAGAACCGTTCCATCCGATGTTCTTCACAGCAGACTGCAAGCACAGCATTCTACTGTAAATCAGGCATATTCAAGATCATTCTCACGTCAGCCCACCGGAAAGTGGCGCGAAAATCGCCGGATCACATCGCCTTTCCCGTTTATTTGCTATCTTTGGACATTTGGAGTCCGCCCCGCCAAGCCATCAATCGGAATCGGGACCTTCACCGGTCGCGAACCGACCTCACTCCGGGGCTTGCAAAAGGGAACGGCCCGACAACCTTTTAAACAGGGAACTGCCATGAAAAAGATCATCCTGACAGCCTTAATCCTACTGGCAACAGGCTACACCTCGCTCGCTCAGCAGATCAAGGATTATACGCTCCACATCAGCAAGATCGATCAGGAGGCGGCCAACCTGCACGTCGAATGCACCTTTGCACTCGATTTCGAGGCCGCGGACAGCGTCGCCATGAATTTCGGAGGAGCGCTGGACTTCTCGGTCGACAACCTGCAACTGAATCGGGGAGATTTCACCCATGCATACAATCCGGAGCTGAAAAACATCGTATTTCACAGACAGGAGGCACCGACCGTCCAGATCTGCATGGACTACGACTACACCAACCTGTCGGCCTTCTATATTTACGGTGAGAGCAGTGCCGAGCTGTGGGAGAGCAGCTACGGCGAACACTTCTATCCCTACATTCCCAACACCCCGCTGGACCTTTCGATCCGCGTAAAGACGCCGGATTCACTTCTCCTGCTCTGCTCCTATCCGCTGGAGAAGGACACAGCAAACACCTGCGGCGGCAACCTGAAGGGGATTCTCTCCCAGTCCATCGTTCTGGCCTTCCTGCAGCGTGACGCCTACCGATGCACCACGGCCCGTTTGCCCCACGAGGTGGCCATCTACCAGATCACCTCCCTGCAATGCGGCAAGGAACGCTACGACGAACTGCTCGAACTGACCGAGGCGAGCATCGCCTATTTCAGCGAGGTCTATGGTGAAGATTATATCTGCGGGCAGCGGAACATACGTTCGTTCCCGTCCTACCTGTTTCACGACGGGAAAGGGTTCAGCAACCGGTACAACATCGGATTCATCTCCGCCTCGCAGGAGAAGTTCTCCACCTATCCCGACATCTATCCGCTGGTACACGAGATCGGACACCGGTGGCTGGGCGAATGGACCCTTCCCATCGACGACGGAGAGCCCGGGGCCTATTTCATCAAAGAGTCCCTGAATGAATTCATGACCCTTCAGTTTATCCGCCACTTCTACGGATCGCAGCCATACGAACAACAACTTGCCCGCTGTTGGGCGGAATACGGGAAGATCGAGGGAACGTCTGAGGATGAGCCGCTCGTCGACCTTGTGACCAACCATAACAACACGGTCGTTTACAGAAAGGGGCCGCTCGTGCTGGACCGCATCGCCCGCAAGATCGGCTACGATCAACTCATCCGAATCATAGCCACCTTCTACCGCGAACATGCAGGGAAATATCCGCTGCGATACACCTCTGATCAACACGAGTGAGCCCGGAGTCGGGGATGAGCTCAACGACCTGCTTTCCACCACCTCGCTGGAGTAGCTGAACCCTGAAAACTTACGGTATGGATCGTCGTCCGGAAATTTCAACCGACAATAACACCCGTTTTTTTCATATCTTGCAGCCGCAAAACAATCCCGCTGCACGGTGAACTACCTGGCTCATATCTTCCTCTCGGGCAACGACGCCTCCCGTCAGATCGGCAACTTCATCGGCGATGCCGTCAAGGGCGATGCCTATCGGAACTATCCGGAGAGCATGGCACAGGGCATTCTGCTTCACCGTGCCATCGACTTCTTCACGGACAACCACCCCGTCGTCCGGCAACAGGTTCACCTGCTCAGAGAGCGTTTCGGCCGCTACGCCCCCATTCTGCTCGACATCTACCTCGACTACCTGCTCGCCTCCCGCTTCGACGACTTCGCCCCGATGCCCCTGAAACGTTTCGCCCGCCACTTCTACTACCACCTGCTCCGCCAGCGGCGCCACCTTCCCCCGCGCATCAAACGCTTCATGTGGCACTTCATCGCCACCGACCGGCTGAACCGCTACGCCACACCGGCCGGAATCGAAGAGTCGCTGCGGATCATGGTCCGCTACAAACACATCGACCTCTCGCCCGAAGAGGCGACAGCCTACCTGGTCAGCCACGAGGATGAGCTCTGGAACCGCTTCCGCCCCTTCTTCGGCGAATTGCAGGCCTTCTGCCGGGAGCGCATACGCACCTGCGCAGAGAGCGGGCACACCGCCGCCACCCTCTGACAAGCGGCATCCTCGCAGCGAAGGCCATCAAATCACTGTTATTCAACGCAGAAACATCGCCTCAGACAAACACACGGGGCAGATTTCCTCTGTCAAGGGCTCTACGACTCGATTATATTTACTACCTTTAGGTGCAAATTTCGACGTATGAAAGTTCTTGTTACCGGTGCCGCCGGATTCATCGGCTATTTCACAACCCGCCGCCTGGCCGAAGAGGGGCACGAGGTGGTCGGAATCGACAATCTGAACGACTACTACACCCCCGCCCTGAAACTGGGACGTCTGGCCGCGGCCGGCATCCGCACTGCAGCGCCGGAGTACAACCGCGAGCTACGAAGCGACCGCTACCCGAACTACCGCTTCCTGCGGCTCGACGTAACCGACAGCGAGGGGATTCGCGAACTCTTCCGCCGCGAACGGTTCGACACGGTCTGCCACCTGGCGGCACAGGCCGGCGTGCGTTACTCGCTGGAGAATCCGCAGGCCTACATTGACAGCAACATGAGCGGGTTTCTGCAGATTCTCGAGGCATGCCGCCGCTTCCCGGTGCGGCATCTGGTCTACGCCTCCTCGAGCAGCGTCTACGGCGACAATGCCAAGGTCCCCTTCTCGGAAGAGGACCGGTGCGATGACCCGGCCAGCTTCTACGCCCTGACCAAGAAGGCGAACGAAGCGATGGCTCTCGTCTATGCCAAACGGTTCGGCATCCCGGCGACAGGACTGCGCTTCTTCACCGTATACGGCCCCTGGGGACGCCCCGACATGGCACCCATCCTCTTTGCCCGGGCCATCTGCCACGGAGAGCCGATCCAGGTCTTCAACCACGGGGAGATGTACCGCGATTTCACCTACGTGGAGGATATCGTCGAAGGGGTCGTCCGCGTGCTGCACCGAGCCCCGGATGGCGAACCGCCCCACGCACTCTACAACATCGGCTGCTCGCATCCGATCCTGCTGATGGATTTCATCCGCACGCTGGAACGGGCGCTCGGGCAACAGGCCCGGCTGGAGATGCGCCCCATGCAGCCGGGCGATGTGGTGCGCACCTATGCCGACACCTCGCGTCTGGAGCAAAAATTCGGTTATCGACCCGCTACCTCGCACGAAGAGGGAATTGCCCGCTTTGTCGCCTGGTTCCAAAGCCCGGACAATCCGCTGCATCACTAAAACGAACCAAACGAGCGCGCCACGATGAAACACGGCCTGAAAAACAGCGTATTCTGGATGTTTGCCGGGAGCGGAACCTATGCCCTGATGCAGTGGTTCCAGCTGGCAATCATCTCGAAGAGCTGCACCCCCTACACGCTGGGGTCGTTCACGCTGTCGCTGGCGATCGCCGCTCCGGTCTTCCTGCTCTTCGGGTTGCAGCTGCGCAACGTGCAGGTCACCGACTCCCGCAACGAATATACCTTCTCCCACTACTTCGGACTGCGCCTCTACACAATGCTGGCGGCCTTCGCCACCGTCTGTCTGATCGGACTCATCAGCCGCGTCGACATGGGCATTCTGACGGCGGTAGCCGCCCTGAAGGGGGTCGAGGGGATGGCCGAAATCTTCAACGGGCAGCAGCAAAAACTCGAACGGATGGAGTTTCTGGCCCTGTCGCTCTCGCTGAAGGGGGTGGCGGCCACGATCGCCATTCCGGTCGGGGTCTACTGCTTCGACTCGCTGGCCGCGGGTCTTGCGCTGGCCGTGGCGCTGAATCTGGTGGTGCTCTTTTTCAACGACTACCTCAACTGCTACCGTCTCTTCGGACGACAGCGTTTCATCTCGCTGCGGGGATTGAACCACAAATCGCTGCTCGTCAAATCCCTGCCGCTGGGATTTGTGATGCTGATCATCTCGCTGAACGGAAACATCCCGAAATATCTCTCCGAGATGCTGCTCGGCACCGAGCAGCAGGGCATCTATTCGGCCATCGCCTACTGTCTGGTGGTGGGTAACTTTGTCAGCAACGCCATCGGCCAATCCTTCTCCCCGCGACTGGGACGTTACTACGCCGAGGGGGAGCGGGGCCGCTTCGTACGGCTCAGCCAGCTTTTCGTCGGCTGCAACGCCCTGGTGGGGCTCGCCCTCTTTCTCTTTACCCTCGTAGGGGGCGAGTGGTTCCTCCGCCTCGCCTTCAGCCCGGCCATCGCCGCCTATGCGCGGCTCTTCTCGCTGATCATGCTCGGCGGCATCTTCGCCAACATAGCCAACGCACTGGGATACTCGCTCACCGCCATGCGCGTCTTCCGCATCCAACCCTTCATCAACGGTATCGAACTGGTGGTCAATCTGGCAGGCTGCTTCCTGCTTATCCGCCACTACGGGCTCCTCGGAGCCGGTCTTGTCGCCGTCATCACCCCCTGTGTCCGGCTGACAATCCTCTACCTGGTCATCCGCCACCACCTGCACAAGAAAATCGCATGAAACCGGCATACCGCAGAAGATATTCCCCCGTTTTCCCTTAATTTTACAGCATGCTAACCGACTCGACCATGACACGCACGAACCAACTCTTTTTCCTGCTGCTCCGTCTGGGGCTGAATACCGCCAAGGAGCAGGATCTGCAGGAGATTCCGACCCTTCTGCAAGGGCCGATTGACTGGGACACCCTCTACCGGATGTTCACGCGGCAAGGGGTGCTGGCCGTGGCTCTCGACGGGCTGAAACGCATGCTCGACGAGGGGTTGCTTTCACCGGAAGAGGGCCCCTCGCGCGCACTGCGCATCCAGTGGGCCGGCAACGTGCTGCAGGCTGAACAGCGCTACGCCAAACAGCTGGAGCTGATCGAGCGGCTGGCCCTGCTCTACGCCACGGAGGGGATCGACCTGATGATTCTCAAAGGGTATGGACTGAGCCTGACCTATCCCGTACCCGAACACCGCACCTGTGCCGACATCGACATCTGGCTCTTCGGACGACAGCGGGAGGCCGACCGGCTCGTTCAACAGCGATACTCGGTAGAGATCGACGAGGAGTACAACTACCACACAACCTTCTATCTGGACGGAATTCTGGTCGAGAACCACTTCCATTTTCTGAACATCCAGACCCACCACTCGAACCGCCGCATCGAAGCGCGCCTGCAGGCGATGGTACAGCGACCTCCGAAGGAGAGCCTCCGCGTCGGAGAGGCGACCATCTACCTGCCTCCCGCCAACTTCGATGCCCTCTTTCTGCTGCGCCACGCCGCCGCCCACTTTGCCGCCATCGGAATCGGCGCCCGCTACCTGATCGACTGGGGCATGTTCGTACAGCGTTACCACTCGCAGATCGACTGGCAAACATTGGAGCGCGTGGCCCGCGAGGAGAACACGCATCGTTTTCTCTACTGTCTTTGCGCCTTTGCAATCGACTGTCTGGGGATTGATCCGAAACTGTTTCCCGTCTTTGAACGGGATGCCGTGCTCGAAGAGCGTGTCCTCGACGACATTCTGCACCCGCAATTCTCGAAGAAGCCCCCCAAGGGGAGCCGTCTCCAAGTGATGCGGTTCAAACTGCGACGCTGGTGGGCCTACCGCTGGAAACATCGTCTTGTCTATCGCGAAAGTCAACTGCGTCTCTTCCTGACCCAGGGATGGAGCCTGCTGCGCGGGCCCAAACCCATGTAATCCGCCTTTGCGATCCACCATGCTGCACCGCTTTGACACCTCCGTCGCACAGATTCCGCGACCGGAACGCCTCAACGATCCGTTTCACTACGAGCCGCACCCACTCTGCCGACGCGCCGCCCGACAGCTGCAGGCCTATCTGGCACAACACACGGAGTGGGCGGCCGAGCTCTCCGCCGGGAAGATGTTCGGAGTACTCGTTGTCAGCGACTCATCCGATGAACTCGGCTTTCTGGCCGCCTTCTCGGGAAATCTGGCCGGCACCAACCGCCACGACTATTTCGTGCCACCGGTCTACGACATGCTGGCGCCGGGCGACTTCTTCCGCCAAGAGGAGCAAACGATCTCGGCCATCAACCACCGCATTGCCACCCTTGAACAGGCGCCGCGACTTCTCCGCCTGCAACGGATCACCTGCCGCGCCCGGAAACTTGCCGAAGAGGCCCTCTCGGCTGAGAAGCAGCGGATGCAGACGGCCAAATGTGCTCGCGACAAACGCCGGGCGGAGACCACCGAGGATCGGGTGCGCGAGGAGCTGATCCGCGAGAGTCAGTTCCAGCGGGCCTGCTTTCAGCGTCTGAAACAGCGCTGGCATCGTCGCATCGCCGCGCTGCAGGAGCAGATAAACACCTCTCTCCGTGAGATAGAGCGTCTGCGCGAAGAGCGCAAAGAGCATTCGGCCGCCCTGCAGATGGAGCTCTTCCGGCAGTTCCGCATGCGGAATTCGCTGGGCGAAGTGCGCGATCTCTGCGATATTTTCGCCTCGACTCCACAAGGAGTTCCACCGGCCGGTGCCGGCGAGTGTGCCGCCCCGAAGCTGCTGCAATATGCATTCGAACAGGGGCTCAAACCGCTTGCCATTGCCGAATTCTGGTGGGGAGCCTCCCCGCGGGGCGAGATTCGCCACCACGGACACTACTACCCGGCCTGCCGGGGCAAATGCCTTCCGATCCTGAGCCACATGCTGCGCGGGATCCCCCTGTTGCAGCTTCCACCGCTCGAAGAGCGCACCAAGGAGCCCGCAATCCTGTACGAGGATCCGTGGGTCATCGCCGTCGACAAGCCGGCCGGCATGCTCTCCGTCCCCGGCCGGTCAGATGCACCCTCCGTCGAACGCTGGGCCCGGGAGCGATGGCCCGAAATCACGGGACCGGTCATCGTGCACCGTCTTGACATGGACACCTCCGGCATTCTGCTGCTGGCCAAGGACAAGGCGACCCACCAGAACCTGCAGGCACAGTTCAAACACCGCACCGTTCAGAAATACTACGTGGCACTCCTCGACGGGGACGTTCAGGAGCCTTCGGGTCGCATCGAACTTCCCCTGCGCGCCGATCCGCACGACCGTCCCCGACAACGGGTCGACCGACTCCACGGCAAACCGGCCCTCACCGAATATCGGGTTCTGCACCTCGAAAAGGGAGTAACCCGCATCCTGCTCCATCCGCTGACCGGACGTACCCACCAACTCCGCCTGCACGCGGCCCATCCCGAGGGGCTGAATGCACCGATCCTGGGGGACCGCCTCTACGGCCACCCGGCCGACAGACTCTTCCTGCATGCCGCACGGATCGAATTCCGTCACCCGACCACCGGCAAGATCGTTCGGATCGAATCTCCGGCCGACTTCTGAAAGCATCCGACATCTGACGCCCGAATACAAAAAAAAATTCACCCAGGCCTCACGGCGAAGGTGAATCTCAGAGTCCGTGTTGGAAGACTCTTCTTCTACCTATTCAGGAGACTGCGGACAGACCCCACAGTCTCCCCTTTCCACTTCATTATTATTTATAGTATTTAACCGTAGGTTCATAGTTTGTCCGGAATCTTTCGAAACTCTGGGAACGGATGCCCGCCGTCGACGGTTCTACGAACTCCGAAACCGGAGATGCTCCATCCTTGGTGAAGACATGCGTCTGGCGCAACAGTTTGCCCGTATTGTCATCCGTACCGACACCGACAGCCAGAATGGTATTCTCTACGTCCCAGTTACAGAGATAGAGTTTCCCGGTCGGACAGAAGGTACCGTTCCCGTTAACCAGCCCCTCAATGATCTCGGCATCCGAGATGGCACTGGTCGGATCCTTGGGATCCTCCTCCACCAGCGTTCCATACCAGGTAGCCGCATCGGTAGCCTCGAAGGTTACGGAGACATACGCCTTGCCCTGATACGAGGCATACTTCACGGGATCCATCGCGTAGAGGTCGTCGCCGTTGAAATATTTGTTCACCGTTGCCGTAACGGTTGCGTTGCTCAACTGGTTGGGCAGGGTCTGGATCGGATCGGAAAGGTGAACCTTGGACTCCAGTTCGCCCGTCTCACCGATACAAGCAGTCCACACGTAATAGGTCGTACCGGGCTCGAGCATCTTCAGGTAGGAGTATCCCGCCTCACCGCGGACACGGTTGTTGTCGAGCATGGCGATGCCCTGCTGTACGTATTCACGCACGTAGCTCTCCATATCCGCCTTGTGCGGCTGATAATCCGCATCGGCAATCAGGTCGTACATATACATGACCGTATTGTCCGAAGGGGTAATCTTGATGTTCATGCTTCGCGAGGTAACATCCGAAGGAGTCACCGTAAACTGACAGTCGGCCGGATCGATCGTCGGTTTGCTTGTACGGAACGAGAACTTGAAAAGAGCCGTCGAGGGGGCATAGTTTTCCCATCCGAAGACCAGTACCAGATACTCCGTGTCCGTAGCCCAGACATGCTCGTTCGTGTACTCCGAAACGCCCGTCGTCGCATAGAAATCGATCATGAAACTATCCTCTGCAACAATGGTATTCAGAAGATCCTCGTCACTCAGCCCCTTGTAAGCGAAAGCCGGACGGATTGCCGAATAGTAGCGGGCCTCCATATCGGACGGCGTAATCTTGTAATCCACACCATCATATGCATGGTTGCTGAATTCGATCTCGAAAGAGAGTCCCTGAGCGAGGGCCGCCGTGCGGAACGACTCCGATTTGATCTCGGTATTCACAACACCCTGAGCGTTCAGACCGGCAGCAAAGGCCACATAATCCGTATCAGAGTTCAGACGACTGAACGAATAGGAACTCTCGCCCTTCGTGCAGAGCTTTTTCATCGCCTCCTCGACCGAACCGAAGCTCTTGACCGCCTCATTCATCATGTTGGTCATGTAGACGGCCAGATCGCCCGAATGCGATTCATTGAGCACCTCCACCGCCAATACGTCGTAATAGTAAACGGCCTCGTTGTCCGAGGGGGTTACCGTAACATCCACACCGGAAGCCGTCGGTTCGCCCAACTTGATCTCAAACGTCACATCGGAAACGGGAGGCTCCTCGGCTCCCTTCTGGTCCACCTTGAACTGAACCGTCGATGCATACTCGCCCTCACCGGCCGTTACCGTCACGGTTGCCTGGGGCATCGGATTTGCCGTCGTATTCTCGGCGGCCGTTACCGTAAAGCTGTCGTTGCCACTCTTGGCCACCACGCACCAGCCTTGATTCGATTTCGCGTCCCAGACGGATTGATCCGTCGAAACGGTGATAGTCTCCGTTCCCCCCTTCGCTTCGAAGATAATGTTTTTCTGGGGGGTAACCTCCAGATTTGCTTTGGGCTGTACCTTGTCATCCTTGCTGCAAGCGTTGAGCAGGGTCGACAAAGCTAAAAACAGGACAAAGTAAATTCTTTTCATGCACTGAATTTTTTAATTAATATAGTTTAACAAAGTGATGTGATCAAGGCTTCATCTCAATGACTTTTTTCATATTTAAAAATAAAAGTAGATCAAATATTTCATAAAACAAAATTTTTGTGTGATGATTTTACACATAGACCAAATTTTTAAAAAGATTTTTACGCCTATTTTCGACGAAAAACACGCTTCCAGCTACCTCCAGGGCCTATTTTTGAAAAAAAATTCATAAAAAAAATTTTTTTTCTTAAAAACATCGTACCCCAGGTGCAAATCCCCCAAAACAGGGGAAAGAGGTCCCTTTTCCCGTCAGTCACTCCCCATTATATAACAGGAGCCTTTCCGGACCGAACAGCCCGTTTCCCTAAGACAAAACAAAGTCTTCAAAAGATGAACTGAAACACCCGTTGCCGGATTTTCCTCCGACAAAAAAGAAAGCCCGGCAAGACGATTGCCGGACGACCGAATTCGATTATCTTTGTTCACAAGAAAAGCCTATTTCCACTCCGCTTCGGTCCAACAAATGACAGGAGGAGACCCAAGCAAAAAATCAGACGCATGAAAGAGAACTGGAAACCCGGTACGATGATCTACCCGCTGCCGGCCGTACTGGTCAGTTGCGGAGCAACGCCGGAAGAGTACAACCTGCTGACGGTGGCCTGGACCGGGACTGTCTGCACCAACCCGCCGATATGCTACATCTCCGTACGGCCGGAGCGCCACTCCTATCAGATCATCCGGCGCACGGGCGAATTCGTCATCAACCTGACCACCGAGGAGCTGGCCCGCGCCACCGACTGGTGCGGCGTTCGCTCGGGGCGCGACTACGACAAGTTCCAGCAGACCGGCCTCACACCGCTGCCGGCCACACGGGTCAAAGCCCCCGTGGTGGCCGAATCACCCCTCTCGATCGAGTGCCGCGTGCGGCAGATCCTGCCGCTCGGATCGCACGACATGTTTCTGGCCGAAGTGGTCAACATCCTGGCCGACGATCGCTACATCGATCCCGAGACCGGCAAACTCGACCTTGAAAAGGCCCGGCCAATCGTCTACTCCCACGGCGAATACTTCTCCCTGGGCAAGATGCTGGGCTATTTCGGCTGGTCGGTGCGACGCAAGAAACGGATCAAGCGAGAAGAAAAGAACAAACCCGCGAAGCAATAGCTACGCGGGCCTGTCAATTTCACAAGAGGTTCTCAGTGCCTGTCACCGAGCAGTGCGGCGCTCCACTCCGCCTCCCGGAATCCTACCAGCACCCCGTCCGGTAGCAGAAGCAGCGGACGTTTGACAAGCATCCCGTCGCTCGAAAGCAACTCGATCAACTCCTCCTGCGGAGCACTCTTCACCCGATCCTTCAGACCGAGGGCCCGATAGCGCAATCCGCTCGTATTGAAAAAACGGCTCACGGGCAGTCCGCTGCGGGCAATCCACTCCCGCAGCTCGTCCGGGGTCGGATTCTGTTCAACGATATTGCGCATCTCGAAGTCGATGCCGTGTTGACGCAGCCACTCGGCAGCCTTGCCGCAGGTGCTGCATTTCGGATAACAAATAAACAAGGGTTTCATCTCATTCTCCATTCTCTACGCTCCTCTCCGCCCTCATAGCAACGGCGTGGAGTCGTCCCGTTTCACCCGTCAAAAGTAAGGAATATTCCGGTATTTTCCACTATCTTTGTAAAAAGTCGATTCATGGGACCAACGCTGCCTCACAATATCTTTCTCCTCATTCTCATCTGCGTCACGGGAGGCCTGATCGCCCTGTTCTATCTGGCCATCCGAAAAAGTGGAAAGCTGCGGGATCTGGTCGGATTCATTGCCTGGCCCAAAGAGAATGGCGCTTTTGACCTGAGAATTGACAGCCTGCTGAAAACCCTTCTGTGGTTTCTCATCATCAATCTATCCCTGACCATTCTCTATCAGCTGATTGACTTAACCATATTTAATGACGAAAGTCCAGCCAACAGCATTGCCGACATCTCATCCACATTACCGCTTTGGGGCGTGCTTCTCCTTCCTCCTCTTTTGGAAGAGACAGCCTTCCGTCTCCCGTTAAAACGCAAACGCAGTTTCATTACACTATCCGTAACCCTCATCATTTTCATCGCATCGGCACCTCTCTTCTCTTCCCGCGTATACGAAATCGTCTGGCCTAAAATGGCATTGAGCGCTGCCGTAGCAATCACGCTCTGGTGCGGTGGATACAGATGGATCCAAAAAATAGACTTTCGTGCCTGGTTCTGGCTATTGGCAATTTCCTTTTCGCTGCTGCATCTTATTAATTATGACCTCGAGACCCTGAACTTCACCCAGTGGGTACGCATCATACTCAAAGAGGCTGTAAAACTACCGGGGGCGCTGATTCTCGGCTACACAAGGCTCCGTCATGGATTTGCCCCGGCCGTCACCTTCCACCTGTTGAACAACCTCTTCCCGTTTATCCTTCTTAATACACTATAATTGAACAAATTCGCAGACTTTCATGTCCAATTCCGCCAAACGGAAGACGTTCGAGGAGTGTCTGCGGGAGAACTCTCCTTTAATATATACCTTTTTACTATCTTTGCAGAAGACAGGATGCAGCTTGGACAAATTTGCAAGCGAATTTGCATTTGCCTCTCGTCTTTTCGTATCTTTGTAGAAGATAGGATGCGGCTCGGCAAAGCCAAACTCGGGAACGTTGTTCCCGTTTGTCTCTGCACTCGCCTTTTCACTATCTTTGTCCAACGTGCGTCGCCGAGAACGCGAGCCGTAAAAAAATAATCGAGACAGATGTTACAAGAGACCATACGAGGCTGGATCGACCAGCTGCTCATCAAAACCGGCCTCTCACCGGCCGGTGCCGACGACGTCGAGCCCTGGATTCTGCTGCTGATCATCATCGCGATCGGCATCGGACTCGACTTTCTCTCCCGCATCCTGCTGCTGCACGCAGTCCGCAAGGTAGTCAAACGCACCAAAATCGAGTGGGATGACATTCTCTTTGATGACAAGGTTCTGAGGCGGCTGGCACACATCGTCACCCCGATCATCGTGGCAATCATGCTGCCCATCGCCTTTCCCAAGGGGGGCTCGCTGATCGAAATCGCCATGCGGATCGTATCGGCTCTGATCGTCATCGCCATCGTCCGCTTTGTCAACACCCTGCTCAAGGCGATCTTCCAACTGATGGGACGGCGTCCCTCCTGGCAGGGCAAACCGCTGAAGGGACTGCTGCAGACGGGGCAGATCATCGCGGTCCTGATCGGATTCATCCTCGTCGTTTCGATTCTCTTCGACAAGTCCCCGGCCATCTTCCTGACCGGTCTGGGTGCCTCGGCCGCCATCGTCATGCTGATCTTCAAGGACAGCATCCTGGGCTTCGTCTCCGGGATTCAGCTCTCGGCCAACAACATGCTCAACGTGGGCGACTGGATCAGCATGCCCAAATACGGAGCTGACGGCGTCGTCGAGGAGGTCTCCCTGACCACGGTCAAAGTGCGCAACTGGGACAACACGATCACCACGCTGCCCCCCTACCTGCTGGTCAGCGACTCATTCCAGAACTGGGAGGGGATGCGGGCCTCCGGCGGACGACGCGTCAAGCGTTCGATCAACATCGACATGACCAGCATCCGTTTCTGCACCCCGGAGATGCTCGAACGATTCTCCCGCATCGACCTGCTGAAAGATTACATCGACCGGACCCAGCAGGAGATCGAACAGTACAACCGCGAACTCGGCCTCACCCCGGAACAGGGACAGCTCAACGGCCGCAACCAGACCAACATCGGCGTCTTCCGCAACTACCTGACCCTCTACCTGCGGCAGCGTAAGGATGTCAATCAGCAGATGACCCTCATGGTGCGCCAACTGCAGCCGACCCCCACGGGACTCCCGATCGAACTCTACTTTTTCACCGACACGGTGAACTGGATCCCCTACGAAAAAATTCAATCCGACATCTTCGACCACGTCTATGCCATCGTCCCCGAATTCGATCTGAGGGTATTCCAGGAGCCCGCCGGCAACGACCTGCGCACCCTCCGGGAGACGCTCGAGAACGGGCCAGTGAACGAAAAGCACTGAGGAACAAGCTCCTCCTTTTCCTAAAGATCAAACCACCATCTACAATGAGTTCCACTCCCGATACATGGCTGTTTCGACCGGCCCGCACGAGCGATCTGGCCGACATCTGCACCATCATCCGTCAGGCGCAGGAGCAGATGCG
>CAWUYY010000025.1:0-35637 GCA_963926835.1 Rikenellaceae bacterium | reverse complement strand
AATGCCGGATGATGTTTTCCGTGCGTATGTTCTGGCTAACTTCGATACGGATGGCGACGGTGTGCTGACGATGGAGGAGGCTGCCGCCGTAAGAACCATGGAATATACCCGCAGCGAAGATTTGATCTACGATCTGACCGGTATCGAATATTTCACAGGACTGGAGACCGTAAATATTCTCAGTCAGAAGTACGATATGGCAGACTTCACCTACAACACCAACCTGAAGCGGGTAACCGTCGGATACAGCAATGCATTGGAGACGGTCAATGTTTCAACCTGCGCCGATCTGGAGTTCCTCAGCGTCGGCGGTTCTTCCGAACTCATGTCTCTCGATGTGTCGAACAACCCGAAACTGACCCAAATCGTGGCCTACAATACGGGACTGACCACCCTCGATCTGACAAACAACACCAATCTGACCAGTCTTACCGTCAACGGTCCGAATCTGGAGAATCTCGATTTGTCGATCCTGCCGGGACTGGAGAACCTCACCATCGGCGGAGAGATAATGACCTCGGTGGATGTCACCAAAAACGTCGAACTGAAATCCCTCTCCGTCTCCGGCGAGAACATTACGAAACTCGATGTCTCGAAAAACACGAAACTGACCTCCCTGTCCGTCAGCGGAACCAGCCTGAGCAGTCTGGATGTTTCGAACTGCCGTGAGCTGCGTTCCCTGAACATCGATTATACCAGCATTTCTGTACTCGATCTGAGCAGTTGTCTGAAACTTACCTCGGTGAGTGCCTACCAGAATCTTTCACTTCAAACCGTATGGCTGGCAACCGGACAAACAATCGACAGCACGATGGGCTTCAGCAGCGATATAATCCGATACAAGGATGCGGTTGCTCCGGCCGACATCACGGCCAATGCCGTTGATGCGAACTTCCGTGCGTACCTGCTCGATAACTTCGATACGAACGGGGATGAGGCACTTTCCGAGGAGGAAGCCGCAGCCATCACCGAGATCGACGTCACCGGCAAAGGCATCACCTCGATCGACGGCATCGAGTACTTCTTCATGCCGAACGTCAAGGTCCTGAAACTGGCCGACAACAAACTCACCTCTCTGGATGTGGTTCTGCTCAAGAATCTGGAAGAGCTTTACTGCTCGAACAACCAGATTGCCGGCAGCATGAACTTTACCACCAACAAGGCGCTCTGCATCTTCGAGGCAGACAACAACCAACTTTCCGGAATCTCCAACTTCGGCAGCAAGACCGAGCGAATCATTGCCAACAACAACCAGTTGACCAGCGCTACGATCTACTTCATCTCCAATCTGAAGGAGATTAATCTGGCCAACAACCAGCTGACCTCGTTCGACTGCCGCAGCAACGATGCAATTACGACGGTTGACATCAGCAACAACCCGGGAGTCAACAACTGGCAGATCTGGTCAATGCCGACGCTCGAGAATATCAACATCAGCAATACCGGCATTACGGAGTTCACCACCTACGGCACCTCCGGCGGTGGATACGGTCCGGCTCTGAAGACGCTGAACTGCAGCGGAACCCCGCTGAAGACCCTCGACGTATCGGGCAACACCTCACTGGAGGTTCTTGAGGCAACAAACTGCCCGAACCTGACGAGTATCAACATCGGTTCGCTGAATCTTACCACGATGAACGTGGATGAGGGCGTTGAGATCATCAAGACCGAGGCTCCGGCCGGTGAGGGTCTTGCCATCGATGAGACGAACTTCCCCGACGAGACTTTCCGTAACTTCCTCTCCGAGAATTTTGACACCGACAGCAACGGACTGTTCTCCGCCGAGGAGATCGCAGCCGTCAAAGCCCTCGAGTTCGAAGGGCCCGGCCGAACCATCACCTCGCTGAAAGGAATTGAACGCTTCACCAATCTCGAGACTCTCTCGCTCATCAACGTCAGCGGCCTTACCTCCATCGACATGAGCACCAACCCCACCTTGAAGGAGTTCTGCTTCGAGGAGGGCGGGGATCTGACCTCGATCGACGTTACGCAGTGTCCCAACCTGGTCGTATTCCGCTACAAGCCCTATCCGAGCCTGACCGAGGTCAAGGAGATCGATATCAGCAACTGCCCCAACATCGACTTCTCCTACGACGTATTCTACGTCTGTGACGATCTGCAGACCCTCTGGATCTCCGAAGCTCAGGAGGAGGCAGCCATGACCTGGTACAACGAACGTGGATACGGTGCATACGCACAGGTTTCCTTCAAGGTAAAACCCTGAATGTAACACTTGCAAACAAACTCAAAGCCGGATCGGGTATTTCCCGATCCGGCTTTTTCATGTTTCAGCCGCTCCTCCCGCGACGAGAGATTCCATGCCCGAATCACACTCCCTCTTCGCTCCGTTCCCATCCAGGCAACTCCGTTTCAGAACTCCGCCTCTGCGTCTCTCTTCCGCTCTCACATGCAACTTTCTTCACTACCCTTCATCCGCAGACTCCTTGGTCCCTTCTAACCCATGGTATCGCTCTCTCCACCGTACCTCCCATCTATCAAGCGGCAGTCGACCATACCGCAAACGGTTCATAAACACGGAGGGGGGACCCTCAACAGGATCACCCCTTCGTGAACTCTTTTGGCAGAGACTCTGCCGTCTATTTCCGTTTGGCTCCGCGCTGCTGCTGGGCCTGCTGCTGCAGCTGCTCCTGCTGCCGCAAAAGCTCCTCATAGCGCTGCTGGAACTTCGACTTCTTCCGGTTTTTGTTCTTTACCGAGTTGGCCCGCATGATGGCATGGATTTTCTCATCATCGATCATCCGCCGGATCAGGAAGGTCTGTCCGATGGTAATGATATTGGCCAGGAAGTAGTAGTAGGTCAAACCGCTCGAGTAGCTGTTGAACCAGAGCAGCATCATCAACGGCATGACATAGACCATCATGACCTTCATTCCGGCCATCTGCGGCTGCGACGAAGCGGTCTGCTGGTAGTTGATGTACGAGAAGAAGAAGAGTGCCAGGGTCATCAACAGCGCAAACAGGCTGATATGGTCGCCGTAGAAGGGGATGTTGAAGGGCAGATTCAGGACGCTGTCGTACGACGAGAGGTCATCGGCCCACAGGAACGACTGACCGCGCAGCTCAATCGAGGCGGGCAGGAAACGGAACACGGCGATAATGATCGGCATCTGGATCAGCAACGGGATACATCCGCCCATCGGGTTGATTCCCGCCTTCTTGTAGAGCTCCATGGTCGCCTGCTGACGCTTCATCGCATCCTCCTTGCGGGGATACTTCTTGTTGAGCTCCTCCACCTCCGGACGAATCACACGCATCTTTGCCGACGAAACGTAGCTCTTGTAGGTCAGCGGCGAGATGATGAGTTTCACCAACACGGCCAGGATCAGGATGATCAGACCGAAGCTGCCGATATACTGACGCAGGAAGTCGAAGACCGGAATGACGAACCAACGGTTCACCCATCCGAAGATACCCCATCCGAGGGGGATCAGACGCTCCATGTGCAACTCCTCGTCTCCGGTCGTAGTCACCACGTCCTTCAGGATAGCATACTTGTTCGGACCGAAATAGAAGGCCAGATTATAACGCTCGGTTGTCAAGGTGTAGGGCAGCGTCAACGAAGCCGAGAAGTCCTTGATGTAGCCCGATCCGCGCTCAAGCGTCGAATAGGAGAGATCGGCATAGGAGAAATTCTCGGGAGCGATCAGCGCCGACGAGAAGAACTGCTGCTTGAAGGCCACCCAGTTGAGCGAGGTGGTGATCTCCTCCTGCTTTTCGCCCTCGCTCATCCCCAGATCGTCGATCGACTTCTCACCCGGCAGGTGGTAGGCAATCGTCGTATAGGTATTCTCGTTCTGGAATCCCTTCTCGTTCTGATACGAACGGTTGCTCCAGTCGACGCCGATGAAGTTCTGCTTGGCCATTCGCGGAGCCAGGTTGCGCAGATTGACATTGAAATCGACCAGATAGTCGCGCTCGGGCATCCGGCTGTTATAGACGATGTACTCATATTCGAGCGCAGCATCCTCGGCAATGGGCAGAGCCATCCGGATCGTCTGCACGCTGTCCGCCTCCTCGACGGCAACCAGCGTAAAGGTATAGTCGACCGTATTGACCGAGACGTTGTTCGTACCGTTCTTGACATAGAACGAGAGGTTGAAGTTCTCGCTCGCAGGATCGAACAGCTGCACCAACTCGTTACGCTCGTCACGGGGTGCGTATTTGGTATAATCCTTCAGGGTGACCCCCTTGACCTGACCGCCGCGGGTCGTAAAGTCGATCTTCAGCACATCGTTCTCGATGGAGAACTCACGCGCCTCGGCCTGCTGGGCCTCTGCCAACAGCTCTCCGAACTGCATCACACGACGCTCGGCCTGCAGCGAATCGGCTGCAGCACCGCTCTCGGCCATTGCCAGCGAGTCGAGCGCCGGAGCCTGCGGGGCATTCAGCGCCGCAAGCGAATCCTGCTCGGCCTGCACCTGGGCCTGTTCGGCATTGTATTCGGCCAGCTGCTCCTGGTATTTTTTCTGTTGGTAGGAATTATAGAAGGTGAACCCCAGAAAGATCAGGGCCACGAGAATGATTCCAACGACTGACTTTTTATCCATGTGTAATCTCTTTCGGTCTTAATTCTTACTCGATCGAACTGCTTTTCTTCTGCTTGTCGTAATCCATCGCCGCCGCCACGAAAGCCACGAAGAGCGGATGAGGATTCTTCACCGTGCTCTTGTATTCGGGATGGTACTGCGTACCGACGAACCAGCGATGCTCCGGGATCTCGATCACCTCAACCAGTCCCGACTCGGGATTGACGCCGGCCGCCTTCATGCCGTGAGCCTCGAAATCCTTCAGGTACTCGTTGTTGAACTCGTAGCGGTGGCGGTGACGCTCATAGACCAGATTGGTCCCGTAGGCGGCAAGCGCCTTCGATCCGGGCAGCAGCGAACAGGGATAGGCTCCCAGACGCATCGTTCCGCCCTTGGCCACGATTCCCTTCTGCTCCTCCATCAGGTCGATCACCGGATGGGTCGTTGCAGGCTCCATCTCGGTCGAAGCGGCATCCTTGAAGTCCAATACATTGCGGGCAAATTCAATAACCGCACACTGCATGCCCAGACAGATACCGAAGAACGGAATGCCCTTCGTTCGGGCAAAATGCACCGCCTCGATCTTTCCTTCGATACCCCGGCTGCCGAATCCGGGTGCCACCAGAATACCGTCCATCCGGCCCAGCTTCTCCTCCACGTTCGAGGCATCGATCTTCTCCGAATTGACGTAGTGCAATTTCACCTTGCAGTCGTTCACCGCACCGGCATGTACGAACGATTCGCTGATCGACTTGTAGGCATCGGGCAGCTCGGTATATTTTCCAACCAGCGCGATGTCGATCGTGCACTTGGGGTTCTTGATCCGGTCGATAAAGGCCTGCAGCGAACTCAGATCGGGCTCCTGCTCGGAGGGCAGGTCGAGCTTGTCGAGCACCACCTGCTCCATGTGCTGCCGGTGCATCATCAGCGGCACCTCGTAGATCGTCGGAACGTCCACCGACTCCATCACCGCATTGGCGTCCACGTTGCAGAAGAGGGCCACCTTGCGCTTCAGATCGGTCGTCAGCGGACGATCGGCGCGCAGCACCAGGATATCGGGCTGCAAACCGTTCTCGAGCAGCGCCTTGACCGAATGCTGCGTCGGTTTGGTCTTCAACTCGCCCGATGCGGCCAGATAGGGGATCAGCGTCAGGTGAATCAGCGCCGTATTGCGCGAACCCAACTGGTAGCGCAGCTGACGCACCGCCTCGATGAAGGGCAGCGACTCGATGTCGCCCACCGTACCGCCGATCTCGGTGATGATGATATCATACTCCTTGCGCTGGGCGAGCAGCTGGATCCGGCGTTTGATCTCGTCGGTGATGTGAGGCACCACCTGCACGGTTTTGCCCAGATAGTCGCCCTGACGCTCCTTCTCGATCACGCTCTGGTAGATGCGGCCCGTCGTCACGTTGTTGGCGTGGCTGGTCGTGATCGAGGTGAAACGCTCGTAGTGTCCCAAGTCGAGGTCGGTCTCGGCGCCATCCTCGGTCACATAGCACTCGCCGTGCTCGTAGGGGTTCAATGTGCCGGGGTCGACGTTGATATAAGGATCCAGTTTCTGAATCGTCACCGCGTAGCCGCGCGCCTGCAGCAGGCGGGCGATCGACGCCGAGATGATTCCCTTGCCGAGCGATGAGGCGACACCGCCGGTCACGAAAATGTACTTGGGTTTGCTGAGTTTCATTATCGGTTCGAATTTATATGTTTGTCGTATTTTCTAAGCAATGCCGACAGCTGCGAGCTGTCGGCCATATCGGGGATCCCACCACCGGAACCGGAGGCTGTTAAGGCCTCCGGTTCCGCGGGATTACTCCTCCTTGTTGTTGTCCTGATCGATGAGCTTGACCTTCTCGATGGTAGCCTGCATCTCCTGCTTGGCCCGCTCGATCTTGGCCCGCACCTCGGCGATCATCGACTCGGCGTTCTTCGATTTGGAGAAGAAGCCGATGTTGTTCTCCAGCAGAGCGATCTCCTGCTCCAGCTGCCGCACCTTATTATAAAGGCGGTCGCGCTCGCCCCTCAGACGCTTGTCGCCCGAGGCCTTCAGCGTCGAGACCTTCTCCTTGAAGCGATCCATCGAGCGGCTGTGCTGCGATCCGCGCAACTCGGAGAACATCTTGTCGACCACCTCCTTGTATCTCTTCTGAATGGCCTCCTTCTGTTTGATGGGGACGAATCCGATCTCGCCCCAGCGGCGCTGGAACTCGCGGATCACCTCATAGCCGCCCGCAGCCACGTCGGCCGCAGCCATCTCCTCCAACAGAGCCTCCTTGCGGCGCAGGTTCTCCTCATACTCCTCGTCCACAGCCGAGAAATGGGTTGCCTTGCGATCGAAGAAGGCATCGCAAGCGGCACGGAAACGTTTCCAGATCTGGTCGGAATAACGGCGCGAAACGGCTCCGATCTTCTTCCACTGAGCCTGCAGGGCGATCAGCTCTTCGGTCGTCTTCTTCCAATCCTCGCTGTCGCGCAGCGCCTCGGCAGCCTCGCACAGCTCGGTCTTGAGCTGCAGGTTATGCTCCATCTCGCTCTTCAGTCCGGCATAGTAGGCCCGTTTGGCCTCGAAGAACTTGTCGCATGCCGTGCGGAAGCGCTCATAAATGGCGTTGTTATCCTTTTTCGGGGCAAACCCGATGGTCTTCCATACCTTCTGAATCTCGAGCAGCTTGTCGCTGGCCTTGTTCCACTCCTTGCGGCTGGTCAGCGGCTGCTGCGCCAGCTCCTCGGCCTTCGCGCAAAGCTCGCTCTTGAGCTCCAGGTTTCGCAGCTGCTCCATCTTGAGGTTCTCGAAGAACTCCTGGTGCTGCTTGTTGATGCGGGCCGACGCCTCCTTGAAACGGTTCCAGAGCACCTCCTTGTATTCGTTGGCCACCGGACCGATCTCACGCCACTCGTCGTGCAGCTTCTGCAACTTGTGGAAGGCATCAACAATCGACGGATTCAGGAGCAGCGCCTCGGCCTGCTCGCACAGGGCCAGTTTCTGCTCGTAGTTCTTCTTCAGATCCAGATCGCGCAACTCCTTGTTGATCTTGATCACATTGTAGAAGTGCTCCACCTGCAGGTTGTAGTTCTCCCACACATCCTTCACATACTGTTGGGGAACGATTCCCGTCTCCTTCCAGCGGTTCTGCAGCTCGCGGAACTTGGTAAAGGTCTGGTTGAGCATCTCTTCCGAAGAGGCGAGCTCCTTCAGCTCCTCGATAATCTGCAACTTGATCTTGAGGTTCTCCTCCTTGGTCGCCTCCAGGTTAGCGATGAATTCGTCCCGGCGGCGGCGATACTCCTTGAAGAGCTCCTTGAAGCGCGCCTCGGCCGAATCGGCCTCCGACGAGAACTCCTCGGGAGCTCCGCCCGCCTCGATGAATGCCCGGCGGGCAGCCTCCACCTCGGCCCGACGCAATTTGTAGAAGGCGATCTTCAACGCCTCCACCTCCTTGCGCAGCGTCTGAATCGGGCGCTCCTCGATCATCTTCGAGAAAATGGAGAGCAACTCCTCCTTCGTTTTGCCGGCCAGTTCATTGGCCGGATTCTCCGCCCGGTCGGTCTCCTCCTCCGGCGCAGCCTCACCCAGATCGAGTCCGGCATGCTCGGCCGCCAAAGCGGCCTCTTCGTCGGTGAAATCCACCTGCTGAGCAGTCGTTGCGGATTCCTCGCCCGCCTCGACAGTCGCCTTGTCCGACTCCCCGGGAGCGGTATTCTGCATATTTTGTGTCGTTTCAGGAGAGCCGATCTGCTCTTCTGCCACGGAAAGAGTGGGTTCGTTTGCCATTTCTCTTCAATTTTTAGTTGCTTATCGCAAAGTATATAAACCTTGCAAATATAACCATTTTTTCCGGGTCCCGCACAGGTTTTGCAGATAATTTTGCTAACTTCGTCGCAAATTAAAAGAGCCGCTCATGAAACATCGCATACTGCTGGCCGACGACGAACCGGACATTCTGGAATTCATCCGCTATAACCTGGTGCGGGCCGGTTACGAGGTCTATACGGCCGGCAACGGGAAGGAGGCTGTCGAGCAGGCTGTGGCTCACCGTCCCCACCTGATTCTGCTCGACGTGATGATGCCGGTCATGGACGGTTTGACCGCCTGCCGGACCCTGAGGGCCGACCCCCAGTTCAAGAATACGATGATCCTCTTCCTGTCGGCTTTGAGCGAAGAGGAGAGCCAGCTGGCCGGCTACGAGGTGGGGGCTGACGACTACATCGCCAAGCCGATCAAGCTGCAGATCCTGATGAGCCGTATCCAGGCCATTCTCAAGCGCATAGAGACCGAACCCGAATCGTCGATCCGCATCGACCGCGAACGCCACGAGGTGACGGCCGACGGCGAAACCTTCACGCTTCCGCGCAAGGAGTTCGCCCTGCTCGAACTGCTTCACGCCTCCCCCGGACGGCTCTTCACCCGTGAGGAGATCTACGCCCGCATCTGGGGCAACGAGGTGGTGGTCGGCGACCGTACGATCGACGTGCACATCCGCAAACTGAGGCAAAAAATCGGCGAAAAACACATCGTCACCATCAAGGGAATCGGCTACAAATTCGTAAAATAAACGAGACCGCACTGTTTCATCACAAAATTTCCGAAAAAGGTTATGATTTGTTACTGTTTTTTGCGTAAATTTGCGAATTCTTAAGATGAATCGACCGTCTGACGAAAATGTTGCGAGAAATCATAGCCGTAGGAGTCGGCGGAGCATTGGGTAGCATGTCCAGATACCTGGTCTCCTATTTATGGCTGGTGGAGCGATCGCTCTGGGGTTTCCCCGCCGGGACCCTCACCGTCAACGCCGTCGGCTCGCTGCTGATGGGATTCCTGCTCGAGACGCTGGGCTCCGGCACGGCCGTCTGGTTGCTGAGCGTGGGCTTCTGCGGAGGGTTCACCACCTTCTCCACCTTCTCGGCCGATGTGGTTCGTCTTCTGAGAAGCGGCGATTACGGCAGTGCCGTACTCTGCGTAGGCATCAACCTGACCGTATGCATTCTGTGCATCCTGATCGGAGCGATGGCCGGAAGGGGTTTGAAAAACTGATGAGGAATTACGATTAAAAACAAACGATAAAAACAATGGTTATCTTAGTACTCAACTGCGGCAGTTCTTCGATCAAATATCAGGTGATCGACATGGAAGCCGGCTCCAGCAAATTGCTCGCCAAAGGTTTGGTCGAGCGCATCGGCCTTCCGGAAGGAGACCTCACGCATAAACCGGTCGGGAAGGACCGGTTCGAACTCCATCAGCCCATCCCCGACCACACGACGGGTATCCGTCTGGTACTGGATGCACTGACCAATCCCCGGCACGGTGTAATCCGTTCGCTCGACGAGGTGAAGGCGGTCGGCCACCGCGTCGCTCACGGCGGAGAGTTCTTCGCCGCAAGCTGTCTGGTAACCGACCAAGTCAAGGAGAAGATCCGCTCGCTCTTCCAGATCGCACCGCTGCACAACCCGGCCAACCTGGAGGGAATCCTCTCGATCGAGCACGTGCTTCCGGGCGTACCGCAGGTTGCCGTATTCGACACCTCGTTCCACCAGACGATCCCGGCCATCAACTACATGTATGCGCTCCCGTACGAATACTACAGCAAGTACGGCATCCGCAAATACGGCTTCCACGGAACGAGCCACAAGTTCGTTTCGCGCGAAGGAGCCAAACTGGCCGGTCTGGATATCAACAACTCGAAGATCATCACCTGCCACATCGGCAACGGCGGTTCGGTAACGGCCGTGCTGAACGGCAAGTCGTACGACACCTCGATGGGCTTCTCGCCCGTTGACGGTCTGATCATGGGAACGCGCTGCGGCAACGTCGACCCGAGCGCCGTCACCTACATCGGCGAAAAGGAGGGAATGAGCTACGAGCAGCTCAACAAGATGCTCAACAAGGAGTCGGGCGTGCTGGGTCTGTCGGGCGTTTCGAGCGACATGCGCGACATCGACAAGGCCTACGAGGAGGGGAATCCCCGCGCAATGCTGGCACGCGACATGTACTGTCTGCGCATCAAGAAGTTCATCGGCGAGTACGCAGCCGAGATGGGCGGTCTGGATCTGATCGTCTTCACGGGCGGCGTGGGCGAGAACTCGATGGAGACCCGTCTGGAGGTCTGCGAAGGGCTCGAATTCATGGGCGTCCGCTTCGACCGCAAGGCCAACGGGGAGGTTCGTGGCGAGAACAAGATCATCTCGGCACCGGACTCCAAGGTGAAGATCGCCGTGATCGCCACCAACGAGGAGCTGGTCATTGCCACCGACACGTTCGAAATCGTCAACAACAAAAAATAAAAACAACAAGAATAATATTTCCTATAAAAAACATTTGTTACCCATGCAACATCTCAAAGAAATTGTCGAAGAGGCAAGAAGAAGAGGCAAGAAACGTCTTGCAGTAGCTTACGGTCAGGATGCTCACACGCTGGCCGCCGTTTATGAGGCATACAAAGAGGGACTGGTAGAGCCGATTCTCTACGGCGATCCCCAGATCATCGAGCAGGTCTGCAAAGAGGAGAAGATCGATATGAACATCTTCAAGATCATCCCCGAGAGCAATGATGTAAAATGCGTCAAGCTGGCTGTTGCATCCGCTGCATCGGGCGAGGCGGACGTGCTGATGAAGGGTCTGGTCTCCACCGATAAATACATGCGCGGCATTCTGAACAAGGAGGCCGGTCTCTTCCCGCCCAAGGGTACGCTGAGCCACATTGCCGTTCTCGAAATGCCGGGCTACCACAAACTGGTGACCATTACCGACGTAGCCGTTATTCCGCTGCCCGACTTCAAGCAGAAACAGATCCTAATCGGCAACCTGACCAAGATCGCCAACATGATCGGTGTCAAGACCCCGAAGATCGCCTGCATCGCACCGTCCGAGCAGCTGCTGCCGAGCGTCATCTCCTCGACCGAGGCTGCCATGCTCGCCAAGATGGGTGACCGCGGTCAGCTGGGCAACGTAATCGTAGACGGCCCGCTGTCGCTCGACGTAGCCCTCTACAAGGAGGCTGCCGAGATCAAGAAGGTGAAGGGTTCGGCCGTAGCCGGCGATGCCGACTGTCTGCTCTTCCCGAACATCGAATCGGGCAACGTCTTCTTCAAGGCCGCTACCCACATGGGCCACAGCGAACTGGCTGCCATGGTAATGGGTACGAACGTTCCCTGCGTGCTCACCTCGCGCGGTGACTCGAGCCTGACCAAACTCTATTCGATCGCACTGGCCTGCCTGGCTGCCAAATAATCAAACGAGGAGACAGTTCTTATGGGATTCAAGATATTAGCCATCAATCCGGGCTCCACGTCCACGAAGATCGCCATTTTTGAGGACAACAAACCGATTCTGACCCACACGCTGCGCCACTCGGCCGAGGAGATCGCACGCTTTCCCCACATCATCGACCAGCTCGAGTGGCGGAAGGAGATGATCCTCGAGGCGCTCAAGAGCAAGGATATCGACGTGAAATCGCTTTCGGCCGTCATCGGCCGCGGCGGTCTGGTCAAACCGATCGAGTCGGGTGTTTACGAGGTAAACGCAGCCCTGAAGAATGACCTTATCCATGCTCAGCGCGAGCACGCGTCGAACATCGGCGGTCTGATCGCCGAGCAGATCGCACGCGAGGCCGGAGTGAAGGCCTACATCGCCGATCCGGTGGTTGTGGATGAGCTTCAGGACATAGCCCGCATCAGCGGTATTCCGGAGTGTCCCCGCATTTCGATCTTCCACGCCCTGAACCAGAAGACCATTGCCCGCCGCCACGCCGCCAAGATCGGCAAGCGCTACGAGGATCTGAACCTGATCGTCGCCCACATGGGTGGCGGCATCTCGGTTTCGGCTCACTGCAAGGGTCGCGTGATCGACACGAACAACGCCCTGGACGGCGACGGTCCGTTCGCACCGGAGCGTGCCGGCACGGTACCGGCAGGCAGTCTGGTATCGCTCTGCTTCTCGGGTAAATACACCCAGCCCGAAGTGGTCAAGATGCTCGCCGGCAAGGGTGGTCTGGTTGCTCATCTGGGCAAGAACTCCGTACAGGAGATCTGCGAGAAGGACATCGCTGGCGGCAACAAGCACGCCAAGCAGGTTCTCGATGCGATGAGCTACACGATCGCCAAGGCGATCGGCGCCATGGCCGTCGTTCTGAAGGGTCAGGTGGATGCCATCCTGCTCACGGGCGGTGTAGCCTACAACGAGCCGGTCAACGAGGTGATCCGCGAGCACTGCTCGTTCCTGGCACCGATCGTGATCTACCCGGGCGAGGACGAGATGGGCGCACTGGCACTGAATGCGCTGGGCGTACTGAAGGGCGAGATGACCCCGAAAGAGTACAAATAGTTCAACCCGGTCATCGAGTTCATAAAAAAACGCTTCCGATAATCGGAAGCGTTTTTTTTATGCTGTTCTCTGCCGGTCAACCGTTCACCTGCGGCCGGTCCGAATGGCGGAAGAGTTTTCGAACGATCTTCAGCACGACCCGCATCGCCTCCAGCCGGAAGAGCCGGGCCAACGCCGCATAACAGACCACCCCGATCACCACCTGCATCAGGAAGGTCGGCAGTGCCCCGAAGTCGGTAAAATGACGGAAGAAAACGATCACCGCAAACATGACGGCCGTCAACAGAGCCGGCGGGAGCAGCGTCCGCACGAAGCGCCAGAGGGTCAGCCCGCAATAACGGGTCGTCGCCGCAAAATTGAGGGCCATCTCGAAGAAGGCCATCGCCGAAAGTCCCCACGTGATGGCAATCACGCTGTGGGGAATAGTCACGGCAAGAAGAGCGGTCATAACGATCTTCTTCACAATTTCCAACCGTACGATGATCCGTCCGTTACTCTTCACCTTCAGGACGTTGTACGAGATAATCGCAATCGGAGAGAACATCCCCGCCAGGCAGATCACCTGGAAATAGGGAACAATCGGAGTCCACTTCTCCCCGAGCAGCCCGAACAGCATGTCGGGCGCAATGGCAATCAGACCGGCCATGGCCGGGAACATCACGAAAGCAACGATCATGACCACCTGCCGATAGCTGTCCGCAAACTTCCGTTCATCATCCGCAATCTTCGACAATGCGGGGAAGGTGACATTCTGCACGGCCTGAATGGTCGAGGTGACGGGCAGATCCTTGAGTTTCTGCGCCTGGTTGAAGAATCCGAGCAGATCGGTCGGATAGAGCTTGCCGACAAAGAGCTGCGAAACGTTGTTGTACAGGGTCGAGATCAGATCGGTTGCCAACAGCCGCAGGCTGTAGGGGGCCATCGACCGCAGGGCTGCCCCCTCGTAAGGGACACGGGGTCGCCAGTCACTCAACCACCAGAACAGCAGCGCCTTCACCCCCATGGCCGTCACCCGCTGTCCGACCAGGCTCCAGACTCCCAGTCCGCCCCAGGCCATGGCGATGGCCACCACTCCGCTCACCAGCGACGAGGCGAAGACCACCTTCGAGATCAGGGCGAAGCGGAACTGCCGGGTAAAGATTGTATTCTGGATGACACACAGGGCATTGAGCGGCAGCAACAGAAAGAGCACCGGGGCGATGCGCGCCAGGATGGGCATCCCGTAGAAGCGGGCCACCCACGGTGCCGTAGCAACCAGCAGCACGTAGAGCAGCAGTGAAGCCGCGACGTTGAAGAGGAAGACCGACTTGTAGTCGGCCGGCGTCGGATCGGTCTTGCGGATCAGCGTCTGCGAGAAGCCGCTGTCCACCATCACCAGCGCAAGGGTCACCAATACGGTCGGGATGGCCATCACACCCAGATCCTCCGGCATGAGCATCCGGAGGATGATGATGCTCACCCCCATCTGCAGGAGCATCGAACCGACCTTCTCGCCGATGCTCCAGGCTACCCCGCTGGCAACCTTATCGCGCAACTCTCCGGCCACGACAGCCTCTCCCCTATTTTATTTTCCGCAGCAGCAATCGTTGTCCCGCTCGCGCAGACGCTCCACATCCGAAATTTCGATGTAGGAGGCGCCGTACCGGGAGCCGAAGCTGCCGCCGATGACGGCCACCATGTCCGTCGGCAGAAGACAATGCTTCTTTTCGATAAAGTCGAGCGCATCGATCACGAAGTGGTAACGGCTCTGGTAACGCTCATCCGAGGAGGGCTCGCGCAGAATCGGCACCACACCGTACGAGAGGGCCAGGATACGCTGAGCATGCCGCGTGTAGCAGACGGCCACCACCAACCGACGGCCGCGGAAGGCAGCCAGATAGCGGCCCGTACGGCCCGAAATCGTATCGAGAATCACGTAACGGATCGGCAGGTTGATCGAGGCGCGCACGGCCGAACGGGCCAACTGCGCCGTCACCTCGTGGTTTACCGAGATCATGTTCAGGTCGACCATCGGCGGAAAGTGGTCTTCGTCACGCTCGATCTCACGGGCGATGCGTGCCATCGTCGTGACGGCCTGCACGGGATAGTCGCCCATGGCCGTCTCGTCGCTCAGCATCACGGCATCGACCCGCTCGAAGATGGCGCTGGCCACGTCGCTCACCTCGGCACGGGTCGGACGCGGCGAGTGAACCATCGAATAGAGCATCTGCGTAGCGATAATGACCGGACGTTTGGCAGCGATGCAACGCTCGACGATCCGCCGCTGCATGTTGGGAATCATCTCCGCCGGCAGCTCCACACCCATGTCACCGCGCGCCACCATGATGCCGTAGGAGGCCTCAACGATCTCGTCCAGGTTGTCGATACCCTGCTGGTTCTCGATCT
Organism: Rikenellaceae bacterium; assembly: GCA_963926835.1. GTDB lineage: Bacteria > Bacteroidota > Bacteroidia > Bacteroidales > Rikenellaceae > Alistipes. The sequence goes on along the minus strand of CAWUYY010000025.1, from coordinate 20,388 downwards.
TCGAGATGATCTTGATCGGGCTGTCGAAGCGGTCCAGAATCTCCTGCACCGCCTCCACGTCGCGCGCATCCCGCACGAACGAGTGGGCGATGAAATCGACGTCGTTATGAACGGCCCACTCGATGAAGCGGCGGTCCTTCTCGGTCAGCGACGGCAGCTCGATCTGCATGCCCGGCACATTCACGCTCTTGCGCGAGCGCAGCACGCTGCCACGCACGAATTCACAGAGCAGCTCCTCCGAATCCTTGTCTATTACACGCAGCTCCAGCTCGCCGTCAGCGATCAACAGGCGGGCCCCCACCTCGATGTCGCGGACGATCGTCGCCACGTTCAGGTAGATCAGCTCGCGGGTAGAGGGAATTGCGTCGGCCGTCCCGCGAACACGGACCCGGTCTCCGACCTGGAACTCGATACCGCCGTCATACTCTTCGGCTACGGCCGTCACCCGGATCTCCGGCCCCTTGGTGTCGAGGATCACGGGAATGCTCGGGCTCACCTTTCGCACCGCCTCGACGATTCGGGAGGCCCCCTCTTCGGTCAGATGGGCCGAATTGATGCGTACGACATCCATGCCGGCCTCGAACAGCTGGCGAACGAAATCCTCGTTGGCCCGGAAATCGGACAACGTGGCAATGATCTTGGTTTTCTTCTCTCCCCACATAGGATCTTCTCTTTATTATATATAATCGTATAGTTCTCTATTCCAACCGGAACCGTCCCAATGCCGAACTCAACCGCCCGGATCTGTCGCCGATCCCGAGGACAAAAGTACGAAAAAAGCGCCACATCCCCGCTTCACCCTCCCGCGTTTCACCTCAATTCGACGAAGAATTAATATCTTTGTAATCCGTATGCGGATGCCCGTTCGGCATTCCCGTTTCAGAGACACGAGACCATGACAGAATTCGGACTTATCGAACATATCAGCAAAATGTTCGCCACACTCCCCGCGAACGGTTTCGAGGGGATCGGCGACGACTGTGCCGTACTGCCGATCGGCGGCGGCGAGTCGCTGCTCTTCACCTCCGACCTGCTGGCCGAGGGGGTACATTTTCTGCGCCGTGCCACCTCGCCCGAGGAGCTTGGAGGCAAATCCCTGGCCGTCAATCTGAGCGACGTGGCCTCAATGGGGGCACGCCCCGTTGCCACCCTGCTCTCACTGGCCATTCCACACGATCTGCCGCAAGGGTGGATCGAACGTTTCATGGAGGGCTACCACGACCTTTCGCAGCGCTACGGCGTCGCGCTGATCGGCGGTGACACGACAGCCTCGGAATCCGGGCTGGTGGTGAACGTTACCGCCATCGGACGTGCACCCGACAGCCACCTCAAGCGGCGCAGCGACGCCCGTCCGGGAGATCTGATTGCCGTCAGCGGTCCGCTCGGCGAATCGGGCGCCGGACTTCGGGATATTCTGAACGGCCGCTACGACACCCCCCAGGCACACGCCCATCGCAACCCCACGCCGCAGGTTCCCGAAGGGATCTGGCTCGGAGGAAGGCCGGAGGTTCGGGCCATGATGGACATCTCGGACGGCATCGCCTCCGATCTGCGCCACATCATGGAGCGCTCCGGGGTCGGGGCCGAAGTGGAGATCCGGCAGATTCCGACCGACGTGGATATCAAGACGGCCGTCACGGCAGGCGAAGACTACCAGCTGCTGCTGACAATCGACCCGGACGGGGCCGATACGCTGCTCAGGGATTTCGAGAGCCACTTTCACAAGCCGCTCTACCCGATCGGTCGCATCACCGCCAGCCGTCAGATAGAATGGCTCGACCACGGCACGCCGCTGCAGGTCGACTGGCAAGGCTTCAGACACTATTAAAAAGAGACAGTCCCGGAATTCCGCATTGAATTCCGGGACTGCTCATATTTCCCCGCCTCGGGCCTACTCCACCACGTAAACGGTCTCTCCCTTTCGCTGCATGCGATAGCGCTCGCGGGCAAAGCGTTCGAGGTTGTCGTCATACTTCAACTCCTCGAGCAGCGTGCTGTCCTGCTCGATCCGCGCCTGATATTGCCGCTTTTGCTGCTCCAAATGGCGGATGTCGCTGCGAATCTCGATGGCATGCATCAGGTTGCGCCCCACGATGAAGACCGTGAAGACCACGATGATACAGGTCATGATCACCCAGAACCGCTTGTCGAAACGCAATTTCATCGCCGCCGCACCACTAAGGGATGTGCATGTATTTGTGAGTCTGAATCGAGATGTTCCACTTCGGATGCGCCTTCGCATACTCGACCAGCACCGGCATGATCTTCTCCGAGACGCTCCACTCGGGCTGCAGGTAGAGTCGGCACTCCCGCTCGACCCGGGCCGCATTCTGCTCGGCCCACTGAAGGTCCTCCTCCTTCTCGATGATCACCTTCAGTTCATGCGCCCGCCAGAAGGCCTCGTCCAGAGGCGGTTGCTGACGTTTGGGAGAAAGGCATACCCAGTCGAAGTAGCCGCTGAAAGGGTGCGACCCCGAGGTTTCGAGAAAGATCTTCAGTCCACGTGCCTTGAGCGCCGCAGTAAGCGGCCCCAGCGGATAGAGCAGCGGCTCCCCGCCGGTAATCACGATCGCCTGCGCCGCACACGAAGTTGCCCGCTCGACAATCTTCGAAATATCGGTCGGCGGATAGAGCTTCGGATTCCACGTATATTTGGCATCGCACCATCGGCAGCCGACATCGCACCCGCCCAGGCGAATGAAATAGGCCGGTTTCCCCGCATGGAATCCCTCGCCCTGAATCGTATAGAAGTCCTCGACCAGCGGCAGTTTCTGACCGCCCTCCAACAGAGCGTAGTCGTTCACTTCACTCATCTGCTTACTCGGTTACCACGTAGACATCCTTCAGATTGCGCCCCAACTGGTCGTAATCCAACCCATAGCCGACGATGAATTCGTTCCCGATCTCCATGGCAGGATAATCGATTGGAATCGAACGCGTATAGGCCTTCGGCTTGAAGAAGAGCGTGCAGACCCGGATGCTGGCCGGATTGTGGCGCTGCAGCTCGGCGACCATGTGTTCGATGCTGGCCCCCGTGTCGACGATATCCTCGACGATGATCACATCGCGCCCCGCAATATCGCGGTTCAACCCGATCAGATTGGTCACCTCGCCCGACGAGCAGGTGCCGCAATAGGAGGAGAGCTTGACGAACGAGATCTCGCAACAGAAGTCGATCTTCTTCAGCAGATCGCTCATGAACATGAACGAACCGTTGAGCACGCCGATGAAAATGGGATTCTTTTTGTCCCGGTAATCGGCATTGATCTTGTCGGCAACGGCCGATACGGCTACCTCGATCTTGTCGGCCGGAATCATCACCTTGAAGTTCCGATCGTGCAGTTTTATCACCTTTTCCATAAGGTTTTCGCTTTTTGAAAGGCTATTGTTCCAAACCCGGCTGCGCCGTCACCACTCCGAAGAGAAGTTCCCCTCTTCGCTGCAGCCCTTCGCACCCGGCTATTTTTGCAAAAATAGCGATTTCACCGCACAATACCACCAAACCGGGGGTGAAAAAAGATCACCCGCAGCAGAAACCCGTTCCACCCCACCGTTCTCAAGCAAGGAACGCTCCCTGTCACACAGAATCAAAGAGGAGCGATCCGCATGCCGGATCGCTCCTCTTCTATCTTTCGCAGACTACACTATACCAGTCCCGAGAATCCCATGAAGGCCATGGCCAGAATACCGGCCGTCACCAGCGCCACGGGGACTCCCCGCATGGCCTTCGGCACCTCCTCTAGCTCCAACCGTTCGCGGATACCGGCGAAGAGTACCAGTGCCAGGGCAAAACCGATTGCCGTCGAGACCGAATAGGCCAGACTCTGCAACAGGTTGAACTCCTTCGAGATCATCAGAATCGCCACACCCAGCACGGCGCAGTTCGTCGTAATGAGCGGCAGGAAGATACCGAGCGCCTGATAGAGCGACGGCGACATCTTCTTCAGGATGATCTCGACCATCTGTACCAGCGCGGCGATCACCAGAATGAAGACGATCGTCTGCATGTACTCGATGCCGAGCGGCTCGAGCACGTAGGTCTGAATGGGCCAGGCGACCACGGCCGTCAGCGCCATCACAAAAGTTACGGCAGCTCCCATACCGAGCGAAGTTTCCACCTTCGACGACACGCCCAGGAAGGGGCAGATGCCGAGGAACTGCGCCAGCACGACGTTGTTGACGAATATCGCGCCGATGATAATAGCAAAATAAGAGAGCTCCATATCTAATTGTTTTTCTTGACCACTTTATTGAACAAAGCCATCAGGTAGCCGAGCACGAAGAAGGCGCCCGGTGCCAGTACGAAGACGAGCGGCATATAGTCCGTCACGCCGAACGAATAGCCGAAGATGGCGCCGCTGCCCAGAATCTCACGCACGGCACCGATCAGGGTCAGCGCGCAGGTGAATCCCAGACCGATTCCCAGACCGTCGAAGATCGAGGCGATCGGGCCGTTCTTGGAGGCGAAGGCCTCGGCGCGTCCCAGGATGATACAGTTCACCACGATCAGCGGAATGAAGACGCCCAGACTGGCGTAGAGCGACGGCACATAGGCCTGCATGAGCATCTGAATGATGGTCACAAACGAGGCGATCACCACGATGAAGGCCGGAATGCGCACCTTGTCCGGGATCAGGTTCTTGATGAGCGAGATCACCAGGTTCGACATGACCAGCACGGCCATCGTCGCCGCACCCATACCGAATCCGTTTGCGGCCGAGGTCGTCGTACCCAGCGTCGGACACATGCCGAGCACCAGCACGAAGGTCGGATTATTCTTGATAATTCCGTTTGTCAGTACTTTCAGGTTATTCATTTTGACCTCCTTTCTCTTCCATGGAAGTTTGCGCTTCACCCTCTGCGGCCGTATCGGTTGCTCCGGAAGCCGAATCGTACGATCCTGCAGCCGTTGCACCCGATGCAGCATCGCTCTGCTGCGAAGCTCCCGACGCGGCATTTACCGGCTCACCGCCCGCCTTCTGCACATAGGCATTGTAGGCCCGGCGCACCACATCGACATAGGCCCGCGACGAGATCGTTGCAGCCGTCAGCGCATCCACATCGCCGCCGTCCTTCTTGACCGCCATATTCATTTGGGCGGGGTATTTCTCCTGGAAGCTGAGCAGCAACGGGTTTCCCTCATCGGCCATTTTGGTTCCCAAGCCGGGGGTTTCACTCTGCTCGAGCACCTGGATATTGATGATCTGTCCGTCGGGGGTGAAACCCACCATCAGACGCACCACGCCGCTGAAGCCGTTCTTGGTCATCGACTCCACGGCATAGCCCACCACCTGGTCCGCAGCCGTTGCCGTATGCACCGTCACCGGCAACTCATCCACTTCGAGCGCCTCATCGACGGTCGCATCGAAGGGAGGCAAAACCAGTTTCAACGCCTCGCGCGTTGCATTCTGCTGCGCGACGGCAATCGGCTCCTTCGTGATCATATACACGGCTCCGACACCGCCGGAGGCTAGCAGGGTGATCACGAACAGCACCGCCACCATATTAAATAATGTACTTTTCATCGGCTCCGTCTATTTTACACCGAAACGGTGCGGTTTGACATACTTGTTAATCAAGGGCACAACCGAGTTCATGATCAGGATCGCGAACGACATGCCCTCGGGATAGGCGCCCCACAAACGGATCAGCACCGTGATGACTCCGATACCGATACCGTAAACGATCATTCCGGCGTGGGTCATCGGCGAGGTTGAATAGTCGGTTGCCATGTAAACTGCACCCAGAATGGCGCCACCGGCCAGCAGGTGGAAGATCGGGTACTCCCACAGGGCCTCGCCCTGCATTCCCTGACTCAGTCCGACGATGAAGATGAATACGGCCATCGTACCAAGGATCGCCACCGGAATATGCCACGTGATCACCTTGCGCCACAACAGATAGACAAATCCGACGAGCAGCAGCAGGGCGGAGATCTCACCCAGCGATCCGGGGATCGAACCGAACAGGATATCCTGGAAATTGATATCCGTATGCGAAACGATGTGCGCCTTGACGGCCGCCAGCGGCGTAGCGCCGGAGAAGGCGTCGGCCAGCTGTCCCACCGGACGCGGGAAGGTGGTCATCTGCACCGGATAGGCGAACAGGAGGAAGACACGTCCGACCAGAGCGGGGTTGAAGGGGTTCTTGCCCAGTCCACCGAAGGTCATCTTGGCGATTGCGATCGAGACGAACGCACCGATTACGACGATCCACCAGGGGAGCGATGACGGTACGTTGAAAGCCAGCAGTACACCGGTCACCACGGCCGACAGATCGCCGATCGTACGGGGACCGTGCAACAGATATTTCTGAATCAGAAACTCGAACAACACGCAACTCACAACCGAGATACAGGTCACCATCAAGGCGCTCCATCCGAACGTGACGATCGAAAAGATCAGGGCGGGAGTCAGCGCCAGGAGCACATCCCGCATGATTTTCTGCGTGGATTCCGAACCATGCACATGGGGTGCAGGTGCTACAACTAATCTACTTGCCATACGCTATCTCTCTTTTTCTTATTTTCTGGATGTATTGGCGGCCGCCCGGGCACGCACGAGGGCTCCGACCTCCTGTTTTCCCAACCGGATGAAGTCCAGCAGCGGAATGGCGGCCGGACAGGTAAACTGGCAGCAGCCGCACTCGATGCAGTTGCTCACCCACTCCGATTCGAGCCGCTCCCACATTTTACGCCGCGAGAGTTTGGCCAGCAGATAGGGCTCCAGCCCCATCGGACAGGCCGATACACACTTGGCGCACTTGATGCAGACACTCTCCGCACGTCGGAAGGCCGACGGTCCGGCAAAGACCGTGATACCCGAACAACCCTTGATCACCGGCGAAGAGAGATTGCTCATGGCCCGACCCATCATGGGACCGCCGTTGAGCACCTTCACCTCCCCCTCCGGCAGACCGCCGGCAGCCTCCAGCAGGGAGGATACGGGCGTTCCGAAACGGACCCGCAGGTTCTTAGGCTCCTTGATCTGACGACCGGTAACGGTCACAACGCGCTCCACGAGCGGTTTGTTCTTCTGCACGGCATCGTACACGGCCAACGTGGTCGAGACGTTGCAAACCACGGCACCAACGTCGATCGGCAGTCCCGGCGGAGGCGGCACCTCACGTCCCGTGATGGCTGCAATCAACTGTTTCTCACCGCCCTGCGGATAACGGACCCGCAACGGCACGACCCGAATTCCGGGATACGACGCTGTAAGTTTCGTCAAATGCGCGATGGCATCCTGCTTATTGTTCTCCACACCGATGAAGGCCCGGTCAACCCCCAGCGCCCGCATCAGGATGGAGATGCCGACCATCAGCTCCTCCCCCCGTTCGAGCATCGAACGATGGTCCGAAGTCAGGTAGGGTTCACACTCTACACCGTTGATTATCAAATATTCAACCTTTTTACCGGCCGGAATGGTCAGTTTGACATGCGTCGGGAAAGCCGCACCGCCCATGCCGACGATGCCGGCCGCCTTGATCTTGGCAAGAATCTCCTGCGGCGTCAGAGCATACTCCCGAACCAGGGTCGACGAGGTATCGATCCCCTCGGCCCACTCGTCTCCGTCGCGGCGGATCGTGATCATCATCTGCCGCTGTCCCTGTCCGTTGGGCTGCATCTCGACCGCCGTGACGGTACCCGATACCGGGGCATGGATGTTGGCCGACACGAATCCGGCGGCCTCCGCAATCAACTGTCCCGTCTTGACCTGATCCCCCTTGGCGACCTTCGCCACCGCCGGGGCTCCGATATGCTGGGCAAGAGGAACGTTCACCACCTCGGGCAGCGGCAATACCTCGACCGCACATGCCCGACTCAACTTATTATCCGACGGATGGACTCCGCCCTTTGGAAATGTCTTCATAGAGATTGTCGTTCGGTGTTTTCTAATTCAGATCAGGATTTGGCCGGAGCCTGTTCCGGCTTTTGCGGCTTGCTTCCGGATTCGGCCGCCGAAGCCGCCTTCGGTTCGCGGGCAAGCGGTTCCATGCCGACCAACCGGATCGCTCCGGTCGGGCACTCGTTGACGCACTTGCGGCAGAGCTTGCACTTCCACGAATCAATGAACGCCAGGTTGTTCTCGATCGTAATGGCGTCGAATGCGCACACCTTGGCACACTTTCCGCAGCCGATGCAACCCGCCTTGCAGGCCTTCATCACCACGGCACCCTTGTCCTTGCTCACGCACGACACGTATACCGCCCGGTTCTTCGGCCACTTCTTGCGCAGTTCGATGATCCCCTTCGGACACGCCTTGACACAGGCTCCGCAGGCGGTACACTTGTCGGGATCCACCTCGGGAAGTCCCGTTTCGGGGTTCATCGAAAAAGCCCCGAACGTACAGACAGCGACGCAGTCGCCCAACCCCAGACAGCCGTACGTACAGCCGGTCTGTCCGCCATAAAGCGAGGCGGCCACGGCACACGAGCCCGCTCCGTCGTAATCGTTCACGCGGGGACGCTTCTCGCAACTTCCGCCGCAGCGTACCGTTGCCACCTGCGCCTCCTTCTCCGGAGCCGCCTTACCGAGGAAGTCGGCCACCGATTTCATCACCGGAGCACCTCCTACGGGGCAGAACAGCGCCGAAATATCGTTCTGCTTCACCAGCGCATCGGCCAGTCCGCGACAACCGGCAAAGCCGCAGCCGCCGCAGTTGGCACCGGGGAGCATCTTCTCCACCTGATCGACCCGCAGGTCTTCGTTCACCTTGAATTTTTGCGCTACGAAATAGAGGATCACGGCGGCCAGGACGCCGATGATACAGAGCGTTAAGATCGTGTAAAACAGTATTTCCATATTCTGTCAAGATTGTGCGAAACAATGCCCGCTTATTTCGAAATCGTGAAATGAATCTTCTCTTCTATCCGATGGCGGCCCAGCCACAGGGCGCCGTAGTAAAGGATCACGGAGACAAGCCCCGCCAGCGCCGCCCACCCTTCGCTCAACCCGAGCGAGAGGGCCGCCACAACCACAAAAATCAGTACCACAAAGGGTACGACGTATGCCAACACGACGGCCGTCGCCCCCATGTGCCGGGTCACGGCCACCGTCACCTGATCGCCGGGGGCATAGCGTGCAGCCTCCGGCGTATGCACCTCGACCACCTTGCGCGTCGCCTCGCTCATGCCGCAGGCGGCACGGGCGCTGCATCCTCCGCAGGCGCTTTTGGCCGTTATTTCAACAAAAACACGCCCCGAATCGACACGCTCGACCACACCGCTATGTTCGATCCGATCCATCGTGTTACTTCCCGTATTTATGAGTTAACGGCATTCGGTACTCATGGCCGAACGAGCACGAGGAGAGACGCAGCACCGGCGGATACTGGAAGCGTTTCTTCTCGTTGTTCATGATCATGCGGTAGATCTTCTGCACCTCCTCGGAGTCGAAGCCGGCGTTGATGATCTCCTCGCGGGGCTGACCCTCCTCGATCATACGGTAGAGGATTGCATCCACCACCTCGTAGGGGGGCCGGATATCGCTGTCTTTCTGATTGGGTCGAAGTTCCGACGAAGGCTCCTTCGTCAGGATGCTGTCGGGAATGGGGTGGCCGTACTCGCGGTTGATATAGCGGGCCACATCGTACATTTCGGTTTTGTAGAGGTCTCCCGTCACGCTGAAGGCACCGGCCGTATCACCATAAAGGGTGCAGAGCCCCAACGCATTCTCACTCTTGTTCGAGGAGTTGATCAACACATAGCCGCTCTTGTTCTGCAGGGCCATAAGCATGATCGTACGGATACGCGACTGAATGTTCTCCTCGGTCGCATCGAAATCCGTACCGCCCGTCACGGGGATCAACGTTTCGACGATGCTGCGATAGGCCTCCGTAATGGGAACCACGTTGAATTCGATGCCGAGATTCTCGGCCAACAGTTTGGCATCCTCGACCGAGCTGTCCGACGAGAACTGCGAGGGCATCATCAGGGCCCGCACATTCTCGGCCCCCAGCGCCGCAACGGCCAGACAGGCCACCACCGCGGAATCGATTCCGCCCGACACACCCAGACAGGCCTTCTTGTAGTCGTTCTTTGCAAAGAAATCACGCAATCCGCAACGGGCCGCCTCGAAGATGAAACGGGTGCGGTCGTAACTCGACTCGGGCAGCGACTCAATGGGCTTGCCCGGATTCTCCGTGTCGAACAGCTGAAGATCCTCCTCGAAACTCTTCAGCAGGGCAACGATTTCGCCCCGACTGTTCATGGCTCCCGACATGCCGTCATAGACCAACTCGGTATTTCCACCGACTTGGTTGACCATCACCACATTCTTGCCGTTGACGTAGGCAATGTCGCCGATCGTCCGTGCCCGCTGAGTCAAATCGCCCTTGCGGTAACGACGAGCGTGGATATTGATAATCGTCTCGACCGACTTGTCGAACTCCTTGGTATTGTAAAGGTCGTCCCCGACCACCAGCGCAATGCGGTGTCCCCGCAGCCGGATGTTCTCGCAACCCTTCGAAGGCACCAGGAAACCCAGTTCCCGGCGCACCGTAACACTCTTCTTTCCCACGTAGCGCACCACGCGTCCCTTTTCGATTACGGCTGCGGCACTGATCGTCCCTTCCCGGGTCAGATAAGGGACGCCGACGATGGCATCGATCGTATCGCATTCGCGGGCGATCCGATGCAGAGCATCCTCACATTGTTCGTGAAACGTATTCTTTCGGAGCAGATCGAAAGCCGGAGCTCCACTGATCGCCTGCTCGGCAAAGACGACCAAATCGGCGCCCATGGCTTTTGCACGATGTACGGCGTCGAGGATCTTGGCCATATTGCCACTCACGTCGCCAACCGTATAATTCAACTGTGCGAGAGCTATCTTCATTGTTGGAGGTTTCAAATATACAACTTCACAAAGTTAAATATTATTCTCAAAAAAACACAGATTGAAGGGTAAAAGTTTACCCTTCCAACCACCCTGACACTCAAAAAAAAGCGTTCAGACACCTTTGACGAGCCTCTTCGACCGCACACAAAACCGTCTCCACCCGTTTTATCGCACCCGCCATCCGGACCCTGCATATTCAAACGGCCGACAACCCGGCCCACTGTCCGCCCCCCTCTTCCCGAAAAAGACAGGATCGCCCGCATCCGTTTGTTCGGATGCGGGCGATCCTGTGATCTGCTCCCGTCGGAGCGGTTATTTGGCCTCCGCAGCCTCCTTCTCGGCCACCTCTTCCGGGTCAGCCACCAGAATACGGCCGCAATACTCGCAAATAATGATCTTCTTGCCCTGACGGATCTCCATCTGACGCTGAGGCGGAATGCGGTTGTAGCAGCCACCGCAGGCGTCACGGCGCACCGTCACTACGGCCAATCCGTTGCGAACGTTGTGACGGATACGGTTGTAGGCAGCCAACAGACGCTCGTCGATCTTGGCCTGTGCCTTCTCGGCCTGAGCCGTCAGATCGGCCACCTGCGAAGCGGTCTCCTCCTCGATGCTCTGCAACTCGGCCTGCTTGGCCTCCAGATCCTTCTGACGCTCGGCGATCACCGCCTCGGTCTCCTCAACCTGCGCCTTTTTGGCCTTGATGCCGGCCGCATACTCCTTCAGGCGTTTCTCGGCCAACTCGATGACCAGCTCCTGATACTCGATCTCCTTGGCAATGGCATCGAACTCACGGTTGTTGCGCACGTTGTTCTGCTGCTCCTTGTAGTTGCCGATCTGGATCTTGGCCTGATCCACCTCGCGCTTGCGCTGTTTGGTGAGAGCGTTGAACTCCTCGATTTCGGCATTGATGTTCTCGACGCGCGACCGCAGACCGGCCAGTTCGTCATCGAGATCCTGTACTTCCAGCGGCAGTTCTCCTTTTATCTTATTGATTGCATCGATCTGGCTGTCGATTTTCTGCAAATCGTAAAGGGCCAGGATCTTTTCCTGCATCGAATAATCAACATCAGCTGTCTTTTTTTGCGTTGCCATATCGTGTTTTTAATTGTTTAGACTACACCATGTAATGAATCGGATTGCGGGAGTTTACACTCTTGCGAACCGCAAAGGTAATCAAATTTTTCGATAAAATATCAAACAAGAGGTCGATTGCGCAATATTCGCTCTCAAAATGACCTACATCCGCCACGACAAGCCCTCCGACGGGCGAAATAAAATCGTTGTACTTGAGATCGGCCGTCACATAGAGATCGGCTCCCGCCCGGGCGGCATCACCAATCAGCGAACCGCCGGCTCCGGTGCAGACGGCCACCCGGCGCACATGCGGCCGCACCAGATCTGAATGACGGATCACCGGCGCTGCCAGCCGCTCGCGGATCCGCTGCAGGAAGGCGGTCGTCTCCACCTCGACAGGCAGCTCGCCCACAATGCCGAACCCGACCCGAACGTCGGACGGATCGGTCGGCTGCAACACCTGCATCCGCTCCACGCCGAGCATGCGGCCCACCTGCCAGCTCATTCCGCCGGGCGTGCTGTCGAGGTTCGTATGGCAGGCATACAGCGCGATTCCCCGCCGGATCGCACGCTCCACACAGCGCTCCACATAGGTGGCCGAATTGAAACGCTTGAGTGCATGGAAGACGATCGGATGGTGCGTAATGATCAGATCGCACCCCTCCCGTTCGGCCTCGTCCATCACCTCTTCGGTCACATCGACCGCCAGCAACGCCTTGTGTACCTCGTCCTGCGGACGACCCACGATGAGTCCGGCGTTGTCATAGGACTCCTGGTAGCGCAACGGAGCGAATCGCTCGATGACTTCGGTTATCTGCTCTATCTTCATCGTTTCACTCAAAACAGGGATTGTTCATAAAAGGCAAACAGCTCCTTCTCCTCCTCCGGTTTTTCCCGCTTTCCCTTGCGGCGCGAGCCCCCCGCAGCGGTCCGCTTGGCAGGCTGCTTTTTCGCCTCGGGCCCCGGCTCGATCACCTGGACCGGACTTTCGGACGGACTCTCCGGCTCGTTCACCCTCGCAGCCGACTCCTCGTCGGAGAGGGCCTGCGCCCCGTCCCGGAGCTCGGCGCGCACCTCTTCGAGCATGGCACGCACCCGCTGCAGCCGCTCGAGCAGCTCGGCATCGCGCGAGATGGTCGTCTTGTTCTGTTTCAGACAGCGACGCGCCCCCTCGAGCGTCATGCCCCGCTCCTTGACCAGGTGGTAGATCAACTTCAGGTTCTCGATATCGGCCGGCGTAAAGAGCCGGTTGCCTTTCTTGTTCTTCTTCGGGCGAAGCACATCGAACTTCGTCTCCCAGAAACGGATCAGCGAGGCATTGACGTCGAACATCTCGGTCACCTCGCCCATCGAATAGAAAAGTTTTTTGGCCATACGTTAAAACAAGCGTGAATCCGGCACGCACCGCCTCCGACCCGCTTCACACACAATTGTCTTCGCCGGAATCGAGTCGGACAGATGCGGCGACACCCCCTCGGGCGCCCCCGGACTCCGGTAAAACTTTCATCTATACTCAGCACACGCACCCACCCTGCAGAACGGCACCGTGTCTGTCTTTTTACAAATTCAATATCCGCAGCGAATTGGGATACAGGTTGTTCACCCGATTTCCGATCCGCTTGGCAAATCCCAATGCCAGCCCGCCGGCCGTCACCAGATTCATCCCGTCGGCAAAATCCGCCGCACCGACCTCCTGCCGACGCAGGTAGTGCAGTGCAGCCTCCTCCGGAAGCTCCGTCACCGGCACCGCCTCACGGTTCAATCCGCAGAACATCGCCAGCGCATGGTCCGGCTTGAGCCGTCCCTTGAAGAGCTGCCCCATCGCCACGCCCGATGCGATCACGCGCAACGACTCGGCCACCGTCCGGACCGCCTCGTACTGCGAGGCACAGTAACCGTAACAGGTATCGTTGACCGCCGCGAAACGCATCCGCTCCGGCTCAATGACCCAGCGTCCCAGCTCCTCGCTTTCCCGCCGGCCTATCGGCGCAAAAAGCGTCCGGCGGGACTTCGGAGCCCGGCTCCGGCCTCCGACATCGAAACTCTTGCGGGCCACCGCCGCGAAGAAACCCTCACCCCGGGCGCGGTGCGGAAAGAAGCGGAAGGTCTGGAACGGGCCGACCGCCCCGACGACTACCCCCCACGCATCCTGTACCGGGATCCGTTGCGACTCGACCAGCTCATCGCCGACCTCTGCCACAAAGGCCTCCAACACACCCTCGTCCTCCACGCGGTTGAACGTACAGGTGCTGTATATCAACAGGCCGCCCGGACGCAACGTCTTCCACGCCTCGCGCAGAATCTCCGCCTGACGGGCCGCACAGATCTTTACACTGTTTTCGCTCCACTCCGCCCGTGCTTCGGGCATCTTGCGGAACATTCCCTCGCCGGAGCAGGGGGCATCGACCGCCACCACGTCGAACCACGACTCGAGCGCAGCCACCCGGGCCGGCTCCTCGACCGTCACCACCACGTTGCCCAACCCCCACTTGCGGACATTGTCCGCCAGGACGGCGGCCCGCTGGCGGCTGATCTCGTTGGCAACGACCAGCCCCTCTTCGCCCACCAGCGACGAATAGAGGGTCGTCTTGCCGCCCGGAGCAGCACAAAGGTCGAGCAACCGTCTCCCCTCGACCGGTTCATCGGCCAGGATATGGGCCACGAACTGCGACGAGGGCTCCTGCACGTAATAGGCGCCGGCATGAAACTGGGTGTCGAGCGTAAACGACGGCCGTTCGGCGAGGTATCGCCCCAGCGGCGACCAGGGAATCCGCTCCGCCTCCTCCCAGCGGCACCGCCGCAGCGGATGCAGCCGGACCGAAGTGGTCGACGGCGTATCGAGCGAGGCGCACAGCGCGCGCCCCTCCTGCTCGCCCCAATCGGCCAAAGTACGCTCCACGAAACGCTCCGGCAACTGCTCCATCACCGCTTCGCCTTTTCAAGCGCCGCCCGTTTCTCCTCCAGGCGGGCGCAGATCTTCTCCATGACCGAGGGATCCTCGACAAAATCCTCGCGATCCTTGTCGACCACGATCACCTCGCCCTTGTAAATATGCTCGATCCACTCCTCATACCGTTTGTTGAGGCGGTTGAGGTACTCCTCGTCGATGTTCATCTCGTAGGCCCGTCCCCGACGGCGGATCTGTGCGATCAGCGTCGGCACGCTCGCCTTGAGGTAGATCAGCACGTCGGGCTGCGGCACCAGGTTGGTGATCAGCCCGAAGATGCTCATGTAGGTATCGAAGTCGCGCCCCGACATGAGCCCCATCCGATGCAGGTTGTCGGCAAAGATGTAGGCATCCTCGTACACCGTGCGGTCCTGCACGATATCGCCCGTCGTGTTGCGCAGTATATCCATCGTCTGCTGGATGCGACTCCCCAGAAAATAGATCTGGAGGTTGAACGACCAGCGACTCATATCCTCATAGAAATCACCGATATAGGGATTGTTGCTCACCTCGTAGTAGGCCTTGGCGGCATACCTCTCGGTCAGCATCTGCGTCAGCGTCGTCTTGCCGCTTCCGATATTTCCCGCAATTGCAATATACATGTGACAATTTATTTTCTCTCTTCTTAAACTCCCGGACTCTCCGCTCACTTCGTGCGGGCCATCTGCAGCAGCTGCTCGATGACCGTGCGGTCGTTCTGCATCCGGGGCAACTTGTTCTTGCCCCGCTCCTGCAGCCACCGGAGCACCGTTCCCTGGGGCAGCACATCCACCCGCAGCCGATCGATCGCCGAGAGACGCTTGGCATCGTAGTCCGAATTGATCCGGCGCAGCGACTGGTCGAGCACCTCGGCAAAGTGATCCAGCGAATCGGGCTCTTCGGAGAACTCGACCACCCACTCGTGTCCGCCCCGCGTATTCAGCCCCATGAAGCAGGGGGCCACGGAGTACTCCTCGACCACCGCACCGGTAGCCTCGCAGGCCTCTTCGAGCGCCTTTTCGGCGTTATCCACGATCACCTCCTCGCCGAAGGCGTTGATGAACTGACGCGTACGGCCAGCGAAACGGATGCGGTAGGGATTCGTCGAGGTAAACTCCACCGTATCCCCGATCTCATAGCGCCACAGTCCGTTGATCGAGGTGATGATCATCGCATAGACCTCGCCGCAGCGAACCCCCTCCAACGGAACGATCTCATCACCCTTCCGGAACTCATAGTAGGTGCCGTAGTCGAGCATCAGCAGCATGTCGTCGCGCGAAAAGTCATCGGCCAGAGCAAAGAATCCCTCCGAGGCGTTGTAGGTCTCCATGTAGGCCATCCGGTCGCTCGGAATCAGCTTGGCGAACGACTTGCGATAGGGGCCGAACGAGATGCCGCCATGGGCAAAGAACTCCAGATTGGGCCACACCTCGAGCAGGTTCTCCTTGCCCGTATACTCCAGCACCCGGCGCATCAGCACCAGATTCCACGACGGCACCCCGGCAAAGGCCGTGATGTTCTGCGATACGCACTCGCGGCAGATCCCGTCGATCTTCTGCTGAAAATCGGGCAGCAGTGCCGTCTCGATCTTCGGAGCCCGGAACCAGCCGCTCCAGAAAGCGGCCTGTCGGATCAACACGGCCGAAAGGTCGCCGATCAACGCCCCCTTCTCCTCATAGCACGAGCCACCGAGGGTGAGCGTCTTCCCCTTGAAGACCTCCGTATGCGGATGGGCCATGATATAGACGGCCGCCACATCCCGCATGCCGAGCGTATGGTTGTGCCAGACCGACTCCCGGGTCACCGGAATAAACTTGCTGCGATCCGAAGTGGTTCCCGACGAGCGGGCAAACAGCCGCACCCGTCCCGGAGCCGACACATTCTCCTCCCCGTCGAGCATCCGCTGAATGTAGGGCTTGAAGCGCTCGTAATCCTGCACTTCGACCTGTCGGGCAAAACCTTCCGGGGAGATCTCGGCCGTAACGGCATGATCCTGACCGAAACGGGTCGTCGCCCCGTCGGCCATCAGACGGCGGAACATCTTCGCCTGCACCTCGGCCGGATGGCGGCGGAAGTAATCTATCGCCTTCATTCTCCGGGAGAAATAGGCTCTCAGCAAACTGTTTCGGATCGACATTTTATCTCTTTCTTTCTACGCCGGCATCTTTCGGACAAACCCGCAGCGCACACAACCGCCGCCCGCCGTCCCGCCGGCTAATTAAAGTAATACCCTATTCTGGAGATCGACTCCGGCATCGAGAAGACCACCACGCGGTCGTAGGCATGCAGCTGCATGTCGCCCGAGGCGATGAAGACCTTGTCTCCCCGCACGACACCGCCCACGATCGTATCGGGCGGCAACTTCAGCTCCTTGATCGAGGCTTTGGTCGCCGGCGAATTGGGACGGACGATGAACTCCAGCACCTCGGCCTCGCTTCCGGTCAGGTACTTGATCGCCTGCACGTCGGTAGCCATCGTGAAGCGGAAAATGTTGGAGGCCGTGATCAGCTTCTTGTTGATGATCGTATCGATACCAATGCTCTCGGCCAGGTCGATGTAATCGAGGTTCTCCACCTCGGCAATGACCTTCTTCACGCCCATGCGTTTGGCGAACATCGAGGCCAGAATGTTGGTCTCGCTGCGGCCGGTCACGGCCACGAAGGCATCCATATTGCTCAGGTTCTCCTCGAGCATCGCCTCGATATGGCGGCCGTCCTCGTTGATGATCAACGTCTTGTCCAGCACCTCGGCCAGCTTGTAGGCCTTCTCGGCGTTGTAGTCGATCAGTTTGATATTCATCTCGTCCTGCAGTTCGGTCGCCACGCGAATGCCGATGCGCGAACCGCCCAGGATCATCATGTTCTTGATCGCCACGTTCGTGTGGCCCGAGAACTCCATCACTTCCTTCACGGCATCCTGCCGGGCGATGATGTAGACCGTATCGTCCTCCATGAAACGCTCGTCGGGACGGGCAATGATCGTCTGTCCCGCCCGCGAAATGGCCACCGTCCGGTAGTTCAGCTCCACGCCGGGCTCCACCGGCCGCAACAACTCCCTTCCGATAAGCATCGAGGTGGCATCCAGATGGAAGACCACCAGCGAGAGGCGTCCGTTCGAGAAGTCGACGTACTCGGTCGTCGAAGTGTGTCCCAACAGGTTGATCACCTCCTGGGCAGCCACCTTCTCCGGGTAGAAGAGGTAGTCGATGCCCATGTTGATGAAGATCTCCTTATTGTTGGGTTCGAGGTATTCGTTGTTATCGATGCGGGCAATGGATTTCTTAGCGCCGAGCTGTTTGGCCAGCATGGCGGCCACCACGTTGTCGTTCTCGACGTGGTTGACGGCAATAAAGAGGTCGCATTTGCGGACCGAAGCCTTGCGCAGGGCCTCGAAGGTGGTGGAATCGCCCTCCACGGTGATGACGTCAGCCGCACCGGCCACGTCAGCCAACAGTTTGGGATCGCTGTCGATGATGGTGATGTCGTGGGTATTTCCACTCAACATCCTGGCCAGGTGGCTGCCCATTTCTCCCGCACCTGCAATGACGATTTTCATGATGAAAAAAGATTCTGTCCCGGTACCCTCCATGGCACTGCGGCCGCCCTCGGCTCGAGATACGCAGGTTCAGGGTAACATTTTTGCAATTAATCATACAAATGTATAAATTTGCAACGGAACGCCCAAATTTCGGGAATTAATTTTAGCAGCCATGCCAAACTGGTTAATCCTCATACTGATTTCGATTCTGGCCGTCGGTCTGTTCGTGCTGGGAATGTCGCTGACGCTCATGATCAAGGGACATCACATCGACTCGGAGATCTCCACCAACAAGAACATGCAAAAACTGGGGATCAAGTGCGCCGTGCAGGAGACCCGCGAACAGATGGCGGGGGTGGACGACTGTGCCTCGGAGATCGGCTGTTCGGGCAACTGCGCCGCCTGCAGCACCGAAGAGATGGAGCAGCACCATCACCCGAAAAAATAGCCGGACACCCTGCGGGCGTCCGGCCTGTCTTCCAACTGCGGCGTCAAAATCCTACAAGGGCGAATTCTTGCTCCGGCAGACAAACCAGGGGTTGTGCAGATCGACCTTGTTGTACTGCAGCGGACGCTCGCCGGGCAGCGAAAGGGTCTCGCCACCCGCCTCCGAAAGGATCAACTCGCCAGCCGCCGTATCCCACTCATAGGTAGGAGTCGTCCGCACGTAAAAATCCACAGTCCCCTCGGCCAACAGACAGAACTTGTAGGAACTGCCCTGCTCGACCACCTCCAGATCGGGACGTCTGCGACGCAGTCCGGCAATATACTCCGCCGTCTCGGGCGACTGGTGGGAGCGCGACACGGCCACGATCGGATGCTCGTGCGGAGCCGTCACAAGCGGCAGACGCTGCAACCCGTGCTGAATCTCGCCGTACGTATATTGGGCATCCGCCCGCGGAGCAACCCCCGATTTAAGATAGGCTCCGCCCCCGCGCCAGGCCAGGTAGAGCTTCTCCAGATAGGGAACGTAGACGGCCGACGCCACGCTGCAATTGTTCTGCATCAGGGCAATGTTGACCGTAAATTCGTTGTTCCCCTTGATGAACTCCACCGTACCGTCCAGCGGATCCACCAGCCAGAACAATTCCCAGTTGCAGCGCTCTTCGTAGCGCATCTCGCGCCCCTCTTCGCTCAGAATCGGAATACGGGTCTGCCCCAGGTAGTTCTTGATCGTATCGTGCGCCTGGCAATCGGCCTCCGTGATGGGGGTCTTGTCGCTTTTTATCCGAATATCGTAATTGTCTTTCTGTTTGTAAACCTGCATGATAGCTGCTCCGGCCCGTACCACTGCGTTGCAGAGATTCGGAATCAGGAGCGCCTTCAGTTCGTCGTCGAGCATGGCATGAAAATTTAGCCGTTAGCATTAAAATTTCATGCCAAAGGTAAGACTATTTTCCCGAACTGTGAAAAAATTCACACAAATAAAGCAACCGTCATCAAAAAGAGCGGCCGGACCTTCATCGGCAGACGATTCGTCCGCCACCGCCGCCTTTTCCGACCGCCCCGGGGAAAGGCCCGACACTTCCATCCCGGTCACCCGCATGAAAAAATGCGGAAGTTTTGCCAATATCGATATTTTTGTTATATTTGCAGGCTGAATTTTGTGTACAAACACATTTTATAAACACAATGTACGTTATAGTAGAGATTGCAGGTCAGCAGTTTAAAGCTGAAAAAGGTCGGAAACTCTATGTTCACCGTCTTCCCGGCGAAGAGAACTCGTCGGTGAGTTTCGACAAAGTCCTGCTCGCAGACAACGACGGTCAGGTCAAGGTAGGTGCACCTGTATTGAAAGGCGCCTCGGTAAAGTGCAAGATTCTTAAACACCTCAAGGACGACAAGGTTCTCGTGTTCAAGAAGAAACGTAGAACGGGCTATCAGAAGCAGAACGGTCACCGTCAGTATCTGAGCCAGGTTCTCGTGGAAGACATTGTTGTAGCATAACCTTAAATTTAGAGAAACATGGCACACAAAAAAGGTGTAGGTAGTTCAAAGAACGGCCGTGAGT
>CAWUYY010000024.1:0-31516 GCA_963926835.1 Rikenellaceae bacterium | reverse complement strand
TTATTCTTGAAGGCTGGATCTGCTTTTCGATCCCTTTTCCGATGGAGTTTTTCTGTATGTTACACTCTTTAGCCATGACTTTTTTTTTCTCGTTAGGCGTTTCCGTCCTCTGATCCTTTCCGTACTCAAAACGTTGCGGTGTCCGCCAGAGGCAAGAAGAGAGCGAAAAATACGACCCGCAGGTGTGGAGATTTTTTGCCTCCTCGCCGCCGTGCGACGAGCTCCGCTCTCCGCAGAGATAGAGCCTGCGGGAGAGGGTGCCGTCGAACCGCTACCTTTGAGTACGGAAAGGATCAGAGGATGGAAGTATGCCTGTTCTGAAAAGGGAAGAGGAGTGGATAAAGAGTGTAACGAAAATACAGAAAAACCGACTGATTGTCGTGCCTATAAGGGTACGACACCGCTGTGTTTAATGCGATAGCAGAGAATTAGAACTATGGATAAAGAAAGAGGAGAGAAACCTATTTTTCTCTCCTCTTTCAATCAGAAGTTTTCTGGTCATCCGTGTCGTTCGAGCGACCTAAGCCGCTGAGGACGCGTTGCAGCTTCGGCAATTCGAACCATCGTGTCGAGTGAATAAATGCGGGTATTTCCCCAACGTGTATATTTGGGTGCGGCACGTATCAATGCTTTTTCGAACAAAGACCATTCGATACCCAGAATCTCACTTACATCACGAGGCGTAAAGGTAAAGTGCATATTTTGCACATAGGCTACGGAACTGAGAAGAATGTTCATGTACTGTGCCTGGCAGAGACGTTTGGTCAATGCAAGCAGTTGAGAACGGCTGATTTGAATCATCGTTTCTCCTTTTTGGGGGATTTCTCTAAGGACGTCCATTGTTGTATTGTTTTATTTGATTAAGTGTTTTTCTATTAGATTGCGAACCTCGGATGTGCGGAAAAACAAGCGTCGTTGAATGACGACAGCTTTGATCCAGCCGTTATCCCTGTAACGCCGCAGCTGGCGCTCCTTGATGTCCAGAAGATGCAGTACCTCCCGATGCGGAAGTAGCGGATCGTCGCTCAAGGTCTTTCGCCCATTGAGATTCATAATTTCACGCCGTAATTGTGTAACTGAATCATCGACCTTGTGTAACAATGACAATATTTCCTGTAACTCGTCCATGTCGTTTATTTTTTCAATGAATGTCCTTTATGAATATGTGGTGAGGTAATTTGAGGACGAGAAGAATAAAGACTTTCAAATTCGGAGATTGTATGACCATTGCGGAAGAAGTCCGTAATGTCTTTATCCTGTTTTGTCCCGGATAAGGGTAACACAAGACGTTCAATTCCGTATTTTGCCAACTGTTGCTGACGCAGTAACGAACATTTAAGGCCGGTTGCATCTGTATCATACAACAGGATGATGCGTTTGAAACGGTCATGAAGAGACTTGATGAGAGGTTCGGGGAGTAATGCAGATTCCGATCCGAAACAGATCGCGGCATAATGGTGGGCAGAAAGAGACAACACATCTTTTTCCCCTCCGGTTATAAAAAGCACATCTCCGGTTGCAGGCAGTTGTTCCAGTCCGAAACAATAATATCCGTCTTGAGTACCGCCATGAACGAATCGAGATTTTGAGTAGGGACGGTAAATTTTCACTCCGTCCTTGTGTAGATAACCGAACATCGGTTCCGCTGATGTGGAGCGCAAGGAATAAGGGCGACCGGTAGTCGTGCTGACTGACGAAAACTCGGCCAAAGAAACGACGTTATAGTGTGCCAGCAAATTGGAGTCGATCCCGCTTTGCATCCAGAATCTCAACTCTTCGGCAGAAAAGAGTTTCTGCCGCAAAGTATATGGTGTCGGGGTGTTGTTGACGGGAGGCGGTATTATTGGCGGCAAAGTATCTTCTTTGAGAGCCGGTTTAATACGATGCGGGGAGTACGTTGTCGTTTCTGCCGAAAGGCCAAGATTAAGTTCCCGGTCAATAATTCTCAATATTTCAACAAAAGTGCGGGAATCATTCTGCGAAAGATTATGCACCGTAGCAACCAAATCGAAACAATCGCCCGCATAGGCTTCGTCTCCAAAGTCTTTATAACGGAATACTCCTGTTCGACGATCATAATAAATACAACAGGAGGGATGTGTGTCATGATAAAAAGGATTTCGGAATTTCCGTCCTACTTGAATATGCTCGCCCAAATAATGACGGAATACATCCAGACCGCCATGTGTCAAACGTAAAATATCCTCTTTGCTCAACATCGTTTTGCGCTGTTTTTTCGTAGCAAAGATCGTAAGACAGAAATTCCGAAATACAACACTGTACTATGGAGTGGAGTATTTTTTAGCCATCCATTTCTTCCATTTTAGCTGTTAGCGTGTCGTATAGTGTATGTAAATATTTCGCCCGATCCGATTTGCGATTTCGGATCATGGCGAAAATATTGGCGTGATTGACAAGATTGATGTTGAATATTTCGCTAAATTCGGAGACAAGCAACTTAACCGTAGCTTGTCCATTATTTATGGATTGTTGGGCTGCAAGAGAATAGATGATCTCGACAAGATCGGATACTTGGGCGGTCCATTGTAGCCGGGAACGAGAACGAGGTCGGGATGGAATGGAGAAGAGAGTCCCTGTCGATAACATGGCCGAACATAACTCGATCTCAATATCAAGTAATGAGAGGAGAAATTCCAAGGCAGGAAGATCATCTGAAACAGAAATTTTTTTTTGCTTGCTCAAGCATAGTTCGTCCCCGCTTGAAATACCGAAGTCGTTCTACAATATCCGGCTCTTGATTGAGATATTGCCGAATCATGCGCTCGGTCTTGCTATAAAAGTTGTCGAGCGTTTCAGTAGTTCCACTCGTGTGGATAAACTGTAAAATCTGCTCCAGCGTTTTACAGCCAAATAAATTCCTTTTCATAGGCATCATCTTTGGTTAAGTTAATAAGTGTATAAGGAAGGTTCATTTATTAATCAAAACCACCGGAGGTTTCTCTCAATCAGATGTTGCTTGAATTTACAAAAAAGCCGGAATATCCCTATCTTTAATTAGGATATTCCGGCTTTCTTGAAGAGGTTTCCGCTGAAAATACAAGTCTTTTCGGTTATAATCCAGCCTGTACTTTGTTTAATACAGACGTGTCGAATGATAAATTCCGAGATAATTTTTCCATTTCCCGCTTAATGACTTTTGATGAAAATTTGGCATACCGACGTGTCATGTTCACGTTACTATGGCCCAGTATCTTTGCAAGAACATCGATCGGCATTCCGTATTCAACCGCCAGTGTCGCAAATGTATGACGAGCAACATGCGTCGTAAGGTTTTCATCGATATCACAAATCGTTGCAATCTCTTTCAAATAAGAGTTCATCCGTTGGCAACTCGGCACAGGCAATAGTAATCCATTCTCCAGGTTCGAATGTTCATATTTGGACAATAACATTAATGGGATTGGCAGCAGGGGTATGAGGCTTGTAACGGAGGTTTTCTCGCGCGGTTTGGTAATCCATGTAATGTGATCACGGACGATAATATGTTTCGCTCTTAAATGAAAAATATCGGTAAAAGCCAGTCCTGTCAAACAGCAGAACACGAAAACATCCTTGATCCGATCCAGTCGTTTATTCGGCATCTCTTTATTGTAAATGCGTTCAAATTCCTCTTTGGTAAGATATTTCTTTTTCGAAGGATCGTATTTTTCAACAAGTGAGAAATTTTTGAATGGATTTTTTTCGATCCACTCATTGCGAAGGGCATACAGAATAAAATGTTTCAGGCAACGCATCAAGTTCACGGCTCCATTATGATGACACTCGTGGGCGGTCTGTAAAAACATATAGAATCCGCTTATGTAGGCATAGTCGATCATTGTCAAAAGAATGTCGTCACGCTTATAAGCTCCTTTTATATATTCTTGAGTATAGCGCAATAGCCGGTGATATTTGTCCGCTGTTTTCTGGGTTATCAATTTGCCCACCTCGTCTTGTCGTTTCTTGACGTGCTGAGCCAGCTCGGCAAGAAACATCCGAGATGAGTCCGTGCCGGTAAGCAACCGGTCTTTGATTGCTATTGCGGTTGCGTCGTGTCCCTTTTTCTCCAAATCCTGACGAATTTGCAATATGCGTGTGCGGTATTCATCTAAATAGGTATTGACCTGTTGGGAATATGAATCTCGGCCGATTGCTCGTTCTTTGGCTTGATCCCATTTCTGTGGGTCGACTGAACATTGGATATAGATCTCTTTGGAGATTCCATTGGTGGTGATGCGGGCAAGAATTGGAGCAAGACCTTTTTTGGATGTCCTGGCCCGACGGAGAAAGAAGGTTACATTAAAAGTTTTTCGTTCCATAATACACTTTTTATTGGTTACAAATACAACGTTTTTGCGACGAAGATTGTTTATGACAATATTGTGTATTACAGTGTATTACGCTCTAAATCGTGGTACATTTCTGCTCAATTATTTTTGTACCACGATTTGGCACTGAAACAGGGTGCTTTTTGGTGCATTTTATTGTTATGGGTTCAATTGAACATTGACCATCATAGCAAAAAAATAAAAGTCCTGTATATTCTCGATATACAGGACTTTTATTTTGAAAAGCGCTGATCTTCAACGTTCTATCACAGATTAAACCTGTTTCCCGATCTTTGAAGATCAATTAATTTGCCTCGTTTTTCTAAGGCTTGAGTGGCTTTATTTGCCTCTCCAAGAGCCGAAACCGAGATTTGAACTCGGGACCCCTTCATTACGAGTGAAGTGCTCTACCGCTGAGCTATTTCGGCGACACGGGGTTTAATAACCCTTTTGCGGGAGCAAATATCGGAAAAAAAATTTAAATTCCATTCAATCCGACCGTTAATTTCACAGGAATGTGAAAATTTTTCTCTTTTCTTATTATCTTCGTGGCCGAAAAATGCTGCTCCGACGGCGGTTTGCCGGTCGAGAATCCCTGCCGGACAACGCTCCGGACGGGATTTGGAAAAAGTGCCGGAGAAAGAGAGCCCGGGAGCAGAGACAGTTACCTTTTTTATCGTATAAAACGACAGTTCCTGATGCAAGAGAACGTGATGCTCAATCCGACGCCGGATCAGACCTTCGAGATCATCGGAGAGGGGGCCTATGATTTCACCCGGATTCTGTCCCACTGCAAGCAGCTGCAGCAGCGGGGTGAGGTGGAGCAGGCCTGTAACGAGCGTTATCAGGCCTTCCAGCGTATTGTCGCACTGTTGCCCGACGACGAGGAGATCAACCTCGAGTGGAACGACCCGAATACCCGGGCGGCCATCAAGATCATCTATGCATCGGCGATCGACCATTTCCTGATCAGCGATTTCGAGATGTCGGCGGCGATGCTCGAACTGCTGTGCGAGCTGGACCCGGAGGACCACATGGAGGCGGTCATCCTGCTTGCCTTCAACTACCTGGCCATGGAGGAGTACGAACTCTTCGACGAGGTGAGCTACGACATTTCGGACAAATACGCCTGCAAGGAGGTGCTGACGATGTGGTCGGACTTCCGGACCAAGGGGCGGATTCCCGAGGGGGAGATCATGCGTTTCAAGACCAAATTCGCCCCCTATTACGCTGAGTTTGTGGCCACCGAACATCCGGCCGATGAACGTTATCTGAAGGATATCGAGAGCGAGCACCCTTCGGCAGAGGCGCAGGCGCGCGAGCTTTGGCTGCAGACAGAACACCTCTGGACTCGCTTCTCCGACTTCATTGAGGCGCTGCGCCGCGCATAGCGACTGCAGAAGATATGAAAAGAGGCCCGTGGCAACGCCCGGGCCTCTTTTATTGTACCTCCGCTGTCGGTTTATTCGGCATCGACGAACTTGTAGAGCTTGTCGCCGCGCCGCACCAGCTGCACCGTCTTGATCGAACAGGTGGTTCCCTGCAGCACCGTCTCCGCCGGTCGCTCCTCGACATGGATCTCCTCGGCCAGCTGTTCGACCACGCCGGTCGTTTCGCCCATCCAGATCAACTCCTCGCCCCGGTGAAGCGGGGAGGCCTCGACCAGCACCTCGGCCACCGAGATCTTCTTGAAGAAGTTGGTAACCTTGCCGACGTAGACCTTCCGTTTGGTGGCGGCCGATCCGTGGTGACGGCTGTGCTCGACGATGGGGCGTCCGGCGTAGTATCCCTCCCAGAATCCCCGGTTGAATACGGTCGAGAGCCGCTCCTTGAGCAAGGCGGCCAGCTCGGGGGTGTACTCTCCCGCCTCCATGGCCCGCAGCGCCCGGTCGTAGCACTCGACCACGCGCTTGACATATTCGCCGCCCCGGGCCCGTCCTTCGATCTTGAGCACCCGCACGCCGGCTGCGATGAACTTGTCCAGGAAGTCGATCGTGCAGAGATCCTTGGGCGAGAGGATGTAGCGCCCCTCGACGTCGAGCATCTCGCCCGTGTCGGGGTCGGTCACCGTATATTTGCGGCGGCAGATCTGGCGGCAGGCGCCCCGGTTGGCCGAGACGCCCGATTCGTGCAGCGAGAGGTAGCAGCGTCCCGACATGGACATGCAGAGGGCTCCGTGGGCGAACATCTCGATGCGGATCAACTCGCCCCGGGGGCCTGTGATGTGCTGCTCCTCGATCTGCTGGCTGATGCGGGCGATCTGTTCGAGACTCAGCTCGCGGGCGATCACCATCACATCGGCCCATTGGGCGAAGAAGCGTACCGCCTCGATGTTCGAGATGTTGCTCTGGGTCGAGATATGCACTTCGACGCCCCGCTCGCGGGCATAGAGGATGGCGGCCATATCGGTGGCGATGATCGCGTTGACGCCGGCCTCCTTGGCCCGGTCGATGATCCGGTGCAGGGTCTCGATCTCCTCGTCATAGATGACCGTATTGACCGTCAGATAGCTCTTTACGCCGTGCTGACGGGCGATCGAGACGATCTTCTCCAGATCCTCGAGCGTGAAGTTGGCCGCCGACTGGGCCCGCATGTTCAGCTGTTCGACCCCGAAGTAGATCGAGTCGGCTCCGGCCTCAATGGCCGCGTGGAGCGATTCGTAGCACCCGACCGGGGCCATGATCTCTATCTCGTTTCGCTGCATGGCGTGTTTCGTTTTTTTGCGTGAGTTATTTCTTGCGTCCCATCAGACTGCTTGCGAAGTCGCGCAGACGCTGCGTGTCGGGACTCTGGATGGAGAGTTGGTCGAGCGTGCAGAGGGCCCGTTCGAAACGGTGGCTGATCTGACTTTCGGCCAGCCGCTTGACTCCCAGCCGGTCGTAAATCCCCTTGACGGTGGCGATCTTCTCTGCATCGGAGATCTGCAGATCGGCATAGACTCCGTGAAGTATCCTGAGATCCTCTTCGGAGGCCCGTTCGAGAGCAGTCACCATCAGGAAGGTCTTCTTCCCCTCCAGAATATCGCCGCCGATCGCCTTTCCGAGCCGCTCATCGCCGTAGCTGTCCAGCAGGTCGTCCTGCAGCTGGAAGGCGAGTCCCAGCTCGTGGGCGAAGCGGTGCAGCAGCTGGGTATCCTCCTCGCCGGCGCCGCCGATGATCGCACCGAGCACGGTCGAACCGGTCAGCAGGGCCGAGGTCTTCAGCTCGATCATGTGCAGATACTCCTCGACGGTCACCCGTTCGCGCGTCTCGAAGTCCATGTCGTACTGCTGTCCTTCGCACACCTCGATGGCCATCGTGTTGAAGCGGGTGAGCAGACGCGGCAGCAGGTGGGCCGGCATCTTGCCGAGCTGCTGGTAGGCGCTGATGAGCATGGCGTCTCCCGAGAGGATGGCGATGTTCTGTCCCCATTTGGCATATACCGAGGGGTTTCCGCGGCGCATGGCGGCGTTGTCCATGATGTCGTCGTGCAGCAGGGTGAAGTTGTGAAACACCTCGACGGCGGCAGCGGCCGGCATGGCGATATCGGTGTGGTCGGTGAAGATGCCGCAGGAGAGCATGAGCAGCATCGGACGCAGTCGTTTGCCCCCCATGTTCAGCGCGTAGCTGATCGGGGCGTAGAGGCGTTCGGGGTCCTCGGGGTAGCAGATTTCGTCCAGGTAGTGCTCTATGGAGCTCAGGAGTTGTTCGTTGGTTTGCATCGTACGGTTTATTGGTTCGATTTCGACTTCAAAAGTAAGAAAAATGTTGCCAGAGCGCAATTTTTTCTAACTTTGAGGGAAGAAAACCATTCGTTTGAAAATGAAAAGACTGGCCATAGGAATCGATATCGGCGGGATCAACACCTCGATGAGTCTGGTGGATCGTGCCGGAGACGTGTATGCGGAGTCGGGATTCCGCACCTCGGAGTACCCCTATTTTGAAGATTATCCCGCCTATGTGAAGAAGCTGGCGGCCTCGCTGCGGGAGTTGTACGAGGCGATCCCCTCGGGGGCGGAGCTGGCGGGAATCGGAATTGGCGCCCCCAATGCCAATTTCTACAGCGGGCAGATGGAGTGGCCGGTCAACCTGTGGAAGTTCCGTCCCGAGGAGACGGATCCCGATGACAAGCGGCGGATTTTCCCGCTGTGCGACGATCTGGAGGCCTATTTCCCCGACGTGGCGATCCGCATGACCAACGATGCCAATACGGCGGCCCTCGGAGAGATGATCTACGGCAATGCACGCGGCATGCGGGACTTCATCATGGTGACGCTCGGAACGGGACTCGGCTCGGGATTCGTCTCCAACGGCCAGATGATCTATGGCCACGACGGCATGGCCGGCGAGTTGGGCCACGTGGTCGTGGAGCCCGGCGGGCGTGCCTGCGGCTGCGGACGCCGGGGCTGCTTGGAGACCTATGTTTCGGCGACGGGAATCACCCGCACGGCCTTTGAACTGATGGCGCGCGAGCGGACGCCGAGCGTATTGCGTAAGGTGGCCTTCGATCAGTTCGATTCGAAACTGATTGCCGAGGCGGCCGAACAGGGGGATGCGCTGGCACTCGAAGCGTTCGACCTTACCGCCCGACGGTTGGCGCGGGCTCTGGCCGACGCCGTGGCGATCACCTCCCCCGAGGCGATCATTCTCTTCGGCGGACTGGCCCAGGCGGGCGATCTGCTGCTCGAACCGACGCGCCGATACCTGGATGAATACCTGCTCTCGACCTATCGGGGTAAGGTCAAGGTGCTGCTCAGCGCACTGGACGGCAACAGCGCTGCCGTGATGGGGGCTGCCGCGCTGGTCTGGGAGTAGTTCCGGTGTCTGTACCAATAAAGAGGGGGACGGATAACGATCCGTCCCCCTTTCTTTTTTGGACTGTGCCGCCCTGGTTAGCGCATCGGAATCTCGGTCGATCCGATCAGGAAGCCGTCGCAGTAGAGCTGTACCACGTAGGTGCCGGCGATGAATCCGCTGCCCGTGTAGAAGATGCCCACGTTCAGATCCTCGTTCTGGTAGTCCACATCACGCGAAGCGGAGTAGGAGATGCGTTCTCCCTCGAACTCGAAGGTCGGCACGCTTTCGCTCGAGAGGACGTAGCCGTCGGGCGAGGTGATGCGGACGTAGACCGTCTTTTCACCCGGCATGGCCAGTGCGTTGGCCGTCATGGTGAAGTCGACGCGCAGACGCTCGGCATTCTTGATGCGTGATACCTCCTTGCCGCGGCCGTTGAGTGCCACCAGACGGATCGAACGGGCGTAGATCACCGAACCCTGACGAACCTTGTTGTCGAGCTCCTGAGCCTTCTCTTCGGCCATTTCGGCACGCATGGTGGCCGTGGTGATCTCCTTGCGGTAGGAGACGTTCTCGTCGATCAGCTGCTTGTTGAGCGTGTTGAGCGAGTCGATCTGACGGATGTAGCCGCGCATGATGTTCTGCAGGGTGGCCACCTCCTTCTCATACTGTTTGATCTTGGAGTAGCTCCACGAGCGCTCCTGCTGCAGACGCTTCATCAGCGAGTCGGCGCGCTGGCGCTCGATACCCATCTGGAGCGAGAGTGTATCGTTCGAGATTTGCAGGTCGTCGAAATCGGCCATCAGGTCACTCAGGTTGCTCTGGATCGAATCACGGTCGATGACCAGCAGATCGTATTCGGCCTGCTGCTGCCGATGGATGTTGAAGTAGAGGATCGAGAGCGCCGCCAGAATCACGGCCAGAATGATGATGACGATCCGATAGCCCTGGATGGACTTTTTGTTTCCTTGACCGTCGCGGTCGTATTCGGACTGGTTGTTATAGCCCTGCAGGTTTTCTTCCATAGTTTTTGACGTATTTGGTTTACAAATATAGCGTTTTTATTTGATTTTGCTCTCGAGCGGATATTTCAGTCCCCGGTACCCCGACAGGTAGGCCTGGATGCTGCCGACGCGGACCGGCGATTCGATGTAGAGCGGAATGAGGTTCCGATCGTCCGAGATCCAGATGTAGAAGACCGTCCCGTCGGTGAAGGTGAACCCCTCGGAGGTGCCCAGCTGACAGGCGAACTTCAGGGTGCGGAAGGTCCCCATCTTGCGGATCTTCTTCTGCTCGCGCCCCAGGAAGCGGTATTGCAGGTGGCGGATCGTATCTTCGAGCAGCATCTCGAGCTGCCGGGGCTCGTTCTGCTTCAGGGTCGAGACATCCATCGCGCGCAGCAGGAAGTAGAGCGAGACGGGATCCATGCTCTGCTCCGTCAGCCGGATCGTCTTCTCGGCCTCGCGCTCCATGCGGCGGCTCTTCCATCGGGTGTGGACCTGCATGGCGGGCCAGTCGTAGCGGTAGCGGCTGCGGAAGGTGTAGCTCCCCTCGCGCACGTCGCTCTCGAAATGGCGGGTCTTCAGCTCCAGCGTGTCGGCCAGAATGGTGTAGGTGTCATCCACGGGCATGAACCAGCGGAAGGCGGGCAGGGTCTTGCCGTTGCCGACCACCTGGTAGAGGGTTTCATCCCCGCGCTTCTCGAGCGTGGTGGCGATCCGCACCGAGCCCATCTCGGTGTTGGGGATCAGCTTGGCCCGGTAGCTGACCCGGTAGTCGAGCACTTCGCCCGGCTGGTAGAGCTGGGCCCGCAGGCTCTGTGAAAAGAGTAGTGCTGCAAGGAGCAGGATGAGGTTTCCGATCCGGTGTCGCATGGGTCGTTTCGTTTTTTTATGAAATCATCGAGAAGTCGATCTCCTCTTTGTTCTTGTATCGTTTGCGTAGCTCGCGCAATCCCGCGTGGACGGGCAGGGCCAGGGTCGGGTCTGCGGCGAGCACCTCGGCGGCCGCCTCCCGCGAAACGGTGAGGATCTGCACGTCGAGGGTCGGGTTTGCTATCTTCAGATCAAAGGCCATGCCGCTCTGGAGCGTGCCGTTGATATCGCCCGCACCGCGCAACTTCAGATCGAGCTCCGCAAGGCGGAATCCGTCGTTGGTCTCGCACATGGCCTGGAGCCGCTGGCGCGCCTCTTTCGAGAGCTTTTCGCCCGACATGAGGATGCAGTACGACTGTTCGGCACCGCGTCCCACGCGGCCGCGCAACTGGTGGAGCTGCGAGAGGCCGAAACGCTCGGCCGATTCGATCACCATCACCGTGGCATTCGGCACGTCGACCCCCACCTCGATGACCGACGTGGCGACCATGATGTTCGCCTCGCCGCTCTTGAACTGGCGCATCGACTCCTCCTTGTCCTCGGGCTTCATGCGCCCGTGGCAGACCGTGGTGACATATTCGGGCAGCGGGAAGTCGCGCGAGATGGCCTCGTAACCCTCCTCCAGATCCTTGTAGTCCATCGTCTCCGATTCGCGGATCAGGGGGTAGACGACGTAGACCTGCCGCCCCTTCTTGATCTGCTGCCGCATGAATCCGAACAGGCGCAGGCGGGCGGCATCGGTGTAGTGCACCGTCCGGATGGGCTGGCGTCCGGGGGGCAGTTCGTCGATGACCGAGACATCCAGATCGCCGTAGAGGGTCATGGCCAGCGTGCGTGGAATGGGTGTGGCGGTCATGACCAGAATGTGTGGAGGTTGTGCA
Source organism: Rikenellaceae bacterium (assembly GCA_963926835.1). Lineage (GTDB taxonomy): Bacteria > Bacteroidota > Bacteroidia > Bacteroidales > Rikenellaceae > Alistipes. The sequence continues at coordinate 19,660 of CAWUYY010000024.1, read as the reverse complement.
TTTTTGGTCCACAGTCGGGCACGCTGTTCCACACCGAAGCGGTGCTGTTCGTCGATGACCACGAATCCCAGGTTGGCAAACTGTACCTTGTCCTCGATCAGGGCGTGCGTGCCGATCAGCAGATGGATCGAGCCGTCGGCGATTCCTGCGAGCGTCTCCCGCCGCTCTTTGGTTTTGGAGGCCCCCGTCAGGATGCCCACGCGCACCTCCATACCCTCGAGCATGCGGGTGAAGGTGGCGTAGTGCTGGCGGGCCAGAATCTCGGTCGGGGCCATCAGGCAGGCCTGGTAGCCGTTGTCGACGGCCAGCAGCATCGACATGAGCGCCACGAGCGTCTTGCCGCTGCCCACGTCGCCCTGCAGCAGACGGTTCATCTGAAATCCGGAGATGGTGTCCTGCCGGATCTCCTTGATGACCCGTTTCTGGGCCCCGGTGAGCGGGAAGGGAAGTTTCTCCGTGTAGAAGGTATTGAAGACTCCGCCCACCTTCGGGAAGAGGAATCCGTTGTTTTTCGAGAGACGGGCCGAACGGCGGGCCTGGATGTTGAGCTGGATGCCGAGCAGCTCGTCGAATTTGAGGCGGTATTGGGCCTGACGCAGCAGTTCGGGCGATTGCGGGAAGTGGATGTTGTAGTAGGCCTCACGCAGGGGAATGAGGCCGTACTGCGTGCGCATCGAATCGGGGAGTGTCTCGCGGATGTGGTCGCGGACCAGCGGCCAGAGGTTGCAGATGATCGTGTAGAGCCCCTTGGTCCCCAGCAGGCTCGAGAGCCGCTCGGTCGAGGAGTAGATCCCCTGCAGCCCGCTCTCCGCCTTGCGCGAGAAGGCCTTCTCGATGGTTTCGACCTCGGGGTGGATCATCGAGAGCTCCCCCTTGTAGAACGACGGGCGGCCGAAGACGAGGTACTCGCGCCCCACCTCGATCCGCTTCTCGATCCACTTGATCCCCTGGAACCAGACCAGTTCGGCACGCCCCGTGCCGTCGCTGATCTCGGCCGTGAAGCGGCGCTTGCGCCCCTCACCGGCGTAGTTGATCCCCGTGATCCGTCCGCGGAACTGCAGCAGCGGGGAGTCACCCTCGCTGATCTCCGCAATGCGGTATATCTTCGTGCGGTCGATGTAGCGGAACGGGTAGTGGCTGAGCATGTCGCCGAGCGTGCGGATGCCCAGCTCCCTGTCCAGCAGTTTGGCCCGGGCCTCCCCCACGCCTGGAATGTACTTGATATCGTTCTCGAGTATATTGGCCATATCCTGTCGCCCAAAGATAGCGAAAGGCGAGCGCAGAGACAACCGGAAACCATGTTTCCGAATTTGGCTATGCAGAGCCGCATCCTATCTTCTACAAAGATAGCGAAAGCCGAGCGGCAAATGCAAACTTGTTTGCAAATTTGTCCGAGGCGTATCCTATTTTCCGTAAAGATAACAATTATCGGGCGAATACGTTCATCCGCGTCTTCGGGGAATACAGCCTTTGCCCGGGGAGGGCTGGTGCAACACGTTGCCGCATCGCCGGATTGGGGCTCCGGATGGCGGAAGAACGGTTTGAAGGTGGAGTGTTTGAGAAAAAATGCGTATCTTTACTTCCACGGGTCGTTCGCTGACCTGTGTCTTGAATCGAAGAGCGTATGGAGGATTTTATTTTACGGGAAATCAACAAGATCGGCCAGCTGATTGAGGCCGTTCTGCAGAAACTGGGAATCATGAAGGGGGCCTCTCAGCAGGAGCAGCTCTATGCTGCCGCCCGCGAGGAGCTGCTCGAAAAGCTGAAGATGGATGTCGACTCCCTGCCCGAGGGAGACGATGTGGTCGCGGAACTGCGGCAGAAGTACGGATTCACCAATGCCGATCTTGAAAAGTTCGCCGAGCTGCTCTTCACCCTCGTGCCTCCCGCCCCCGATGCGGATACGCGCATGAAGCTGGTCGGCCGCATCATCGGCATCTACCGCTACCTGGAGGTTCACGAGCCCTCCTTTTCGTGGAGCCGCTACTACATCCTCAAGGAGCTGAAAAACTATACCGACTGACCCTTTTCGACCGGGGCAGCAGCCTGTGGAACGTGCGGGGGATTTTGTTTTATATATATGGTGTAGAGCCTTGATGCTGTCCCTTTCCTGGCGGCCGGGCAGACAGAACCTGCTCCCGTGATCGATAAAAAGTGTCGATTCCGGCAGGCTGGATTGGTCGATTGGACTATATTTTTCTTATCTTTACACATCTGAACCCTCGAAGAGTGGACGAGAATTCTCCCGCCTAAACCGAGTTCGCCATACATGAAACGCATGGATACACGCCCTATTCGCACTCTTTTCCTTCTGGTGTTGCTGTTTGCCGGCCTGTCGGCCTGCACCTCCCGGAGAGGCTCCGAACCGCATGGAGCAGGCACCGTGTCGGATCCGCAGATCGATTCGATCGAGAAGGTGTTGTTGAGCTACAGTTTTGGCGGACAACACGATTCGGTGATCTATGCGGGACGCCCGGCTCTTCGTGAGGCCATCGAACGGCGCGATACCTTTTCGATGGTTTATATCGAACTCAACATGGCCCAGTCGTTCCTGTTTATGGGTGAGATGGATTCGGTGCGATACCATCTGGATCGTCTGGAGCCGCTGATGCTCTCGCCTGCCGTCTCGCCCTCGCTTCACGCGATGTACTTCGGCGAGCTTGGCAGTTACAGCCTTCGTTGGGGGCTCGACTATTCTAAGGCGCTGAACTACTACATCGAGGCACTGAACTGGGCGGATCGGGAGCACAACAGCGACAATCGGATTCTCCTGCTTGCGAACATTGTGAATGTATTCTATATCCAGAACAGCGACAAGGGTTTTGAGTATGCCCGCGAGGCCTATGAGCTCTCCCGCACGCAGCCGGACGTAAGTCTCTATCCGAAAGGTTCCGCCAGCATCGTCATGGCCCAGATGTACTATGTGCAGGGGGAGTATGAGGAGGCAAAACGTTTCCTTACCGAGGCCGAGGTGTATGTTGACCAGGGCCGCTCTCTCTCCCAGAAATCCTTCATCTACGCCATGTTCGCCTGGATCGCCCAGTTTCACGGCGATTACCGGAGCGCCGTGGACTATTACACCCGTGCCATTGAATTCATTCGCTTTACCGACCCGGGGACCGCTTCCCAGATATGTCTCACCTACGGGAACCTGCTGGCGGAGATGGGGGACAAGCGGGGGGCCATAGAGATGTACCGCCGAGGGTTGTCCGTATCGGATACAAGCGGCAACATGGAGTTCCGGAAGAGTTTGCTGGGCAGTATCGCCGATCTCTCCTACGATTTGGGCGATTATGTCTCGGCTGCGCGCTATTCACGCATGTACAAGGCCTATTCGGATACGATCTCCAACCGTCGGGAGGAGGAGTTCCGCGAGCTGATCGTACAGCGCGAAGAGTCGGAACTCCAGCGTATGATGCTGGCCAAGGAGCTGGAGCACCGGAAAACCGAGCAGCGCCTTCTGCTCCTGTTGTTTGTGGTCATCGTGGTTTCGGGCTTCTCGTTCCTGCTCTTTTTGCTCTACTACCGTCAGCGGAAGATGTACGGAAAACTGGTCAAGAAGCATCAGGAGTTCGTTTCGCTGTTGGAGTTGAAGTCGAATTGCGACACGGGCAGCCACAACGACACCGATCGTGCGCTGTTCAACAGGATCGAGCAGCTCATGCGCGACGAAAAAATCTATCGAACGAAGAATCTCACCCTGGAGATGCTCGCCGACAAGACGGGATCGAACCGTACCTACTGTTCGCGGGCCATCAATACCTTTGCCGGCATGTCGTTCAACCGCTATCTGGATGCCTTCCGGATCGCCGAGGCGACCCGAATCATAGCGAACGACAATGGCGGCATTCTTTTCAAACAACTGGCCGACAACATCGGCTATAACTCGGTAACCGTCTTTTCAAAGGCCTTCCAGCGCGAAACGGGGTGCTCTCCGAGCATCTACCGGAAGGAGGTGCGCGGGTATCGGTCGGATAAATCATCCGATAATTTGTAAAATTGTAGAACTATCAAAAGTAAAATTTTCATTGCTTGATGGTTAAATGTAATTTTGAAGTCAGGAGACCGGTCCGTTCAGACGGTTGAACCCCTCACTTCAAACGCAATCATTAACTCTAAAAAGCATAATTATGAAAAGAAATTTACTTGCAGTTCGGATGTTCGCGCTCTGGGCTGTCGTTGCATCCCTGTTTGTCGGGTGCTCCGATTCCGATGATCCTGAACCGGTCTCCGAACCGACCTTGCAGGAGATTGTCCTGGATCGTGAAACGCTTACCTTGAATGTAGGCGATGAATATACTTTCAAAGTGCAGCTCCTGCCCGAGGAGATCGAGAATGTGGAGCTGACCTGGAGCTCGAGCAACACCGGGGTGGTTACCGTGGATAACGGAACCGTTACGGCTGTGGCAAACGGTGAGGCTACCGTTGAGGCCCGTTCGGGCGAGGTGGCCGCTACCTGCAAGGTGACCGTTTCGGAGCAGGTTGTCGAGGTGGAGAGCATCACGCTCGACCACGAGACCCTGAACCTCACCCTCGGTCAGACGCAGCAGCTGGTTGCTACCGTAGAGCCCGAGGATGCCGTCTATGAATTGGCATGGAGCTCTTCGGATACGAAGATTGCCACCGTTGACGCCGAAGGTCTGGTAACGGCCGTAGCCATGGGCGAGGCCGTGATCACCGTTTCGGCCGGAGAGATTGAGGTCGAGTGCCAGGTTGTGGTTTCCGGCATTCCCGTCGAGACCATTACGCTCGATCACAAGAACCTCGATCTGACCGTCGGTCAGACGCAGCAGCTGGTCGCTACGGTAAAACCCGACGATGCCGTCTATGAACTGGAGTGGAAATCTTCGGATACGCAGGTTGCCACCGTTGACGCCGAGGGCTTGGTTACGGCGGTTGCAGCCGGCGAGGCAACCATCACCGTTTCGGCTGGCGAGGTTTCGGTCGAGTGTCCGGTAGTGGTAACGGAGCCGACGGCCCAGTCGATCGAACTGAATGAGATGTCGCTGGAGTTGGAGGTAGACGAAACCTTCCAGCTGACGGCGACCGTGCAGCCTGAGAATGCCGTGGACAAGAGTGTGACCTGGTCGAGCCTGAACGAACTGGTGGCTACGGTGGATCAGACGGGTCTGGTTACGGCGGTTGCAGCCGGCGAGACCATGATCATGGCCAGAGCCGGTGAGGCGGAGGCTGCCTGCCGGGTAGTTGTTGCAGCTCCGGTTGTCCTCCCCTCGGACGATTTGAATGTCGGTGACTACTTCTACTCCGACGGAAGCTGGTCTGCAACACTGGATGAGAGTAAAACTGTTGTTGGTGTAGTATTCTACGTGGGCGATGTCACCTCGAGCGATGCAACGCTGGCTCGAGAGTATCCGCAGTGCAATCACGGTTTGGTCGTGTCGATCGCCGAGGTGGCAGGTTCCCCGTGGCAGAGAAACGCCGCAGCCTATAACGCGACGGTAGCCTCCTGGATTGAGGCCAACCATCCGGAATTCACGACGATTCTGGCCGGTGACGGCTCGGAGAATGACAGCAAGCCGCTGGGCTACAACAATACGAAGGCCATCGAGGCGTTTAACAGCGCGGCAGAGAACAGTGCATGGCCGGTAGAGGCGGTACAGGCTTTGGAGTCGTTCCGCACGGCGAACCCGGCACCCGATGCAACGAGCGGCTGGTATCTGCCTTCGGCCAAGGAGTTGGTACTGCTGTCGGCCGGTGCGACGGAGGGCAGCTTTGTCGGCGTCAACTCCAAGGCGAATGTGGAGAAAATCAATGCGGTATTCGATACGATCGGCGCGACCAGGATCGAAGGCATGTTCGGTGGTATGATTCCTGCCTCCTATGCCAGCTCTTCGGAAGCGAATGCCACGCAGTGCTTCCAGATGACGACTCTCTCGGGAGGGGTATCTGCTGCGGACAAGACCGAGGCTCCGAAGGTCCGCTTCATTTTGGCCTTCTGATGATGAAGAATACGAATAAACCATCATAAAAATATCAAACACCATGAAAAAGTTCCTTACATTTTTTTGCGCCGCATTATGTTGCGGTTGGCTGCTGAGCGGCTGCTCGGAGGATTCGGGAACGGATACTCCCTCATTGGAGGCGATCAGCCTGAACAAGCATGCCCTCTCGCTGGAAGTCGGCGGGCAGGAGACACTGACCGTATCGGTGGTCCCCGAGACGATCGAGGGTCTGGTATTCGAGTGGAGCTCGTCGAATACGGGCGTAGCGACGGTTGACGGCAGCGGCGTAGTCAAGGCGGTAGCCGCCGGTGAGGCCGTAGTGAAGGTGAGCTGCGAGGGAAAAAGCGATGAGTGCACGGTAACGGTCAGCACGGCGATCGAGTCTGTAACGGTAACCCCCTCTTCGGCGGAGCTGCTGGTAGGCGAGACGACGACGCTGACGGCGGAGGTACTTCCGGCCGATGCGGATGTGACGGTTACGTGGACCTCGACGAACCCGGACGTGGCGAAGGTTGATGCCAACGGCGTTGTGACGGGCGTTGCAGCCGGAAATGCCGTGATCATGGCGCAGGCCGGCGGCAAGTCGGACGACTGCATGATTTCGGTGGTAACGGTGCCGGTAGAGTCGATCACGCTGGATGCGGAGAGCATTGAGATCGACGAGGGAACGGCCCGTACGCTTCGTGCGACGATTCTTCCGGAGGCAGCCAGCACGGCAACGATCTACTGGAGCTCTTCGGACGAGGCGGTAGCGAGTGTAAGCGGAGCCGGAACGGTAACGGGCAAGCGTGCCGGAACGGCCACCATTACGGCCCGTGCAGGCAACTGTGAGGCGACGTGTGAGGTAACGGTCAATGCAGTGCCTCTGGCCGTAGGTCACTTCTACTATTCGGACGGCACGTGGTCGTCGGCACTGGACGAGGGCAAGACGGTCATTGGCGTGGTTTGCTACCTGGGTGATATTACGGCAATCGATCCGGCTCTGGCGAGCGATCATCCCGACTGCACGCACGGTCTGGTTGTATCGCTGCAGGAGTCCGAGGGAATCAACTGGCAGACCAACATGCTTGCCTACAACAGCATCGTGAGCAGTTGGATCGAGGAGAACACCTCCTACATTCCGACCTATACGGATGTTGGCCTTGAGGACAACCTGAACAAGCCGCTGGGCTACAACTGCACGAAGGCGATCGAGGCCTTCAACGAGGCAAACAGCGACTATACGGTAGATGTCGTTGAATTTGTCCAGAGCTACCGTGAGACGGTTCCGGCCCCTGCAGCTTCCAGCGACTGGTATCTGCCTTCGGTCAAGGAGCTTTCGCTGATGATTACCGGCGAGTATAGCGGAAATATCTGGGAGATTGGCACGTCGGGCAGCAACGAGATCGACAACCTGAAGGTGGTCAACGAGAGCATGAAGCTTGTCCCCGATGCGGTTGGTCTGGGTCAGGGCATGCAGGGTATTCCCATCTTCTACTGGAGCAGCATGGAGATGGATGTAAAGCAGGCATTCGTTGTAGGTGCATATAACGGAGGTCCTACGTACCTGGCCAAGGCCCCAGAAGGTGAGGGCGAGATTGCTCAGTTCAACTTCCGTGTACGACCTGTGTTGGCATTCTAAATAACTCCCTTTTGCAAGGAGAAAGGGGTGAGCCTGTGGGCTTGCCCCTTTTTTTCTGAGGTTATAATGGATTTATGATGACCAGCCCGAGAGATGTGACGGAGAAAAAGAGAGTCGGGAGACGTATTTTCCATCTCCCGACTCTCTTTTTTTCTCTTATGGCCGTTTATCGCACCAGCCGGCTGTAGTGGCAGACGAGCAGCTGCTCCTGATCGTCGTACAGGTGCATGCCGTTGCCCAGACAGTACTTGAACCACTTGCAGGCGGCGCAGGCCCCCTTGTGGGCCCACTCCCGGTGGCGGAACTTCTCGAAGCGGTTCTGCCATACCTCCCAGAAGTCATCCCGGTAGATGTTCCCCTGGTGGAAGTTCGACCGGATCGAGGTGCAGCCCGAGATGGCTCCGTCCACGCGGATCGAGGCGATCGAGACGCCGGCGTGGCACTGGTAGAAGTGGTCGCGCACCTCCCCTTCGTAGCCGCCCAGGAATCCTTCGCAACCGTAGCTGACCGCAATCCTGCCTTCGCGGCGGGTCTGCCGGATAAACTCCATCAGACGGGTGAACTGCTCGTCTGTGAGCTGCAGCGAGGGGTCCTCGGCCGCACGTCCGACCGGAAAGATGGTGAAAAGACGCCACGAACGGATACCGGCATCGATGAGCATGTCGCGGAATTCGGCCAGCCGGGGCAGCGAGCGTCCGTTTACGCAGGTCACTACGTCCGAGGCGATCGACTTCTCGGCAGCCACCATTCGGGCGGCCCGCCAGGCTGCCTCGAAACTCTGTTCGTTGCGGCGCAGGTAGTTGTGCTCCTCGGCAAAGCCGTCGAGGCTGACCGTGATGGTGTGCAGTCCGGCCCACAGCAGACCTTCGAACCGGGCCGGAGTCAGCGCCAGACCGTTGGTAACCATGCCCCAGGAATACTCCCGGCGATAGAGCTCCAGCCCGATCTGCTCCAGATCCCGGCGCACCAGCACCTCGCCACCCGACAGGATGATCAGCAGGCGGTGGGGATCCACGTGAGGAGTGATCTGGGTGTCGAGCACCCGGAAGAAATCCGCGGCGGGCATATCCTTTATGCCCGCCTCCGTGCGATAGTCGCTCCCGCAGTGGCGGCAGTTGAGGTTGCAGCGCAGGGTACACTCCCAGAAGAGGGTGTGCAGTTCATGCCGCTCGACCTGCTGGGCGTAGAGTTTGGAGGCTAACGAAAGGGCGAGGCGTTTGCGAAGGCCGACCGTTTTTCCCATATCGCAGAAGATTAACGGTGCGATTCAGTCGCGGCGGGATCGGATTCCAAGGTCACCTCGATGTCGGAGAGAGCGTAAGAGCCTTCGCTCCAGCCCGAAGCTCCTGCCGTCTGGTCCTTCTCCTCGAACGTAACGGTGAGTTGCTGGTCGGCATACGTTCCGTTCTCCGCACCGTCCGTATCCCGGAACTCGATGGTCGCCTCATAGGGAAGCTGCTGGGGCCACTCGTCCCAGTTGTAAACAAATACTCCCTCCTCGTTCGTGTGGGTTGCATATTGGCTGGGGGTGGAGACTTCGATGCCCGGAATGGGTTCTCCGGTCTTGTTCTGTACTTTGCCCTTGACCGAGAAGGTTGCATAAGGGGTGCCGTATTCACAAGGCAGATCGCCATTGTCGTTACAAGCGGCGGCCGAGAATCCCAACAGGGAGAGAATTAGCCAGATAAGTTTGTTCTTCATGGTGTATGAGATTGGTTAGGTTACAGCGAGTTAGGAAGAATAAACGGGATTGCCAAGCAAACGACGGATTTTTTGTAATTTTGTGGTACAAAAACGGATAAAGCGATGAATTTAACGAGATATGAACGTCGCCCGAGCCGGAAGGTGCGCATCGGCGGCGTGGTGATCGGCGGCGACAGCCCGATTGCCGTCCAGTCGATGACCAATACCGATACCAAGGATACGGAGGCGAGCGTGGCCCAGATCGAACGGATTGCCCGGGCGGGCGGTCCGATTGTCCGCCTGACGGCTCAGGGGCCGCGCGAGGCGGAGAACCTGGCGCAAATCATGCGGCAGCTGCGCGCGGAAGGATACGATACGGCGCTGGTGGCCGATATTCACTTCGTGCCGGAGGTGGCTTCGATTGCCGCCCGCTATGTGGACAAGGTGCGGATCAACCCCGGCAACTATAACTCCTCGCACGGGGAGTTTGAGGCGCTGATCGAACAGTGCCGCGAGCGGGGTGTAGCCATCCGTATCGGAGTGAACCACGGTTCGCTCGGCAAACATATCTTCGACCGTTGGGGCGATACCCCCGAGGGGATGGTCGCCTCGGCGATGGAGTTTCTGCGCGTCTGCCGCGAGCGGGCCTTCGATCAGGTGGTTGTCTCCATGAAGTCGAGCAATACGCGCGTGATGGTGGCCGCCTATCGGATGCTGGTCGAGGCGATGGATCGCGAAGGGATGGACTATCCGCTGCACCTGGGGGTTACCGAGGCGGGCAACGGGCTCGACGGCCGCATCAAGAGTGCGGTCGGTATCGGGGCGCTGCTGGCCGACGGCATCGGTGATACGATCCGCGTCTCGCTGACCGAGGCCCCCGAGAACGAGATCCCGGTGGTCCGGATGCTGGTCGACTATTTCGCCCGTCGCAGCGGAGAATTTTCTGTCAAATACCCCGAACGCTATACCCCGACCGTTTATTGTCGCCGCAGCAATGTGCAGACTCCGTTGATTCACTCCGAACTGCCCGCCGCCTGGCGTGTGATCGAGGCGCGCTCGGAGAATCCGACCGCCGAACTGCGGGCTGCCATCCTCAGTCTGGAGCGGGCCGACGAGCCGGTGGCCGTGCGCTGCCGCTACGATGATCCGACGGTCGAGGAGGTGGCTGTCAAGGCGGCTGCCGACCTCGGATTGCTCTTCCTGGACGGACTGGCCGATGGTATCTGGATCGATGCTCCGCATCTGACGCAGGAGCAGATCGAACAGATCGAGCTGATGATCCTGCAGGCGGCGCGGGTCCGGATGTCACACACCGAATATATCGCCTGCCCCAGTTGCGGGCGGACGCTCTACGATATCGAGGGGACGCTGGCCGCCATCCGCGCCCGTACGTCGCACCTGAAGAACCTTCGGATCGGGGTAATGGGGTGTATCGTGAACGGCCCCGGCGAGATGGCCGATGCCGACTACGGATACGTGGGGGCGGCTCCCGGACGCATCACCCTCTACAAGGGACGCACGGTGGTGGAGCGGAACATTCCGCAGGAGGAGGCGCTCGACCATCTGGTGGCACTCATCAAGGCCAATGGCGACTGGACGGATCCCGAAAACTAACAAGCAGATGCCATGACGATACTTCCGGCCGCCTATCTGGGTTCGATCGAATATTTCGCATATCTGCTGTGCGGGGAGTGTGTCATCGACCTGGGTGAACATTTCATCAAACGCTCGGAGCGCAACCGGGCCCGAATCCTCACCTCGGGCGGGGTGATGGCGCTGACCGTGCACGTACAGCGGGCCAACCGCCCCTGCACGCCGATGCGCGAGATGCGTCTCGACTATTCGAAACGGTGGCAGCACCAGCACTGGATCTCGCTCGTGTCGGCCTATCAGGGTTCGCCCTATTTCGACCACTACCGCGACTGGTTCGAACCCTTCTACCGCAAGCGTTACGATTTTCTGGTCGACTACGACCTCGAACTGACCTGGATGCTGCTCGAGCGGCTGAAGGTCGACGTCCGTCCGCAGATCAGCGAACGTTACGTCGAGGCGGCGCCCGGCGATCTGGATCTGCGTCCCAAGGAGCAAAAGAGCCCGGCCTTTCATGCCGAGCCCTATTTCCAGGTCTTTTCCGATCGCATGCCCTTTGAGCCTAATTTGTCAGTCGCAGACTTACTGTTTGCGGAAGGGCCCGCTGCTGCGGAGCTGTTAAGGCGAAGTTTCCTTTGAGCCGGACCGAATCCCGCAATCCTCCCGCTTCGGCGGTGATCTTCACCCCACCCCGCATCTCGATTCCCTCGCAGCGGTAGATGCCGGGGGCGTATTGCTTGAGCTGCAGCGTGTCGTTGTTCATCTTTACGATCGGCTGCCCGGCCGACGAGTAGACGGTCAGGGTCTGCAGCGCATTGCTGCGACGGTCGTTGTGCCGATCGGCGATGTAGAGGGTCGGCTCCTCCTTGTTCCACATGCTCTTGTAGAGGTAGAAGGCATCCTTGCGTCCCTGCCGGTCGAAGGTGACGAGTCCCGTGGTCTCGATGCCGCCCGGACGGCGGGCCGATCCGTAGTCGGCCAGCGTATTGATCCATACCCCCCACAGCAGCGAATCCTGAGCGAGGTATTTGGCGTACTCTTCGTGGAAACGGGTCTGCTCCGATTCGGGGAGGTTGATCCCGCTGCCCGGTTGGGGCAGGCGTCCGCGTTCGATCTGCTGGTCGATCCGTCCCGGCACCCCGAAACAGATCGCCGAACGCAGGTGGCTCCATTTGCTCTTCAGTTGTCCGAGCCAGACGGCCAGATCGCTCGTGCGTCCCTTCTCCCAGCCGATCTCCTGCGCCCAGACAATCAGATCGGTAATGAAGTTCAGAGCCCCGTCCTGGTCGCTGCAGGCTACCGTCGGACGGCTCGGATCGAGCTTGTGCGCCAGCGTGTTGAGCGTGCGTACGTACGAGACGGGATCTTCGCCGCGGCTTCCGAGCCGTGAGAAGAGCCCCCACATGACCACCGACGGGTGGTTCATGTTCTGGGCGATGATCTCGCGCAGCTGCTTCCGGCCGTTCTCCTCGAGCTGCGGGGAGGGGTAGTAGGGGATATCGCTCAGGAAGGGAGCCTGCATGAGCGGCAGATCGATCCAGACCAGCATGCCCTCCCGATCACACTGATCGTAGAGCGTGGCGGCATGCGGGCCGGCGGGCGAGCGCAGGGCATTGGCTCCCAGTTCGCGCAGGAGGGCAAACTCCTGTGCATAGTCTTTTGCGGTCAGAACGTTGCCCGAGCCGGCCCGGTCGTAGAAGAGGGTGATGCCGTGGACCCGTATGAGCGAATCATTGAGCCGGAAGCCCTGCTCGGGGGTGACGCGGATGGTGCGGAAACCGGTGGTGAAGGAGATCTCATCCTTCGAATTGTCGTTCTCGACCGAGACGCGCACCTGGTACAGGTTGGGGTTGGCGAGGCTCCAGAGCCAGGGCTCGTCGAGGGTGAAGGAGAAGATGACCGGTTTGCCTGCATCGGTTTTGACGCGGGCGCTCTTCGAGACCACCTGCATTCCGGAGGGGGCAAAGAGTTCGAGGGTCAGCCGGCAGGCTTCGCCGGCCGGCGAGACGAGGTGGATCTCAGCCTCGGCCTCGACCTGCTCGGGCGATACCGAGAGCGGGCGGATCAGCACGCCCTCCGTGCCCAGATAGAGGGGCGAGATGGCCGTCTTGTCGGTGACGATCAGCTCGACGTTGCGGTAGATGCCCCCGTAGAGGTTGTGGATGGTCGACAGGGGCAGCACGTCACCCGTGACGGCATTTCTTACGACCACCCTCAGGTCGTTCTCCGCACCGAACTTGACGGCGTTCGTGATCTCGAAGGCGAAGGCGGTCGATCCGCCGCGGTGGCCGCCGATGTGTTTGCCGTTGACGAAGAGCTCGGCGATGCTCTCAACGCCGTAGAACTTCAGGAAGAGCCGTTTGCCGGTCCAGGCGCGCGGCACGTAGAGTTTGCGCAGGTAGTCGGCCGTCGTGCGTAGGTAGTCGGCCCTGCCGGTGAGGGCATCCAGGTTCCAGGTGTGGGGCAGCGAGATGCAGCGGGCGTTGTCGCTGCTGTTTTCGTAGCGGAACGAGAAGAGCCAGTTGTCGTTGAGCGGATAGACCTCGCGCGCCGTCCCCTCCAGCGGACAGGCGGCCGTCATCCATATGGCGGTGAGGATAAAAAGCAGTTTTTTCATGGTGAGTGCGAAAAAAGTCGACACAAAGATACGAATTTCAGCGCAACGCGGGTCACCGGTCGACAACTTCCCCGCTTCGTGTGGAAAATTTCTACACGTTTGTGGATTTATTCCCCAGCGAAGGGCTCAGTTTGCGACTTGAAATTTTGTGCGTATATTTGTATGCTTTAATTTGAGTTACGTTCCAGTATCCCGGATGAGGCCGGACATTGCCGGACGATTCCGTGAATTGCGAAAGGGACGTTTCATTCATTAACCCCCACAAGATTTCATGCAATGAAGCCGAATCTGAAGGAACTGAATCTGAATAAATTGAAGGAGATGTCCGGGAAGGTGTTCCACTTCCGGGTGAAGATCTCCCCCCTGCACTGGATCCTTGCGGTGGTGGTTGTAGCCGCCATCGTCGTGGGACTCTACCTGCTGCTTCGTCCGCGTCCGGCGGCTCCGGTGCTGCCGGTGGTCGGTGTCGAGCCGGTCGTGGTGGAGGATGTCAGCATCTACGGCGAGTATGTGGGCCGCATCCGTGCCCAGCAGTTCGTCGAGATCCATGCCCGGGTCGAAGGGTATCTCGAGCAGATGCTCTTTGCCGAGGGAACCTACGTCGAGAAGGGGCAGACCCTCTTCGTGATCGACCCGCAGCTCTACCGGGCCAAGGCCAACCGGGCCAAGGCGCAGTTGAATCGGGCCCGCGCCCAGGCATTGAAGGCCGAACGGGATCTGAATCGTATCCGTCCGCTCTTCGAGCAGAATGCGGCCAGCCAGCTCGACCTGGACAATGCGGTGGCGGCCTACGAGAGCGCTGCGGCGGATGTGGTGGTGAGCGAGGCCGACCTGACGCAGGCCGAGCTGACGTTGAGCTACACCACCGTCCAGTCGCCCATCTCGGGATATATCTCCGAGCGCAACGTCGACCTCGGAACGCTGGTCGGACCGGGCGGACAGTCGCTGCTGGCGACCATCGTGAAGAGCGATACGGTCCGGGTCGATTTCAGCATGACGGCGCTCGACTACCTGCGCAGCAAGAACCGCAACGTCAACCTGGGACACAAGGATTCGACCCGCAACTGGGATCCCTATATCACCGTCACGCTGGCCGATGATTCGCAATACCCCTATCGCGGACTGGTCGATTTCGCCGATCCGCAGGTGGATCCGAAGACCGGCACCTTCTCGGTGCGGGCCGAGATGCCCAACCCGAACCACGTGCTGCTGCCGGGTCAGTTTACGAAGGTAAGGCTGCTGCTCGACGTTCGCGAGCGGGCGGTGGTCGTTCCCAAGAAGGCGGTTCTGATCGAGAAGGATGGAGCCTATATCTACGTGGTGCGGCGTGACAGCATCGTGGAGAAGCGTCTGGTCGAGATCGGCCCCGAGGTCCGCAACAGTTTCGTCGTGGAGCGAGGTCTGGCCCAGGGTGAGAATATCGTCGTTGAGGGTTACCACAAGCTCTCGCACGGCGTCAAGGTGGAACCGGTGGCTCCTCTGACCGACGAGGAGAGCCATGAAGTGGAGGAGTAGCGGCATGAAGAGCGATTTTTTCATTGACCATCCGGTCTTTTCGACCGTACTCTCGACCGTCATCGTCATCGTCGGTCTGATCGGACTGGTGCTCCTGCCGGTGGACCAGTATCCGCAGATCGTTCCGCCGGTGGTGCAGGTATCGGCCTCCTATCCGGGTGCCGACGCCCAGACGGTGATGCAGGCCGTGGCAACCCCCATCGAGCAGGAGTTGAACGGTACCCCCGGCATGATCTACATGGAGTCGTCGAGCTCCAACTCCGGAAGTTTCTCGGCAACGGTGACCTTCGACATCTCGACCGACCCCGATCTGGCGGCGGTCGATATCCAGAACCGCCTCAAGATGGCCGAATCGCGACTTCCGGCCGAGGTGGTGCAGAATGGTATCTCGGTCGAAAAGCAGGCATCGAGCAAGCTGATGACCATCACGCTGCTCTCGTCCGATCCGAAATTCGACGAGATCTACCTGAGTAACTATGCGACGCTCAACGTGCTCGACATGTTGCGCCGTACGCCCGGCGTAGGCCGTGTCTCGAACGTCGGCAGCCGCTACTACGGCATGCAGATCTGGGTGCAGCCCGACAAACTGGCCAACCTCGGTCTGACGATGCAGGACGTGCAGAAGGCGCTGAAGGACCAGAACCGCGAGTCGGCGGCCGGCGTGCTGGGTCAGTCGCCCATGGAGGGGGTCGATGTGACGATCCCGATCACAGCGCAGGGACGTTTGTCGTCGGTGAGTGAATTCGAGGATATCGTCGTGCGGGCCAATACCGACGGCTCGATCATCCGCCTGAAGGATGTGGCTCGCGTCTCGCTCGAGGCGGCCACCTACACCACCGAGAGCGGTATCAACGGCGGCAACGCGGCCGTGCTGAACATCAACATGCTGCCCGGCGCCAACGCCATGGAGGTCTCCAAACAGCTGAAGGCGACCATGGAGGAGATCAGCCGGAACTTCCCGGAGGGAATCTCCTACAAGATCCCCTTCGACATGACCACCTATATTTCGGAGTCGATCCACCATGTCTACCAGACTCTTTTCGAGGCGCTGCTGCTGGTGATTCTGGTCGTCTTCCTCTCGCTGCAGAGCTGGCGGGCGACGCTTATCCCGATCATCGCCGTGCCGATCTCGCTGATCGGTACCTTCGGCGTGATGCTGATCTTCGGCTTCTCGCTCAACATGCTGACCCTGCTCGGTCTGATTCTGGCCATCGGTATCGTGGTCGATGATGCCATCGTGGTGGTGGAGAACGTCGACCGCATCATGAACAAGGAGCACCTTTCGCCCTACGAGGCGACCAAAAAGGCGATGAGCAACTTGAGCGGTGCGCTGATCGCCATGTCGCTGGTACTGTGTGCCGTCTTCGTGCCGGTTAGCTTCCTGTCGGGTATCACCGGCCAGCTCTACCGGCAGTTCACCATCACCATCGCCGTGTCGGTGGTTATCTCGACGGTGGTGGCTCTGACGCTGAGCCCGGCCATGTGCGCCATCCTGCTGCGACCCGACAGCGGCAAGAAGAAAAACCGTTTCTTCCGCCGCATCAACATCTGGCTGGATCGGGGCAACAAGTTCTATCGCCGCATGATCCGTCGTTCGCTCCAGCATTCGCGCCGCATGATCGTCGCCTTCTGCATCGTGCTGATCGGCATCTGGGTGCTGAACCGGCTGGTTCCCCAGAGCTTCATGCCGCAGGAGGACCAGGGATACTTCACCGTCGAGCTGGAGTTGCCCGAGGGGGCGACGCTCGAACGCACGCGCACGGTGACCGACCGGGCGATCGCCTATCTGCAGCAGGATCCCGATATCGAATATGTGCTGAACGTGACGGGTTCCAGCCCGCGTGTGGGCAGCAGCCAGTCCCGCAGCCAGCTGACCGTCATCATGAAACCGTGGAAGGAGCGCAAGTCGTCCAATATCAACGAGGTGATGGAGCGGGTGCGCAACGAGTTCTCGCGCTACCCCGAGAGCAAGGTCTACCTCTCGACTCCGGCCGTCATCCCGGGTCTGGGTACGTCGGGCGGATTCGAGATGGTGCTCGAGGCGCGCGGCAATGCCACCTACACCGAACTGCAGCATGCGGTCGATACGTTGATGCACTATGCCGAGCAGTGTCCCGAACTGACGGGGCTCGCCTCGTCGATGCAGGGCGATATTCCCCAACTCTACTTCAACGTGGACCGCGACAAGGCGCAGATGGTCGGAGTGCCGATGTCCGATATCTTCTCGACGGTCAAGGCCTTCACCGGTTCGCTGTATGTCAACGACTTCAACCTTTTCAACCGTATCTATCGCGTCTATATCCAGGCCGAGGCTCCCTATCGGGCCTATCGTGACAATCTGAATCTCTTCTTCGTGCGCGGAGCCGACGGGGCGATGATTCCGATCACGTCGCTCGGTACGACGCACTATACCACGGGTGCCGGTACGATGAAGCGGTTCAACATGTTCACCTCGGCGACCATTACGGGTGAGGCGGCCCACGGATACAGCTCGGGTCAGGCGATGGCCACCCTCGAGCGTCTCGTGCGCACCCACCTGCCCGAGTCGATCGGCGTCGAGTGGAGCGGCCTCTCCTACCAGGAGAAACACATGAGCGGCCAGACGGGCATTGTGCTGGCGCTGGCCTTCCTCTTCGTCTTCCTCTTCCTGGCGGCGCAGTACGAGAGCTGGTCGGTCCCCATTGCCGTCCTGCTGTCGCTGCCGGTGGCCGGTGTCGGCGCCTATCTTGGCATCTGGATCTGCGGACTGGAGAACAACGTCTACTTCCAGATCGGACTGGTGATGCTCGTGGGTCTGGTGGCCAAGAACGCCATCCTGATCGTGGAGTTCGCCAAGGAGGAGCTGGAGAAGGGGGCCGATGTCGTAACGGCGGCCCTGACGGCAGCCCGCCTGCGTTTCCGCCCGATCGTGATGACTTCGCTCGCCTTTATCCTCGGTCTGATCCCGCTGGTGTTCGCCACCGGTCCGGGTTCGGCCAGCCGTCAGGGTATTGGTACGGGCGTCTTCTTCGGCATGCTGGTCGCCATCTCGGTCGGCATCGTCTTCGTCCCCTACTTCTTTGTCTGGGTCTATCGGATTAAAGCTAAACTGAAACGATGAAACGAATTGCTATACTTCTTTTCACCTGCATCCTGACGGCGGGCATTTTCGCCTGCTCGCCTGCTCGCCACTGTCAGGCCCCGCAGCTCAATCTGCCGGAGTCGATCGCCGAGAACCGCATTGACTCGATGACGATTGCGGATCTGGAGTGGTGGAACTTTTACGGGGATTCGACCCTGTGCCACATCATCGAGCGGACGTTGGCCAACAACCGGGATATTCTGGCTGCGGCAGCCCGGGTGGAGCAGATGCGCGAGATGTATCGGATCAGCAAGGCGGAACGCCTCCCCTCTCTGGGGGCGAATATTCTGGCCGAGAACGAGACAAACGACTACTACCAGGACAAGCCGGTGCGTGATCCGCAGTTCGACCTGACCCTTTCGATCGGCTGGGAACTGGATCTGTGGGGCAACCTGCGCTGGGCCAAACGCAAGGGTGGCGCCGAATATACGGCCTCGGTCGAGGACTGGCGGGCCATGCGGATGGAGCTGGTGGCCGAGGTGGCGAGTGCCTATTTCCAGCTGGTTGCGCTGGACAACGAGCTGGCCATCGTGCGGCGGACGCTCGCTACGCGCAGCGAGGGGGTCTATCAGGCCAAACTGCGCTTCGAAGGGGGTCTGACCTCCGAGACGGTCTATCAGCAGGCACAGGTGGAGTACGCCAGCACGGCTTCGCTGATCCCGGATCTGGAGCGCAAGATCGAGATCACGGAGAACAGCATTGCCCTGCTCATGGGCGAGTACCCCGACTGGCCGGTGCTGCGCGGAACGATGGATACGGAGGCCACGACGCCCGAGACGCTGCCTGTGGGTCTTCCCTCCGAGCTGCTGCAGCGCCGCCCCGACGTGCGGGCATCCGAACAGCGCCTGCAGGCGGCGATGGCCGAGGCCGGTATGGCCTATGCGGATCGTTTCCCGCGTCTGAAATTCACCCTGACGGGCGGATGGGAGAACGATCGGATGGTTGGATTCTTCCAGTCGCCGTTCTCCTATGTGGCCGGTACGGTCGCCGCTCCGATCTTCGGATTCGGGCGCAAGAAGGCCAAGTACAAGGCGGCGCTGGCCGCTTACGACGAGGCGCGCCTGGCCTACGAGCAGAAGGTGCTGGAGGTCTTCAAGGAGGCCAACGATGCCGTCATCACCTACCGCAACGTGCGTAAAACGGCCGAACTGAAAGCCAACCTGCGGGATGCCTCGCGGAAATATGTTCTGTTGGCGCACCTGCAATATCGGGCCGGCAGCATCAACTACATCGACGTGCTGGATGCCCAGCGTCAGTATTTCGACGCCCAGATCGGGCTGAGCAATGCGATCCGGGACGAATACCTGGCCATGGTGCAGCTGTACAAGGCTTTGGGTGGCGGCTGGCAGACCGAGTCGGAGGAGTAGCCACCGCTGCGGAGTGTAAAAGATCGATCTGGGGAGCGATTTTTTGGAAGATAAATTTGGCAGAATGGAGAAAACCGTTTATATTTGCACTCCGTAACCCGGTTTTAATGCGGAAATAGCTCAGTTGGTAGAGCACAACCTTGCCAAGGTTGGGGTCGCGAGTTCGAGTCTCGTTTTCCGCTC
>CAWUYY010000023.1:0-4195 GCA_963926835.1 Rikenellaceae bacterium | reverse complement strand
GCGCACTGCATCTCGCAGTGGGGCTACGACTTCCGCCCCTCCTACCTGCGGATCGCCGAGCTGCGCGAAACGCTGCCCGACACCCCGGTGCTGGCCCTGACAGCCTCGGCCACTCCCCTCGTGGCCGAAGACATCATGGAGAAACTCCGCTTCGACTCGCCCCACCTGTTGCGCAGCAGTTTCGCCCGTCCGAACCTCTCCTACTCGGTCCGCCACACCGACGACAAGAACGAACAGCTGCTGCGCATCATCCGCAACGTGGGGGGCTCGGGCATCGTCTACGTGCGCACCCGCGAGGGGGCCGAACAGATAGCCGCCTTCCTGCGTGAGGGAGGGATCGAGGCGGGCTTCTATCACGGCGGACTGGGCCACGCCGAACGCTCGATGCGGCAGGATGACTGGGTTGCCGGACGAACGCCGGTCATGGTCGCCACCAACGCCTTCGGCATGGGAATCGACAAGGCGGATGTCCGCTACGTGGTGCACTACTCGATGTGCGACTCGCTCGAGAGCTACTACCAGGAGGCCGGACGTGCCGGACGCGACGGCAGGCGCAGCTACGCCGTGCTGCTGGTCTCGCCGGGTGACGAAGGGCGCATCGTCAAACGCTTCGAGGCGGA
Source organism: Rikenellaceae bacterium (assembly GCA_963926835.1). GTDB lineage: Bacteria > Bacteroidota > Bacteroidia > Bacteroidales > Rikenellaceae > Alistipes. The sequence continues at coordinate 3,575 of CAWUYY010000023.1, read as the reverse complement.
ATTTCCGCCGCTCGAGAAGATCCGCTCGATCTACGAAAAAATCTGCAACTACCTGCAAATCGCCATCGGCGACGGAGCGCAAAGCGCCTTCCCGTTCAACCTGCCCGACTTCTGCGCCCGCGAGCACCTCTACACGGGAACCGTCCAGAACGCCTTGAAGATCCTGCGACAGAACGGCTACATGACCCTGACCGACGAGATGGAGAATCCGGCCCGCATCCTCTTCTGCGTCAGCCGGGACGAACTCTACCGAACACGGGTTGACCGTCACGATCTGGACCACTTCATCCGCACCCTGCTCCGCCTCTACGAGGGGGTCTTCACCGATTTCCGCCCCATCAACGAGCAGGAGATCGCCACCTGGAGCGGCTATACGCCCCGAAAGGTAAAGGAGCTGCTGCAACGACTCTGGCAGCTGCGTCTGATCCGCTACATTCCGTCGAACCGCTCGGCCATCCTCTACATGGACGAGGAGCGCCTGCCGACCGCCGACCTCTACATATCGCCCGAGACCTACCGCCGCCGGCAGGCGATGACCCGCGAACGCTTCGAGCAGATGCTTGCCTACGCCTCGAACGAGAGCGTCTGCCGCAGCCTCTTTCTGGAGCGCTACTTCGGGGCCGAAGAGCCGCACGAGTGCGGCATCTGCGACCTCTGTCTGGCCCGCAAGCGAGCGGCACGCCGCACGGAAACAGATGCGGAGGCACTTCAGGAGGCGTTGCTCCACCTTCTCAAAGAGCAGCCGCTCGAACCGCAGCAGATCGCCTCACAGCTCCCCTATCCACCCGAGAAAGTTGCCCGAATGCTCGGTAAATTACGGGACGAAGGCAAAATTTACCTCGACAAGGAGGGTAAAATCACAATTAATCGGTAACTTTGCGTGAATTTACCGCATGACCAAACCGATCATATTTCCAGCCAACATCAGCAACGACGAAACCGCGCTGCTACCCGCCATCGAGTTCGGCGGCCCCATCTCGATCATCGACTCGGAGTCGCAGATCAAGGAGGCCTGCCGCTATCTGGCCGGGCAGCCCATCATCGGCTTCGACACCGAGACGCGCCCCTCGTTCCGGGCCGGCGTAACCAACCGGGTCGCCCTGCTGCAGCTCTCGTCGGCCGAACGCAGTTTCCTGTTCCGGCTCAACAAGATCCCGCTCGACCGGGCAATCATCAAACTGCTCGAGAGCCGGGAGATCCTCAAGATCGGCATCGACATCAAGGGCGACCTGCGGGCGCTGCACAACATCCGCCACTTTCAGGAGCGCAACTTCATCGACCTGCAGCACTTCGTCGAGGATTGGGGCATTGCCGAAAAGAGTCTGCGCAAGATCTCGGCCATCGTGCTGGGCAAGCGGGTCTCGAAGGCCCAGCGGCTCAGCAACTGGGAGGCCGCCCAGCTGACCCCCGGTCAGCAGCTCTACGCCGCCACCGACGCTTGGGTCTGCACCCAGATCTACGACAAGCTATTGCATACGCCAAAACCGAAAAAGAGAAAAAATGACGCCACAAATACACCTGCGCAGAGGTAAGGAAGAGTCTCTGTTGCGCCGCCATCCCTGGATATTCTCCGGAGCGATCGAATCCATCCGTTGCGATGCGGACAACCTTCCGGAGGGAACTCTGGTCGACGTCTACACCAAATCGGGTGATTTCATCGCCAAGGGGCACTACCAGATCGGATCGATCGCCGTCCGCGTGCTCACCTTCGAGCAGGAGCCCATCGACCAGGCCTGGTGGCAGCGCAAGATCGCCACGGCACGCCACGTCCGCGAGACACTCGGACTCACCGACTCGGCGACGACCACCTGCTACCGCCTGATTCACGGCGAGGGCGACTCCCTGCCGGGACTGGTCGTGGACATCTACGGGACCACGGCCGTCCTGCAATGCCACTCGGTCGGAATGTACCGTGCGCGCGCCGAGATCGCCGAGGCGATCCACGCCGTATTCGGAGATCGGATCACCGCGATCTACGACAAGAGTTCGCAGACGGTCCCCTTCAAGGCGGGACTAAACGCCGTGGACGGCTATCTGCTGGGTAAACCCGGCCAGACACCGCAGGTGGTGCTCGAGAACGGCGAACAATTTCTGGTCAACTGGGAGGAGGGGCAAAAGACCGGCTTCTTTCTGGATCAGCGGGAGAACCGGGAACTTGTACGCCGTTACGCCCGGGGGCGCACCGTACTGAACACGTTCTGCTACACGGGCGGCTTCTCGGTCTATGCCCTGGCAGGCGGCGCAAAGGAGGTCTGCTCGATCGACGCCTCGGAGCGGGCCGTTTCGCTGGCCGATGCCAACGTTAAGTTGAACTTTGGCGAGGAGGCTCCGCACACCTCGCTGGCCGTGGATGCAGTTGAATACCTGAAGGACATCGGTAACAAGTACGACCTGATCATTCTCGATCCTCCGGCCTTTGCCAAGCATCACAAGGTGCTCGGCAACGCCATGCAGGGTTACAAGCGGCTCAATGCACGGGCACTCTCGCAGATCAAGAGCGGAGGCATACTCTTCACCTTCTCCTGTTCGCAGGCCGTCTCAAAGGAGCTCTTCCGCACGACGGTCTTCTCGGCCGCAGCCATTGCCGGGCGCAACGTGCGCATCCTGCACCAGCTGACCCAGCCGGCCGACCACCCGATCAACATCTACCACCCCGAAGGCGAATACCTGAAAGGGCTGGTGCTTTACGTAGAATAACGACAAGTTGCAGCACATGGAACGGGAAACAGTCGTCGTTGACTTTTTGAACCGTCACGGCATTCGGTACGAACTCTATCACCACCCCGCCTCTCCGACCATCGAGGAGGCCAAGGCGCATTGGCGCGACGACGGTTCGAAACACTGCAAGAACCTCTTCTTCCGCAACCACAAGGGCGACCGCCACTACCTGGTCTGCTTCGACTGCGACCGCAACCTAGCCATCCACGACCTGGAGCACCGCCTGCACCAAGGGAAACTGAGTTTCGCTTCGCCGCAAAGGATGGAGCGATACCTCGGTCTCGAACCCGGCTCGGTCTCGCCGTTCGGGCTGATCAACGACACGGAGCATCACGTGCACCTCTTTCTGGACAGCACGCTCCGGCAGTGCGAGAATCTCAGTTTTCACCCGAACGACTGTCGCGCTACGGTAGTTATCCCCCGCACGGAGTTCGAACGCTACCTGGCGATCGTCGGCAACAGCTACGAATACATCGACCTGTTCGAATAAATTCTCAGTCAGTCTGCCGGCTTCTGAAAGCCGGCAGACCATCAATTTCGACACGGGAGTTCTTGCAGAACCCCTTTTTTTATGCTATATTTGATAGTTCTTGTGATTTTGCCCCCTAATTTTCCAATTATGGAGCTGAAAACATAAGAATCTTTCACTTCATCACAAACTATTATTATTCTAACCGAAGAAGAGGGACGCTGGATATCCCGTCTCCGATTTCGACAAACTGTTTTTTTATGAAAAACTTCTCTCTCTTTCTGGTCGCACTGCTGACTATTTTCGCCCTGGGGCTGAGTGGTTGTAGCGACGACAACACAGAGCAGGCTGCCGCTCCGGTGATCACCGCGGCAGATCTCTCCATACC
>CAWUYY010000022.1:0-13664 GCA_963926835.1 Rikenellaceae bacterium | reverse complement strand
ATTCTGGACAAGGCGCTGCTGCGTGCCGGACGTTTCGACCGTCAGATCGAGGTGGGGCTGCCCGACGTGAAGGAGCGCGAGGAGATTTTTGACGTCCACCTGCGCCCGCTCAAACTCGATCCGGCGCTGGATCGCTCGTTCCTGGCCAAACAGACCCCCGGTTTCTCGGGAGCCGATATCGCCAACGTCTGCAACGAAGCGGCGCTGATTGCAGCCCGTCATAACAAACAGTTTGTCTCGCGCGAGGATTTCCTGGCGGCCATCGACCGGATTGTGGGTGGTCTGGAGCGCAAGAACAAGATCATCACCCCCGAAGAGAAACGGGTGATCGCCTATCACGAGGCGGGACACGCGACGGTAAGCTGGATCCTGGAGAATGCCAGCCCGCTTATCAAGGTGACCATCATTCCGCGCGGCAAGGCGCTGGGTGCCGCCTGGTACCTGCCCGAGGAGCGTCAAATAACCACCCGCGAGCAGCTGATGGACGAACTTGCCGCCACGCTGGGCGGGCGTGTCTCCGAGCAGCTCAACTTCGGAGAGGTTTCGACCGGTGCGCTCAACGACCTGGAGCGGGTGACCAAACAGGCCTATGCAATGGTTGCCTATTACGGAATGAGTGACAAGGTGGGGACGCTCAGCTACTACGATTCGACTGGCCAGAGCGATATGTCGCTGACAAAACCCTACTCCGAGCAGACGGCCCAGCAGATCGATACCGAGGCCAAGGCATTGATCGCCAAGGCGTACGAGATGGCCGAGCAGGTGCTGAAGAAGCACGAGGCCGGGTTGAAGGAGCTGGCCGAGTTGTTGCTCGAGCGCGAGGTGGTCTTCACGGAGGATGTGGAGCGGATCTTCGGCAAACGAAAGAAGGATATTCTGCGCGAGCAGCAGGAGGCTGAGGCCAAAGCCAAGGCGGCTGCAGCGACAACCGGGACGACGGGTGAGACTGCCCCCGAGTCTGCATCGGAGACGAAGCCCGAGGCGAAACCTGAGAACCAGCCCCAGGGTGCTGTCGAGAACGATAAGGAGTCAGACGGGAAGTCGGCCCCGACCTCTGCGGCATAAGACCGTGTAACGAATCGAGATACAAACCAAAACAGAGAGTGGCTATGTCGGAAAAGATGCGGAATTTGGTCGTTCGGACCCTGAGCGGAGCGGGGTTGACCGTTGTGGTGGTGGGTGCCGTCCTGCTGTCGCGATGGAGTTTCATTGCGCTGCTTCTGGTGATCCTGATCGGAGGAATGTGGGAGTTCTACCGCCTCGCCCGCAGGGAGGATACGGTCCCCTTGCGCTGGTTCGGTCTGGCGGGCGGCGTGGTTCTGCTGGCCGGCAGCACCTTGTTTGCATATACCTGGACGGAGTACAGCCTGCTGGTTTGCCTGTTGCTGTTCCTCTTCTTCATGCTGCTCCTGCCGACGATGTTCATCTGCGAACTCTACCTCAAACGGCAGCGTCCGGCTGCGGATATCGGCGTGACGATGGCGGGTATCTTCTATGTGGGCATGCCGCTGTCGATGTTCCTGCTGTTGCCCCTGCTGCTTGACGGGACGGACTGGAATCCGTGGATCATCCTCTTCTACATCTTCATCATCTGGACCAACGACATCTGTGCCTATCTGGTGGGTATGACCCTCGGACGGCACCGCCTCTTCCCCCGTATCTCGCCCAACAAGTCGTGGGAGGGATTCTTCGGTGGAATCGTCGGTGCGATCGGTATGGGCATGCTGGCTGCGTGGGTGATGGGGTCGGACTACCTGCTGTGGGGTATCCTGGCGGCAATTGCGGCCATGAGCGGCGTGTTGGGCGACCTGATCGAGTCGATGTTCAAACGTGCCGCCGGAGTGAAGGATTCGGGTAACATCCTCCCCGGCCACGGCGGGTGGCTCGACCGTTTCGATGCGCTGATCTTCTCCGTTCCGTTCGTCTTTGTCTTTCTGATTTTGTTGCAGATTCTTTAGAAACTTACTCTCCGAGCTATGAAAATAAACAAGGAAGGTTATAAAATTATCGGTATAACGGGTATTGTCTGCCTCCTGCTTTGGTGGCTGATGTACTACCTGCTGTCGCAGCACTCCGTGAGCGGCCTGCTCTGGTTCGGCACGTTGCTGATTGTTCTCTTCTGGTTCTTCATCGTTGCCTTCTTCCGTGAGCCGCGCCGTGTCAAGATTCACGACCCGGAACTGGTCTTCGCTCCGTGCGACGGCCGTGTCGTGGTGACCGAGGTGGTGCATGAACACGAGTACCTGGATCGGGAGATGCTTCAGATCTCGATCTTCATGTCGATCACCAACGTGCACATGAACTGGGTGCCGGTCGGCGGTACGGTTGAGTACTTCAAGTACCATCCCGGACGCTTCCTGGTGGCGTGGCATCCCAAATCCTCGACCGAGAACGAGCGTACGACCACGGTTGTTCGGACGACGAGCGGCAAGGAGATCCTTTTCCGGCAGGTGGCCGGCCTGATTGCCCGCCGTATCGTCTCCTACATGAAGGTGGGGGCGCCGGTCGAGCAGAATTCGGTGTGCGGATTCATCAAGTTCGGCTCCCGCATCGACATCCTGATCCCGAAGGATTCGGAACTGCTGGTCGAGATCGGTGATCCGGTGATCGGATCGCAGACGCCGCTGGCCCGGTTGAAGAGATAGTGAGGGCGGCCTCGAGGGTCGTTGATATAACATGACGATTACACCGCAAACATTGCTTCGGTTCCTGGCGGGGGCAGCCGTTACGGCCGTCATCCTCTTTTTGATGTGGTACTTCAGCTCCATCGTGATCTACATTCTGATTTCGGCGGTGCTGGCCATCATCGGACGTCCGCTGGTGGGGTGGATCTCCCGCATCAGAATCAGACGCTGGCGGGTTCCGCGTTGGTGCGGGGCGCTGGTGACGCTGGTGGTCATCTGGGTGGTAGCCGTTGTGCTGTGCTGGCTCTTCGTGCCGCTGGTTTCCAACAAACTCTTCCAGCTGGCCCACCTCGACCTGTCGGCCGTAATGACCTCGATCGAGGAGCCGTTGCAGCGCATTCAGGAGTACTTGACCCGCTTCTTCGCCATGCCCGAGGGAACGGCCTCGTTCCAAGAGACCCTTGTGTCATTCCTCCATTCGCACATCGATTTTGATACGCTCAATACGGCCTTCTCTTCGGTGCTGCACCTGGCCTTCTCGACGGTCATCGCCGTCTTTTCGATCTCGTTCATCACCTTCTTCTTCCTCAAGGAGGATGGGCTGTTCTATGCCATGGTAACCGGCCTCTTCCCGGAGCGGTTCCATGAGAACGTCACCCATGCCCTTGATTCGATTACCTTCCTGCTTGGGCGCTACTTCCGCGGAATTCTGGCCGAGAGCTTTCTGCTGATGATGGCCGTCTCGCTGGTGATGATGGCCTTCGGCATGAAGGCGCAGGATGCCTTCTTCATCGGTCTGATCATGGGGGTGATGAATGTCGTTCCGTACGCCGGTCCGACCATTGGCGGTGTGATCTCCGTCACGATGGGCATCATTACCCCGATCGAGGGGATGTCCGTGGGCCAGACGATGTTCGTCATTGCCGGATCGCTGCTGATTCTGAAAGGAATGGACGACTTTATTCTGCAGCCGACCCTCTATTCGGAACGGGTCAAGGCCCATCCGCTCGAGATATTCATCGTGATTCTGATGGCCGGCTCGCTGGCCGGAGTGATCGGCATGCTGCTCGCCATTCCACTCTACACCGTGCTGCGGGTCTTCGCCAAGGAGTTCTTCTCGCAGATTTCGCTGGTGCGTAAACTTACCGAGAATATTTAGAGATGGAGTTGGGGATCTGGATCGAGGGCGAAGTCCGGCACGGGCGGCAGTTGGGACGCGAGTTGGGCTTCCCGACCGCCAATCTGGACGTGGCCGACGAGTCGATTCCGGGGGGAGTCTACCTCTCCCGGGTGGTGATCGACGGTCAGGAGTATCGGGCGGTCTCGAATCTGGGGTCGAATCCCTCGGTGGGGGGTGGGGTGCGCCACCTGGAGACCCACGTGATCGGTTTTACGGGCAATCTTTATGGCCGGGTGCTACGGGTCGAGCTGCTGCGCAAGTTGCGCGACGAGCGACGGTTTGCAACGCTCGAGGAGCTGCGGGCGCAGATCGAACGGGATTGCCGCATGGTTATGAATGCTTAATTTTAACAGAAAAGATATGTTTTTGGATTTGTCCATTCCCTACAAGGTGGCCGATATGTCGTTGGCCGAGTGGGGGCGCAAGGAGATTGAGATTGCCGAGCATGAGATGCCCGGCCTGATGGCTATTCGTCGCAAATACGGACCGCGCAAACCGCTGAAGGGGGCGCGTGTCATGGGGTCGCTGCACATGACCATCCAGACGGCCGTATTGATCGAGACGCTTCGCGAACTGGGAGCCGATGTGCGTTGGTGTTCGTGCAACATCTTCTCGACGCAGGACCATGCGGCGGCAGCCATTGCCAAGACGGGTGTTCCGGTCTTTGCCTGGAAAGGGGAGTCGCTGGCCGACTACTGGTGGTGCACGGCGATGGCCCTCTCGTTCCCCGGCGGAAAGGGGCCGAATCTGATCGTGGATGATGGTGGCGATGCCACACTTTTGATTCACAAGGGATTCCGGGCCGAGGAGGATGCCTCGACGCTCGACCACGAGCCTTCGTCCCACGAGGAGGGGGTTATCATCGACACGCTGAAGCGGGTCATGGCCGAGGATGCCTCCAAGTGGCACCGTACGGTGGCCGAGTGGAAGGGTGTGAGCGAGGAGACCACGACGGGTGTTCACCGCCTCTACCAGATGCAGAAGGCCGGCGAACTGCTGGTTCCGGCGATCAACGTGAACGACTCCTGCACCAAATCGAAGTTCGACAACCTGTATGGCTGCCGCGAGTCGCTGGCTGACGGTATCAAGCGGGCGACGGATGTGATGATCGCCGGCAAGGTGGTTGTCGTGTGTGGCTATGGAGACGTGGGCAAGGGGTGCGCCCGTTCAATGCGTTCGTACGGCGCGCGGGTGATCGTTACGGAGATCGACCCGATCTGCGCCCTGCAGGCCGCCATGGAGGGCTTCGAGGTGAAGACCGTCGAGAGCGCGCTGCCGGAGGGCAATATCTACGTGACCTGTACCGGCGACCGTGATATCATCACCCTGGAGCACATGCAGCAGATGCGCGATCAGGCTATTGTCTGCAACATCGGCCACTTCGACGATGAGATTCAGATGGCGCGTCTGGAGGAGTCCGGAGCGGTGAAGATCAACATCAAACCGCAGGTCGACAAGTACACCTTCCCCGACGGACACTCGATCTTCGTACTGGCCGAGGGGCGTCTGGTGAACCTGGGCTGCGCTACGGGTCATCCCTCGTTTGTGATGAGCAACTCGTTCACCAACCAGTGCCTGGCACAGATGGAGCTGTGGGAGAAGGATCTGAAGGTCGACGTTTACCGCCTGCCCAAGCACCTCGACGAGGAGGTTGCCCGTCTGCATCTGGAGAACTTGGGTGTCGAACTGACGCGACTGACCCAGACGCAGGCCGACTATATCGGCGTGCCGGTTGACGGTCCCTACAAACCCGAGCACTACCGCTACTAATTTTCGAGTGCGGATCAACAAAAAGGAGAGGAGGCAACCTTCGGGTTGCCTCCTCTCCTTTTATATAATAAACATCCCCGCATGCAGATGCGGGGATGTTCTTTTGCAAAGTCGGGATGCGCTCCCGTCGGACTGCTAATATCCGAAGAGCTCCTCCTGGCTGAGAACCTTGACCGGACCGAGGTTGCGCAGATACTCCTGATCGAGGTCTTTCAGATCGCCCAGGATGCAGTAGGTGTATTTGCGATCCTTGATCCACTCCTGTTGAACGGCCTTCAAGTCCTCGAGGGTCATGGTCTGCACCTTCTCAAAGACAGCCTTGTTGCGATCCTCGGTTACGCCCAGGTCGCGGTTGTCCAGATAGCTCCAGAGCACCTGCTCCTTGATCGTACGGTTGGTGCGGATCGAGGTGAGGATGGACTCCTTGGCCAGGTTGAAGGCGGCCTCCGATTCGGGCATGTTGTTGATGATCTCGGCGAAGGCGTCGATGGCCTGAACCATCTTGTCGTTCTGGGTGGCGATAAAGGCTGCGAAGGCATAGTTCTCATCCTTGTAGCTCGGAGTCAACCACTGGGTGAAGGCAGTATAGGCCAGACTGCGCGATTCGCGCATCTCCTGGAAGACGATCGAACTCATGCTGCCGCTGGTGTACTCGTTGTAGAGACGCTGCAGCGGATCGACTGCCACGTTGAATTCACGATCGAGGTTTGCATACTGGAGGAAGTAGAGCTGCTGAGCATCGTAGTTGGCCAGTACGACCGAGTTTTCGTTGGTCGGCAGGAAGCTCAGACGCTGCGACTGCAGGGGCTCCAGCTGCTCCGGCGTATGGTGGTGTGCCTTCAGCACCTCGAGCAGTGTCTCTTTCGAGTCGGGACCGTAGTAGAGAATGGTGTGCTGCTTGGTCATCAGGTTGCGGACCTTTGCGAGCAGCTCATCCGAGCTGATGGCAGCCAGCTGATCGTTGGTCAGGGTGATCCGTTTGATCGCCTCACCGCCGAAGAAAGCATAGCGCTGCAGAGCGGCAAAGTTGGCCCCCTGGTTCAGTTTGCTGTTCTCGCGGGCCTTCAGCAGGTCGGCCTTGTAGTTGGCCAGAATCATCTCATCGCCCTGGGCATTGGCAACCAGATCCTCGAAGATCTCCATGACCGTACCCATGTTCTCGCTCAAACCGTAGAAGGTTACGTAGCAACGGTTCTGTCCGACCGAGAGTTCGTAGTAGCAGGCGATGTCGTAGAGCTCCGAGGCGATCTGAGCGGCCGTCTTGGCCGTCGTGCCCAGGTAGTCCATGTAGTTGAAGGCAAGGTCGAGCGAAGGATCGTCGATCAGACCGGTCTCGAAGAGGTAGGTCATCGAGAAGAGATCGTTGGTCGTGTTCTTCTTGTAGAGAACCTCCTGTCCGGCGTCGGTCTTGAAGATCTCCATGTCGCGCTTGTAGTCGACAAATACCGGCTCGATCGGTTTCACCTTCGTATTTTGGATCTCGGTCAGAAACTCGCTCTGCATGTCGCGGTTCATGACAATCGGGGTCAGTTCGGGTTTGGCGATCTTCTGAACGTTCGGATCCGTACCGGTGCGCTTGTAGATGAGGCCGTAGTTCTCCGGTCCCATGGTCTTGGCGGCCCAGGCAACGAGCTGCTCCTTGGTGATCGCCTCGATGCGTGCAATCTGATCTACCTGATCCTTCCACGGAATACCGCCGATGAACGAATCAACGAACAGATCAACGCGGCCCTGGTTCGACTCGATGTTTTTCATCATGCTCACCTTCAGGTTGTTCACAACGGCCTTCATCAGCTCCTCATCGTACTCGCCGTTGCGGAACTTCGCAACCTCCTGCAGCAGCAGATCGCGAACCTCGTCGAGGGTCTGACCGGCCTTCGGACGGCCGTAAACCACCATTGCACCGTAGTCGGCACGCTGATCCACGTAGGCGTATGCGTTCAGCACCTTCTGCTGCTGAACCAGATCGAGGTCGAGCAGACCGGCTACGCCGTTGTAGAGTACCTGGCTGGCCAGCAGCGCATAAGCGGCATCCTCGGAGGCCTCGCTGCCCGAACGCCAAACGAGCGTTACGTTCTCGGCATCGGGACCGAATACCTCCTTGACGATCGGCTTGGTGATCGGAGCCTCCTCGGCGAAGGTCAGCTGCGGTAGATCCTTGTTGGGCTCCATCGCACCGAAGTATTTGTCGATGATCTGGATCATTCCGTCCGGATCGAAGTCACCGGCTACGCAGATGGCCATGTTGTTGGGCACGTAGTAGGTTTTGTGGTAGTTGCGTACGTTGGTGATCGAGGGGTTCTTCAGATCCTCCTGAGTACCCAGTACGTCCTGCTTGCCATAGGGGTGGTGCGGGAAGAGCACCTGCGCGATGGCCGAGTAGACCTTGCGGCCGTCGTTCGTGAGCGACATGTTCTTCTCCTCGTAGATGGTCTCCAGCTCGGTGTGGAAGCCGCGGATCACGGGGTTCTGGAAACGGTCGGCCTGGATGCGGGCCCAGTTCTCGATCTGGTTCGAGGGGATATCCTCCACGTAGACGGTCTCATCCATCGAGGTGTAGGCGTTCGTGCCCGTAGCTCCGATGGCGCTCATCAGCTTGTCGTACTCGTTCGGAATGGCGTACTTCGAAGCCTCGTAGCTGATGCTGTCGATCTGGTGGTAGAGCGCTTTGCGCTCAGCCTCGTCGGTCGTGTTGCGATAGACCTCGAAGAGGGCCTCGACCTGGTCGAGCATCGGTTTCTCGGCCTCGTAGTTGCTCGTTCCGAACTGCTGCGTTCCCTTGAACATCAGGTGCTCGAAGTAGTGGGCCAGACCGGTGGTCTCGCTCGGATCGTTCTTGCCGCCGACCTTTACGGCGATCGAGGTCTGGATGCGCGGTTCCTCCTTGTTTACACTCATGTAAACCTTCAGACCGTTGTCCAAGGTGTAGATACGGGTCTGAAGCGGGTCGTTCTTCACCGTCTCATACTTGTACTTGGAGCAGGCTGTCGTGAGCAGCGTAAGCGCAGCGACTGCCAGCAGTAATAGAGTTTTTTTCATAGAGGTGTGTATTTAGATTAAAAAGTTGTTGCGAACCACTCTTTGACGACGGGGTAGGTGTCCGCCCAGATCTGGATGAGCATCCAGATGGCAACGATGAGCTTGAGCCCCGTGCCGACGATGAAGGCCAGAAAGGATCCGAATCCCGACTTGAAGGCGCGGGCCGTATCATTCCGGTCGTGCAGCAGCTCTCCGAGGACGGCGCCGAAGAAGGGGCCGAGGATGATGCCGAAGATACCGAACCCGAAGAGGAATGCAGCGATCATTCCGACCGTTGCGCCGATCGATCCGGCCCGGGTTCCGCCGGTCAGACGGGTGAAGTATCCCGGCAGGAAGTAGTCGATCACCGAGACGACGATGCAGACCGCAAGCCAGATCCACAACATCGAGGTCGGGATCTGGGAGTAACTGCAGAAATAGGCACATAGGAAACCGAGGTAGCTGAATACCACCCCGGGGATCAGTGGAACGATGCATCCGATAATACCCAGAATCGATAACACGAACGCTATGATCGAGAGTGCTATATCCATAAAGAGAGAATCGGAAAATTATTCGTTCAGACAAATATATGTGTTCTCTTTCGGATAAGCAAATATTTTAAAATCATTCTTGAGTGAAAATCAAAATCCCGCCTCCGATCCGGGAGACGGGATTAACCGATTGATTTGAAGTGTGATTACTTGATTAGCTTGTTGGTAGCCGTGTCGGGGAAGATGACCCACGGCTTGAAGCTCTTGGCCTTCTCGAAATCCATTCGGGCATAGGAGACGATGATGACGATGTCGCCCACCTGCACCTTGCGGGCTGCCGGTCCGTTCAGACAGATCGAACCGCTGCCGCGTTCGCCTTTTATAATATAGGTCTCGAACCGTTCGCCGTTGTTGATGTCGAGGATCTGTACTTTCTCGCCTTCGATCATGTTGGCTGCCTCGAGCAGGGCCTCGTCGATGGTGATGCTTCCCACGTAGTTCAGGTCGGCCTGTGTTACGGTGACCCGGTGAATCTTCGATTTGAGGACTTCGATCTGGAGTTTCATCGCAGTTTGATATTATCGATTAGACGGATATCGCCGGCCTGTACGGCGATGCAGCCCTGAATAGCCGGACTTTCGTCCCAGCTCTTGACCTGCTGCATCGTGGTGGCGTCGACCACCTGAAAGTAGATCACCTTCAGCAGCGGGTTGCGCTCGACCTCGGCAACGACCCAGGCCGTGAGCTGCTCGGGAGTTTGACGGCGGGACTCCTCGACCGCGGCCTTCAGCACCTCGTAGATGTGCGGAGCGGCAGCCCGGTGGGGAGCGTCGAGCAGGGTATTGCGCGACGAGAGGGCCAGTCCGTCCTCACCGCGGACGATGGGGCAGGCAACGATCTGGATCGGAAGATTGAGTTGCCGAACCATAGCCCGGATGACGGCAATCTGCTGGAAATCCTTCTCTCCGAAGTAGGCGCGGGCCGGTTTGACCAGGTCGAACAGCCGGCTGACAACTTGTGCCACGCCGTTGAAGTGGCCGGGACGGGTTGCTCCCTCCATTACTTTGTCGATTGCGCCGAAGTCAAATACACGGGTATCGGGTTCCGGATATACCTCCTCGACCGACGGAGCGAAGACGAAGTCCGCACCGACTTCTTCCAGCAGTCGCAGATCGACATCGAGGGTTCTCGGATAGTTTTTCAGGTCGTTTTTGTCGTTGAACTGCGTCGGGTTGACAAACACGCTTACCACGACGGTTTCGCATTCGCGACGGGCGCGCTCGACCAGCGAACGGTGGCCTGCGTGGAGGGCTCCCATGGTCGGAACGAATCCGATTCCGGCCTGGTTCCGCGCACTCAGTTCGCGCCGCAGCTCATCCCTGCTTGTTATCGTTTTCATCTTTATAACTTAAAAACAGTCTGTCATATTGACGGGGGCAAAGGTAGAAATAACAATCAAGAATCAAAAGAGAAAGTTTTAAAATATTGGGAGAAAAAAGCCTTGTTTTGTGCCGGAATGCGCTTTTTCAGGACCTATTACGGAACTCCGCAGACGGGATTTGTGGGGAAGGAAAGATCGGTTGGGGGTCAATTCCGGACAGATGATCGGATTTTACTGACAGAATCGAGTGATTTGAATTATTTGGCAGGTTTGTTGCTGACTTATATTAGTCGGTTGTGTAACAATCGTGAATTAATAACCATATTGCTGAGATTATGGAGAACAGAGAAACAAAAGCCGGAAAATACCGGCGTCATTCGGACAATTGGCAGCTCTCCGTGCTGCTGGGTATTCTTTTTCTGATCGGAGGTGTGATCGTCTTTTTCGAACCGGCCCGATCCTATATGACTCTGTCGATCCTCTTCGGTATCGCCATCGTCCTTTCAGGCGTTTTCGGCCTTTACGTCGGGTTGAAGATCCCGTCCAGCGCAGGAAAGGGTTGGATGATCTTTACGGGGGTCCTCGAGTTGATTCTTGGAATCCTGTTGCTTGCCGTTCCTTCCCTGTTGCTCTCGATGCTGCCGTTCGTGCTGGGCTTCTGGCTGCTTTACCGAGGCCTGCTGGCTGTCGGATTTGCCTCCGACATGATGGGTTGCGGCGTTAAGGGCATGGGCTGGTCGCTTGCATTGGGCATTCTGGTCATTATCGGCGCACTGATGATCCTGTTCAACCCGTTGCTTGGTGTCGGCGTCGCCGTCGTCTGGTTGGGAGTGGCTCTTCTGCTGGCCGGCATCGACCTGATTTCGCACGGTGTCAACCTCAGACGCTTGCAGAAGGATCTGAAGTGACCTTTATTTATTTTCTGTTTCCGTGTGCTCCGACATGCCGTGTGTCGGGGCACATTGTTTTTGCATGCCGCAGCTTCATTCGGGTTCAGACGGAGTCAGATGCTCGCCAGCCCGATGCGGGGACTGCTTGCCTGATTCGATGCATGGTGTCGTTCAGACGCCTTTCTCAGAAGACAGCCCGGTGAGGAGGGTGAGGAAACGCGGCTTGCATTTGCCTTTGCGCTCACCTTTCGCTATATTTGTATCCTGATCCGATCGCAGATCGGAAGCGGATGATAGTCTTTTCATTATATATAAATTAGGTATATGAACATTGCCATCGTGGGTACCGGTTACGTCGGACTTGTTTCCGGCGCCTGTTTTGCTGAGGTGGGGGTCGATGTGACCTGCGTCGATGTGGATAAAAACAAGGTTGAGGCGCTGTTGAGGGGCGAGATCCCCATCTACGAACCGGGACTGGACGAGATCGTCAAACGTACCGTCCAGGCCGGACGCCTGCACTTCACGACCGATCTGAGTAGCTGTCTGGACGAGGTGGAGGTGGTCTTCTCGGCCGTGGGAACTCCGCCCGACGAGGATGGCTCGGCCGATCTGAGAAATGTGCTTGCGGTGGCTCGGGAGTTTGGCCGTTCGATACACAAATATACGATTCTGGCAATCAAGTCGACCGTCCCGGTCGGCACGGCGGCCAAGGTGACCGCCGCAGTCCGGGAGGAACTTGACCGTCGGGGAGAGCATGTCGATTTCGAGGTGGTTTCCAATCCTGAGTTTTTGAAGGAGGGGGCTGCTGTCAAGGATTTTCTCTCGCCGGACCGGATCATTGTCGGGGTGGAGAGCCCCCGCGCCGAGGAGGTGATGACTAAGCTGTACCGACCCTTTATGGTCAGCAAACCGCGTATTCACTTCATGGATATTCCTTCGGCCGAGATGACCAAGTATGCGGCCAATGCCATGCTGGCCACCCGCATCTCCTTCATGAACGATATTGCTAATCTGTGCGATCGGGTGGGGGCAAACGTGGACATGGTGCGCAAGGGAATCGGAGCGGACTCCCGCATCGGCAGCAAGTTCCTCTATCCGGGCAGCGGATACGGGGGCTCGTGTTTCCCGAAAGATGTCAAGGCGTTGATTTCGACCGCCCGGGAGCATGGCTATCGGATGCAGGTGGTCGAGGCGGTCGATGCCGTGAACGAACGACAGAAGGAGGTGGTCGTTTCGAAACTTCGGCGGTTGCTCGGCGATCTTCGTGGAAAGCGGATCGCCTTGTGGGGGCTGGCATTCAAACCCGATACGGACGATATGCGGGAGGCTCCGTCACTGGTGGTGATCGAGCGTCTGCTTGCGGAGGGGGCCGAGGTCTGTGCTTACGACCCGGTTGCCATGGCTGAGTGTCATCGTCGAGTCGGGGAGCGGATCAGCTACGGGCAAAACATGTACGAGGCATTGGTTGATGCGGATGCCGTTGCCCTGTTGACCGAGTGGAAGGAGTTCCGTATTCCGAGCTGGGAGATCATGCGTCGTACCATGCGGCAGCGGGTGCTGGTGGACGGTCGGAATATTTACGACCGTCCCGAGGTCGAAAAAGAGGGCTTTGAGTACGCTGGAATCGGGAAATGACCCCTTTTTTGTTCAGAAGCCCATCTGTGAGGTTACAATTTAAAAGTGCGGAAAAGTCATTTTTTTCGCACTTTTTCTTTTGTCGGTTGCATGTCGTATAATATGTTGAAAATCTTTAATATGTGTGTGTGGTTTAGGGCTGTGTTCATGCGAATGCAATAGGACTGCTTGTGAAAATTTATACTTTAAAACTTTGTTTTTTTCGTTTTTTTGTTATAACTTTACGCTAAAGTTTGGAAAGAAAAACTCGTACAGAGCGCATCGGTTCCCCAATCGTGCCGGAAAGATGCGAAATCTTTTCACTCCGATGTTGAATGCAGGCAGGAAAATATACGCTTTATAAGGAGGTGGGTGTTCGGGTCCGGAGGTTTGACGCTTCCGCTCGAATGGCTCATTGTCGGTATTTTCTGCCCAACGCTGATCAAGAAAACTATCCTGGCATCTTCGGATGTCAAAATTCGACACTTTCCATTTTTTTATTATTTAACCCAGAAGGAGGACGCGGAGCAACCCGTGTCTGAATTCGCCAAATTCATTTTTTTTTATGAAAAAATTATCATTTTTTCTGGTCGCACTGCTGACTACTTTCGCCCTGGGGCTGAGTGGTTGTAGCGACGACAACACAGAGCAGGCTGCCGCTCCGGTGATCACCGCGGCAGATCTCTCCATACC
>CAWUYY010000021.1:0-7749 GCA_963926835.1 Rikenellaceae bacterium | reverse complement strand
GGTATACCGCTTGACTTTCTTTAGTGTCAGTCACTTATCTTAATCTATCCGATTCTTTCGTTTTTACGCGAGTTCTTCGTATCTTTGCCCGGCAAACGGTGCGCGAAGAGATGCCCGACCGAAACGGGGCACTCCCGACGCACCCCGCACCAGACCAAGAATCCCGATTTTCCACTATGGCAGACAACTCGATCCTCAGCCGGTTAGACGGCCTGAAACTGAAATACGAAGAGATCGGTCAGAAACTGACCGACCCCGAAGTAATCGCCGACGTCAAACAGTTCATCCAGCTCACGAAGGAGTACAAGGAACTCGAACCGATCATTCACAGTTCGGAGCGTTACCGCACGGCCCTGGCCAACCTGGCCGAAGCCAAAGACGTACTGGTCAATGACAAGGACGAGGAGATGCGCGAAATGGCCCGTGAGGAGATCGCATCGCTCGAGCCCGAAATCGCATCGCTCGAGGAGGAGATCAAACTGCTGCTGATCCCGAAGGACCCGCAGGATGCCAAGAACGCAATCATGGAGATCCGCGGCGGTACGGGTGGCGACGAGGCAGCCATCTTCGCCGGCGACCTGTTGCGTATGTATACAAAGTACATCGAATCGAAAGGGTGGCGTTACGAAATCACCTCTTCCTCCGAAGGTGCAGCCGGCGGATTCAAGGAGGTCGTCATGAAGGTTACGGGCGAGAACGTCTACGGCACACTCAAATATGAATCAGGCGTACACCGCGTACAGCGTGTCCCCCAGACCGAGACCCAGGGGCGTGTCCACACCTCGGCCGCTTCGGTAGCCGTACTTCCCGAAGCCGAGGAGTTCGACGTAGAGATCTCGATGAACGACATCCGCAAGGATATCTTCTGCGCCTCGGGACCGGGCGGACAGTCCGTCAATACGACCTATTCGGCCATCCGTCTGACCCACATCCCGACGGGTATCGTCGTACAGTGCCAGGACCAGAAGTCGCAGCTCAAGAACTTCGACAAGGCCTTCGAGGAGCTGCGTACGCGCGTCTTCAACCTCGAATACTCGAAATACCTCGACGAGATCGCCTCGAAACGCAAGACGATGGTATCGACGGGTGACCGCTCGGCCAAGATCCGCACCTACAACTATCCGCAGGGACGTATCACCGACCACCGCATCAACTACACGATCTACAACCTGGCCGCCTTCATGGACGGCGACATCCAGGACTGCATCGACCACCTGATCGTGGCCGAAAACGCCGAACGGCTCAAGGAGAGCGAACTGTAACGGACAATCGCCGTCCGCTCCGGAGAGTTTCCGCCCGCAGGTTCCCATGCTTTCGCCCGCATTCGATTTCGACGAAGAGGTCTACGACGTGGTCCGGCAGATTCCGTCGGGACGGGTCGTCACCTACGGACAGATCGCCCGACTGATCGGTCAGCCGACCCAGGCCCGCCACGTCGGTCTGGCGATGAAAAATGCCCCGGCCGCGAGGCAGCTCCCCTGCCACCGGGTTGTGAACAGCCGGGGAGGCACCGCTCCCGGATGGAGCGGACAGCGGACCGAGCTCGAAAAGGAGGGGGTGCGCTTCACCCGTGACGGCCGGGTCGACATGAAGCACTTCCAGTGGGAGGAGGCCCGATAGCCCGCCGCTTCGGCCGAAGGGGCAATAACCCCGCCTGCAATCCCGTTTCCTTCAAAAAAGCACCTGATCCATGAGAAAATTCACGATAACACTCCTGCTGGCGCTGCTGGCAGCCGCTACGCAGGCATCGTCACAGGCTCCGCTCTACCTGGTCAACGGGGAGATCCGCCACGACATCAGCGACATCCAGCCCGAAGAGATCGAGAGCACCTCGATGCTCCCGGTCGACGAGGCGCTGATCGCCCGCTACGGACAGGAGGCATCGAACGGGGTGATCGTCATAACGCTGCACTGCGACACGCCGGCCCGCTTCCCCGAGGCGGAGGGGAGCTTCAACCGCTACATCGCCGACCACGTCGAATGGGAGGATCCCCTGCCCGTGGCAAGAGTTGTTATCCGCTACACGGTCACCGAGACGGGCGAGACTCAACTGACCGACGATCTGGAGGTTACCGACCGCCGTCTGAGGCGTCGCGTCGCCAAGGCGGTCGAGCAGGCACCCCGCTGGCAGCCCGCCCTGCGCGACGGACAGCCTATCGCAACCGAAGGGGTGCTGCAGGTGCAGCTGCCCGAAGGACGGGAACTGTCCCGCGAACGGGCCATCATCATTCAGTAAGGGGAGAGAGACGAACCACACGGCAAGGCGCAGCGACAACAGTCCGACTGCGCCCTCGTTTTGCCCGGAGCGTTCCGATCGGGATTTGATCGGCCGAAATTAGGAGGGAAAGCGAATTTTATTACCTTTGTCCGCAACTCGACCCAACGAAAAAACTGCTATAAAGCTCAACCACATGAAAACAAACTCGCTCTCTGCCTGGATTCTGGCCGTCCGCCCCTACAGCCTCGGCAATTCGGTCATCCTGGCCCTGGTCGGATCGGCCATGGCCTTCGCCGACGGCGGATTCCACCTCGGAACGGCTCTGTTGTGCCTTCTGTTCGCTCTGCTGATGCAATGCACGGCCAATCTGGTAAACGACCTCTGCGACTTTCAGCGCGGAGCCGACCAACCCGACCGCCTCGGTCCCGACCGCGCCTTCGCCAAGGGTTACATCACCCTCCCGGCGATGAAGGCCGGCATCGGACTCTTCACCCTCGCCTCGTGCGCCGTGGGCATCGGTCTGCTGGCCCTGAGCGGATGGGACCTGTGGCTGATCGCCGTCGGCGTCGCCTGTGTCATCTTCGCCTACTTCTACACGGCCGGCCCCTGGCCGCTCGCCTACCACGGACTGGGCGACGTGGCCGTCATCCTCTTCTTCGGCGTGATCCCCGTCGGATTCACCTACTACCTGCAAACAGGCATGTGGGGATGGGAGATCACGGTCGTCGCGCTGGCCCTGGGACTGGTGATCGACACGATGCTCATGATCAACAACTTCCGCGACCGCGAGGAGGATCGCCGCTGCAACAAGCGCACGATCGTCGTCTACCTCGGGGCCGCATTCGGCCGTTGGGGCTACCTGCTGCTGGGCGTTACAGCCGCTGCCCTCTGTCTCACGCTGCTGGCCGAGAAACAGTTCGTGGCCGCCCTGCTGCCGCTGCCCTACCTCTTCTTCCACATCGCCACCTGGCGCAAGATGGTCCGCATCGACCACGGCGACGAGCTGAACATCTGCCTCGGCGAGACGGCCCGCAACATCATGCTCTTCGGAGCGCTGCTCACCATCGGAATCCTGCTCGACCACTGGATCTGAGCAACCCGACACATAAAAGAGAGGCCTGCAAAAACGAATGCAGGCCTCTCTTTTTTCAACCGATACGCTTCTCCTACCGTACAGCCTTGCGCAGCGAGGCTGCCACCTGTGATTTCGGAGTAGCAGACACACTCCTCGGCGTTCCCGACAATGCCTCCGCGCGGGGAGCCGTACGCTTCACACTCGACATGGCGAAGGGGCTTACGTTCTCAACCTGCAGCGGTCCCGTCCAGCGTCCCGTAAAGGCGTGCACCGTCGGATAGGCGCCATCAAAGAACTCGAATTCAAACGTATAGACTCCATCCGAATCGACCGTCACGTCGACCCAACCGTCCATGGCCGGAGCCAGCGGAGCTGCTGCATTGAGCAGCCAGGTTCCCTCGGGGTTGTTGTCGAAGTCGAGCGTTCCGGGCATGTACGAACCGGCCTCGTAGCTCATCGTCGTCGTATAGAGTGCCGCCGGCAGGCTGGTGCCGTCACCGGGCTCGGCAAAGAGGTCGAAGACCATTATGTCCCCTCCGTCGGAGCCGATCCGAATCTTCCAGCTGTCCGAGCCGACGAAATAGAGATCCCCCGAATACTCGGCCTGACCCATCGTTGCCGCAGAGAGATCGACGGCATAATCCGACTGGAGTTTGGAGATGTTGTCATCCGGCTCGACTACCCCCGTATTGTCGGCAATCAGGTCGATCGGCCCCACATAGGTACCCTTGACCGAAACCCCTTCGACGGTAGTCAGATCGACCGTCACGCGGTAGTCCCAGATCCCCTCCTGGGCGATCTCGACCTGTCCGCCGGCGATCAATCCGTAGAGGGTCGAGCCATCGGCCGAAGCCTTGGCGCAGAAGCTGCCGTCGACATAGAGGTCATAATCTACGCCGGGGGTGAGGGTACTCTGCCCCATATCGGCCGAGACACGATACGTGCCCGGGAAGAGGATCGGATACTCCGGATCGGGTACCGGCTCGGTATTGAGCTGCAGGGTGAGCAGCACGCCCGGCTCGGTCAGCTTGCCCTGATCGTCAAGCGCCACGTCCGAGAAGTTGAGCACCACGATATCGGCATCGGGGTTGAGCAGTGCATCGCGGTAGTGGTGTCCCAGGCTGGAGGTCAGCTCGACATCGACATTCTCGCGCAGCACATCGTCCGCCTCAACCGGCGGAGTCTGATCCTCGAACTCGAGCTTGCCCCTGTAGTAGAACGTATACTCGACATTCTCCGCACTGGTGAAGGTGGCCTCGATGCGGCACAAATCCCCCTCATAAAGGACGTCGACCGTACCGACTGCAAAATCGATCGAGGTGGTCTGCCCGGAGGCATCACGCATGAGGGCAAAGGTATACTCCATCACGCAACTCCCCGCACGGGGTTCGATCGACATGGTGTAGCTTCCCTCCTTGATCCGGATATTGCCCGGCTCGGAATACTTCTCACTGTACAGATCGAGGTAGAGCACCACACCCTCCTTGGCCGGCACACATATCTGATCCTCGAATACGGCCTCGGTATTGGCCAGAGCCAGGTAGTAGTTGTCCAGCTCACCGCCGAAGAAGAGCGCTGCACCGCAACGGTCCAGCATTCCACTGAAACCGGAGCCGGGATCGGGGTCTGGATTCGGATCATCCCCGTCGTCCGGATCGTCGGGCGTATCCGTGGGAGGCTTCTCGGGCTGGGTCTCCTCCTCGGTGCAGGACCACGAAGCGACGCTTGCCGCAACAAACGTCAGACAAAATAAAAAGTAGAAAATTCGTTTCATAGGCAATGGTTTAATTAGGTGTACTTTATAAATATCCGAAAAAAAATCCGGATTTCCAAATTTTGCCCCGATCCACCCAAAACCGGAGCCGCCGGATCCCATCGAGAGCGGAAATTTGCTACCTTTGTCTCATGCAGCAATACGTGACACTATCGCAGCTCCAGAAGATGGTCAAGGCGACGCTCAACCAGGCGTTCGCCCTCCCGCTGTGGGTCAGCGCCGAGATCGCCGAGATCAAGGTCAACTACTCGGGCCACTGCTACCTGGAGCTGGTCGAGAAGGGGGGCGAGAACGGCGTTCCGCTCTCGCAGGCGAGGGCCGTCATCTGGCGCTCGTTCTATCCCCGCATCGCCGGCTACTTCGAGGCTCAGACCGGCCAGCGCCTCGCCGCCGGCATCCGCATCCTGGCCAAGGTGACGGTCACCTACCACGAACTGTACGGCTTCTCGCTCAACATCACCGACATCGACCCCGCCTTCACGCTCGGCGACATGGAGCGTCAGCGCCAGTTCACGATCGAGCAGCTGCAGAAGGACGGAGTCTGGGAGATGAACCACGAACTTCAGATGCCCCGCGTGGTGCAGCGCATCGCCATCGTCTCGAGCCGCCAGGCGGCCGGTTATCAGGATTTCTGCAAGGAGATCGGCAAAAGCCGCTACACCTTCCGTCTCACCCTCTTCGATGCCTTCATGCAGGGGGCCGGCGCCGAGGAGTCGATCATCGCGGCGCTGGATGCCATCGCCGACCGGATCGAGGAGTTCGACGCGGTGGTGCTGATTCGGGGCGGCGGTTCGGCCAGCGACCTGAACTGCTTCAACGCCTACCGGCTCTGCGCCCACATCGCCCAGTTCCCGCTGCCCGTTCTGACCGGCATCGGCCACGACAAGGATACGAGCGTTGCCGACATGGTGGCGCACACCCCGCAGAAGACCCCGACGGCCGTGGCCGGATGGCTCATCGACCGCATGGCCGAGGTGGATGGATGGCTCGAACTGGCGGCACTCCAGCTGCGCGATGCGACCGTCGCCACGTTCCGTCGCGAGGAGCTGCGGCTGCAACAGCAACGCAACGAGCTGGAGCACCTCTCGCAGATCCTGCTGCTGCGCTGCAACGAGACGCTCCGCCGCTATGCGGAGGAGCTCGGCCAATCGAGCCGCGAACTGCTGCGTCGGGAGACGACCCGTCTTGCCTCGGCTGCCGAACTGGTCGAGAGCCGCTCGCCCCGACACATTCTCAAACTCGGATTCGCCGTTGTCCGCCGAAACGGAGAGGCACTCCGCTCCGTATCGGAGATTACCTCCGGAGAGTGTCTGCAGGTCGATCTGGCCGACGGATCCTTCGAAACGATTGTCAAATAAGCAACCCACTCACATATGGAAAAGAGAGAGATTTCCTATACCGAAGCCATGGGCGAGATCGAACAGATCCTCGACCGCTTCCGCCGCGAGGAGATGAGCGTGGACGTTCTGACCCAAGAGGTCAAACGTGCCACCGAACTGATCGCCCTCTGCCGTGAACGGCTGACCAAAACGGAAGAAGAGCTCAAGAAAATTACCGAATAAGATGAAACGATTGATTCGCTGGGTGCTCAACCACCTGCCGCGCACCCTTCTGCAACGCATTGCCGGGGGCGTGGTGCCGCTGCTCGGTCTGTTCTACCTCGGACGCGGGGTCGAGTGTCCGATCTGCGGGGCCAAACGACGCAAGTTTCTCCCCTACGGCTACGTGAAGTCGCGCTCGAACGCCCTCTGTCCGCGCTGCCTCTCGCTCGAACGGCACCGTCTGCTGTGGCTCTACTTCACCCGCGAGACCAACCTGCTGAGCGAATTTCCGCGTCTGCTGCACATCGCCCCCGAGGTCTGCCTGATGCGCCGCCTGCGGGAGCACTACCGCGAACATCCGGGCCAATACCTGACCGCCGATCTGGAGAGTCCGCTGGCCGACCTGCACTTCGACATCCAGCAGATTCCGCTCGAAGCGGATTTTGCCGACGTAATCCTCTGCAACCACATCCTCGAGCATGTGGAGGATGACCGCAAGGCGCTGCGGGAGCTCTACCGCATCATGCGGCCGGGCGGCTGGGGAATCCTCCTCTCGCCGATCGACTGCACGCGGGAGCACACCTTCGAGGATGACTCGATCACCGATCCGGCCGAGCGCACCCGCATCTTCGGACAATACGACCACCGCCGCATCTACGGCCGCGACTATGCCGACCGGATCCGCAGCGTCGGCTTCGAGGTGGCGGACATCGACTTCGCCGCCGCCCTCCCGGCCGAAGAGCGCAAACGCTACGCCCTGCCCGAGGATCACATCTACGTGGTCTACAAGGTGCGGGAGTAACAGTCCTCGCCCGCAAAAGGAGGCGGAAGGCAGCAGAAGTGCAGAAGTCTCACGGAGCAGGGGAAACAGGGAGCATACAGAGAGCTTACAAGCCCCTGCGCCTCCGAGAAAGAGGCACCGATTCCCCGCCGAGAAGAATCGCCGCACAACGAAGAGATGCAGATCCGGCAAAGCGCCCCTCGCTCCCCCTCAACAACAAAAAAAGTCCCCGACCTCAACGGAAGGGGGCTTTTTTGAGACTTATAAGCGTTGTTTTATAAGTTTTTGATAGATAAAGTGTTAGGTTGTTGAAGAAGAACGGTCGAGACCGTATAAACCTTTCATTACCGTATATCCTAC
>CAWUYY010000020.1:0-32767 GCA_963926835.1 Rikenellaceae bacterium | reverse complement strand
CCTCATCATATCCGACGATTTAAAACCAATGAGAAGCTAACATATGGATTTTTCACTCACTAAACAACAGGAACTGTTTCTGCAAATGATTCGCGAATTTGCAGAAAAAGAGGTGAAACCTCTGGCTGCAGAGATCGACGAAACGGAACGTTTCCCGAAGGAAACCGTCGAGAAGATGGCCAAACTCGGTATCATGGGTATTCCGTTCCCGGCAGAATACGGCGGAGCAGGCGGCGACAACATCATGTACACGATGGCCGTCGAGGAGCTTTCGCGCGTATGTGCCACCACGGGTGTGATCGTATCGGCCCACACGTCGCTGTGCGCCGCTCCGATCTACGAATTCGGAACCCCCGAACAGAAAGAGAAATACCTGACCAAACTGACCTCCGGCGAGTGGCTGGGTGCATTTGGTCTTACGGAGCCGAACGCCGGTACGGATGCCTCGGCCCAGCAGACGATGGCTGTCAAGGATGGAGACAACTACATCCTGAACGGATCGAAAATCTTCATCACCAACGGTAGTGAGGCACAGGTCTATGTCATCTTCGCCATGACCGACAAGTCGGCCGGCACGCGCGGCATCTCGGCCTTCATCGTCGAGCGGGGCTTCCCCGGATTCTCGATCGGCAAGAAGGAGAAGAAGATGGGTATCCGCGCTTCGGCAACCACGGAGCTGATCTTCGAGAACTGCATCGTTCCGAAGGAGAACCTGCTCGGACAGGAGGGCAAAGGCTTCGGCATTGCCATGAAAACCCTCGACGGCGGCCGTATCGGAATCGCCGCTCAGGCACTGGGTATCGCTCAGGGCGCGATGGACGAGACGGTGAAATATGTAAAAGAGCGTAAACAGTTCGGACGCACGATCGGTCAGTTCCAGAATACGCAGTTCCAGCTGGCCGACCTGCAGACCAAGATCCAGGCAGCCCGTCTGCTGGTTCGCTCGGCCGCATTCAAGAAGGATCGCAAGTTGCCCTTCTCGGTCGATGCCGCCATGGCCAAACTCTTCGCCGCCGAAACGGCCATGGAGATGACCACCAAGGCCGTACAGTTCCACGGCGGATACGGCTATACCCGCGAATATCCGGTTGAGAGAATGATGCGCGATGCCAAGATCACCGAGATCTACGAAGGTACGTCCGAGGTACAGCGCATGGTTATTTCCAGTGCTTTATTAAAGAAATAAAGGTTCACAATCATGAAAATAGTAGTTTGCATTAAACAGGTACCGGATACGACTGAGATCAAACTCGATCCGGTGAAGGGAACGATGATCCGCGAGGGTGTTCCCAGCATTATGAACCCCGATGACAAGGGCGGTCTGGAGATGGCCTTGCAGCTCAAGGACAAGTTCGGAGCAGAGGTTACCGTACTGACCATGGGTCCCATGCAGGCCGAGGCCATTCTGCGCGAGGCCTTCGCCATGGGTGCCGACAAGGCGATCCTGCTCTCCGACCGCAAGTTCGCCGGCGCCGATACGCTGGCAACCTCCAACACGCTGGCAGGTGCGCTGCGGGCACTGGACTACGACCTGATCATCACCGGCCGTCAGGCTATCGACGGTGATACGGCTCAGGTAGGTCCCCAGATCGCCGAGCACCTCGACCTGCCGCAGGTAACCTATGTGGAGGATCTGCAGTTCGACGGCAAGAAGACCTTCACGGTCCGCAAGGCGATTGAGGACGGCTACCAGATTCTGGAGGTCGATGCACCGTGCGTGCTGACCGTTCTTTCGTCGGCCAACAAGGCGCGCTACATGACCGTACGCGGCATCGTGGAGGCGTTCGACAAGCCGATCGAGACGTGGGGCTTCGACAACATCACCGTGGACGAGAAGAAGATCGGTCTGAACGGTTCGCCCACGCGCGTGGCCAAATCGTTCGGCAAGGCGCTGAAGGCAGCCGGCCAGGTTTACGAGGTCGAGCCGGCCGAGGCGGTGGATATCATTATCAACAAACTGAAAGAGAAATACATAATCTAAAACAACACCATGGATAAGTCAGCAAGTAAAAACGTATATGTTTTTGTAGAGCAACGCGAAGGGGTTATTCAGAGTGTTGCTTTGGAACTTTTGGGCAAGGCCCGCGAACTGGCCGACGAGCTGGGTGAGCAGGTTTGCGCCATCCTGCTGGGCAAGGGGATCTCGAACCTGGCCCAGGAGTGCATCTACTACGGTGCCGACACGGTTCTGTGCGTCGATGCACCCGAACTGGAGTCGTATCTGACCGAGCCCTACGCTCAGGCCATCTGCCAGATCGTAAACCGCTACAACCCGAGCATCCTGCTGATCGGCGCAACGACGATCGGCCGTGACCTGGGTCCGCGTCTGTCGGCCCGTCTGGAGACGGGTCTTACGGCCGACTGTACGGATCTGGCCATCTCGGAGGATCGCAACCTGATGATGACGCGTCCGGCATTCGGCGGCAACCTGATGGCGACGATCGTCTGCAAGGAGCACCGTCCGCAGATGTCGACCGTGCGTCCGGGCGTGATGAAGATCGGCCTTCGCGACACGGCGCGCAAGGGCAACATCGAGGCCGTTGCGATTGACTTCGACAAATCCAAGTTCCGGGTTAAACTGATCAAGACGGTCAAGGAGCAGAAGAATCTGGTCGATATTACCGAGGCGAAG
Organism: Rikenellaceae bacterium; assembly: GCA_963926835.1. GTDB lineage: Bacteria > Bacteroidota > Bacteroidia > Bacteroidales > Rikenellaceae > Alistipes. The sequence goes on along the minus strand of CAWUYY010000020.1, from coordinate 30,135 downwards.
ATCCTCGTATCGGGCGGCCGCGGTGTCGGCAACCAGGAGGGATTCGACATGCTGCGTGAGATGGCCAAGACGATCGGTGCCGAGGTATCCTCGTCGCGCGCCATGGTCGATGCCGGCATCATCACGCACGACCGTCAGGTCGGCCAGACCGGTAAGACGGTTCGTCCGGACGTCTACTTCGCCTGCGGTATCTCGGGTGCCATCCAGCACCTGGCCGGCATGGAGGAGTCCGACATGATCATCGCGATCAACAAGGACAAGTTCGCACCGATCTTCCAGGTAGCCGATGTAGGTATCGTCGGCGATGTGAAGAAGGTCATTCCGCTGTTGACCGAGCGTCTGAAGGCCCTCCGAAGCAAGGAGTAGCCACGCAACCCATCCACTACGGATACGGAAAAACCTCTTTCGAAGAGCTCCCTACGGAGCCTCGAAAGAGGTTTTCTGTCTATTTGCACCGCCCTTATCTGAACTGATGAGGATGTTTTCGGGGATGCTTCTCCTTATGATGACCGGGAGCCTCCTTTTTGGCCGACTTTTTCCCATGTATCTTCTTGGCATGGCCGGGCGGAGGGGGCACCTCCTTGTGATGCGGATGACGATGAGGGGGCCTCTGAACGACGCAGGAGGTCGCACCGAGACAGAATAATGCTGCAAGCAGCATGAGCAGGAATTTCGGTCTGGATTTCATAACAACTCATTTATCGTTTGTACAAATTTAACACGACAAGGGGCAAAATCCAAGACCCACCGGCCATAAATCTGCACCCAGAAGGGGATACAATAGACATTCTCCCCGCACCTATATAAAAGAGAGCTCCGCACCCGGAGAGGATGCGGAACTCTCTTTACACACGGATTGCCCCGGCTATTCGAGCTTCAGTTCGCGCTTGATCTCCTCGATCTTGGCCTCCAGGTCGGCGTCGACCCTGTCGAAATCGGCCACGGAGGGGAGGATAGCCTTCACCCCGAAATAGTACTTGATCTTGGGCTCCGTACCTGACGGACGCACCGATACGCGCGTTCCGTCCTCGGTGAACCACTGCAGCACGTTGCTGGCATCCTGTACGAGCGGCTCCTTCCGTCCCGTACGCACGTCGGTCGTCTCAAGGCTCTTGAAGTCGTTGATCTTCACCACCGGCGAGTGGAGAATCTCCGTGGGAGGCGTCTGGCGGTAGTCGACCATCATCTGCTGGATCTGGTCGGCACCCTCCTTGCCCTTCCGCACGACGGATACCAACCCCTCGCGGTAGAACCCAAACTGCACGTAGAGCCGCTTGAGCCACTCGTAGAGCGAGATACCCATCGTATCGCGTGCCCAGGCAGCCGCCTCGGCCGCCAGCGAGCAGGCCGATACGCCATCCTTGTCGCGGACATAGTCGCCGGCCATGTAGCCGAAGCTCTCCTCGCCGCCGCCGATGTACTGCATGTCGGTTCCCTCGTGGTTGCGGATGACCTTGGCAATGTACTTGAAGCCGGTGAGGCACTCGAAGCACTTCACCTTGTAATATTTGGCAATGGCATCGACCATCTCGGTCGTAACGATCGTCTTGACCACATACTGCTTGCCGTTCAGACGCCCCAGCTCCGACCAACGGGTCAACTGGTAGGTCATCAGCAGCACCAGTGTCTGATTGCCGTTCAGAAGCACATAGTCGCCATTCTCATCGGGCAGCGCCACACCGATACGGTCCGAATCGGGGTCGGTCGCCAGCACCAGATCCGCCTTCAACCGTTTGCCCAGGTCGATGGCCATCGTCATCGTCTTGCGCTCCTCGGGGTTCGGAGACTCGACCGTCGGGAAGTTGCCGTCGATAACCGCCTGTTCGGGGACCATGTGAACGTTCCTGAAGCCGAAACGGCGCAGCGACTCGGGGACGAGCCGTACACCGGCACCGTGCATCGGCGAGTAGACGATCGTCATGTCGTGGTAACGTTTGACACTCTCGGGCGAGAGCGACAGCTCGTGGATCTTGTTCAGGTAGAGTTCGTCGAACTTCGCATCCAGGATATGGATGTTCTCGGGGTTCTTGCCGCGCAGCACCTGGTCGACCTCGGTGATCTTCTCCACCTCGTCGATGATGTTGCGATCGTGGGGGGCGGTGACCTGCGCACCGTCGACCCAGTAGGCCTTGTAACCGTTGTACTCCTTCGGGTTGTGCGAGGCGGTAATGACCACGCCGGACTGGCATCCGAGCTCCCGGATCGCGAAGCTCAATTCGGGTGTCGGACGCAGTGCGTCGAAGAGATAGACGGTGAATCCGTTCGAGGCAAAGATGTCGGCCACACGCTCGGCAAACATGCGCGAATTATTGCGGCTGTCGTGGTTCACGACCACCTTGATCTGCTCGCCCTCGAAGTTCTTCTTCAGGTAGTTCGAAAGACCCTGTGTGGCAGCGCCTACCGTGTAGACGTTCATGCGGTTCGTTCCCACGCCCATGATGCCGCGCAGACCGCCCGTACCGAACTCGAGATCCTTGTAGAAACTCTCGAACAACTCCTTTTTATCATTGTCAATCAAGTACTTGACCTGCTTCTTCGTCTCCTCGTCATAGTTGCCGTCCAGCCATTTCTGGGCTTTCGACATGACCAATTGTTCCAAATCAGTTTTCATCTTATCATTAGTTTTCTTTATACCGAAAGACCTTTGTCTTCCAAAATTCTTATAGGCAAAGATCGTAATTTTTGTCCAATATTCACTATCAACGACTTAAAAAAAACACTCATTTGACCATAGCAAAAATATCTTTTTTTGCAAGCATTTTGCTCCTGCATTTTCACAAATTTATTTACAACTTTGCGTTACCAAAAAGGAACCCTCACTCTTCATGTTAATCCCTACGCAGACATATCGCGAGAAGTGGCAGGACTGCCTGGATCGAATCAAATCACAGACCACCGAGGAGGAGTTTGTGAAGTGGTTCAAGCCCATCGTGCCCCTGGAATTCGACGGTAAAACGCTGCGTCTGCGGGTTCCCAACATGAGCTACGTCTACCAGATCGAGAAGCACTACATCCCGTTTCTGCGTCCGATCATCTCGCAACTCTACGGACAGGAGATCCGGCTCCACTATGCCGTACCCAAATCCGATGCACAGAGTGTGCCAATCTCGGAGAGCGCCGACACGACTGCCATTTCGCAGTTCAATACGCAGACGAACACCGCAAATATAAAAAATCCGTTCGTAATTCCGGGACTCAAGAAGATCATTATCGATCCGCAGCTCAATCCGAACTACACCTTTGCCACCTTCATCGAGGGGGAGTGCAACCGTTTGGCCCGCTCGGCCGGCATGGCCGTGGCGATCGATCCGGGAAACACGCCCTTCAACCCCTTATATATATATGGTAACTCCGGTCTCGGAAAGACCCATATCGTACAGGCCATCGGCCACGAGGTACGTCAGCGTCACCCCGAGCTGCAGGTTCTGTATGTCTCGATGAACAAGTTCCAGGCCCAGTTCCAGACCGCCTACAAGAACGGAGAGATCCCGGATTTCATCCACTTCTATCAGATGATCGACATCCTGATCATCGACGATATCCAGGAGCTCACCGGAAAAACCGGTACGCAGAACGCCTTCTTCAACATCTTCAACCACCTGCAGTTGGCCGGCAAGCAGCTGATCCTCACCTCGGATAAGCCGCCCGTCGAGCTGAAAGACATCGAACAGCGACTGCTGACCCGATTCAAGTGGGGACTTTCGACGCAGGTCAATACGCCGGACTTCGAGACCAAGGTGAAGATCATCAAGGCCAAAGCCCGCCGCCTGAACGCCGACCTGTCGGAGGAGGTGGTCGACTACCTGGCCGAAAACATCTCGGCGAATATCCGCGAGATCGAGGGGGCATTGTCGGCTCTGGTTGCGCAGGCTTCGTTCCTCGGGCGCAAGATCACCCCGACGCTTGCCCGCGAGATTCTGAAGATGTATGTTCACGTCTGCCAGAAGGAGATCACGATCGAGCAGATCATCGCGGTGGTATGCAACTACCTGAAGATCGATCCCGAGCGTCTGAACTCACCCGAGCGCACCCGCGACGTGGCCCAGGCGCGTCAGATTGCCATGTACCTGGCCAAGCAGCACACCAAGGCGCCGCTCATCTCGATCGGCGCAGCCATCGGCGGACGCAACCACGCCACCGTACTGCACTCCTGCAAGGCGGTCTCCAACCAGCTCGAAACGGACAAGGCGTTCCAGCAGCAGATGGAGGAGCTCGAGAAGCTGGTGCTGGCTCAGCAGGCATAGGGTAGCACGCCAATCCCTTTTCACTCTTTACATTCTACGACCAGCCGGCGGAGTCTTCGCCGGTTTGCCGGCCGACAACTTGGATCGGAACCTATAAACTGTCTCCCCGGGAAAGGAGTGTGATGCGCGCCAAGAGGCACAAAATCCACAACCAAGTCTCGCCGCGCCGATAAATAGGGCCCCGGATGGAGATATTTGCAATTTTTTCCTTAACTTTGAAAGGGAATATCCTCATTAAAAAAGATCAAAAACAGAACAGAAACATATGGCAGAAAAGACACCTGTAAACAGCGACAAGCTGAAAGTACTCAACGCCGTGATGGAGAAGATCGAGAAGGACTTCGGCAAAGGCTCGATCATGCGGATGAACAGCGCCGAAGTAGCTGACATTCCGGTCATTCCGTCGGGCTCCATTACGCTCGACATGGCCCTCGGCGTGGGCGGATACCCCAAAGGACGTGTGATCGAGATCTTCGGTCCGGAGTCCTCGGGTAAGACGACCCTGGCGATCCACGCCATCGCCGAAGCCCAGAAGGCGGGCGGCATTGCCGCCTTCATCGATGCGGAGCACGCCTTCGACAGCTCCTATGCCCAGCAGCTGGGCGTCGATGTGGACAATCTGCTCATCTCGCAGCCCGACAACGGCGAGCAGGCGCTCGAAATTGCCGACTCGCTGATCCGTTCGAGCGCCATCGACATCATCGTCATCGACTCGGTGGCGGCACTGACTCCGAAAGCGGAGATCGAAGGGGAGATGGGCGACTCGAAGATGGGCCTGCAGGCACGTCTGATGTCCCAGGCGCTGCGCAAGCTGACGGCCAGTATCTCGAAGACCAAGACCGTCTGCATCTTCATCAACCAGCTGCGTGACAAGATCGGTGTCGTGTACGGCAACCCCGAAACCACCACAGGCGGTAACGCCTTGAAATTTTATGCCAGCGTGCGCATCGACATCCGGCGCGTATCGGTCATCAAGGACGGCGAAGAGCAGCTGGGAACCCGCACGCGCGTCAAGATCGTCAAGAACAAGGTGGCACCTCCGTTCAAGAAGGCGGAGTTCGATATCATGTTCGGCGAGGGTATCTCCAAGATCGGAGAGATCATCGACCTGGGTGTCGACTACGGCATCATCAAGAAGGCGGGATCGTGGTTCTCGTACGGCGACCGCAAGATCGGCCAGGGCCGCGACAGCGTGAAGGAGGCTCTCAAGAACGACGAGGCGCTCCGTGACGAGATCGAGGTAAAGGTTCGCGAAGCGATGGCCGCGCCGAAAAAAGAGGCATAGACCGCGACAAGCCGGCTGCATCGGACCGGGTGCAGCCGGACAAAGGTGTTCTCCGCCGGTTGCGCGGGATACAAGACCCGCAACGGGAGGTTCTAAATAACGACTTTAAACGATTCGGATGAGATGAACTTTACGGAAGAGGACGAGAGATTGATCAAGGAGAAGTGGGACGACTTGCTTGAGTCGTGCACCCGGGCGAAAATCTGTAAGAACGACGAAGACTGGGAACTCATCAAAAGGGCCTTTTTCCTGGCCAAGGAGGCCCACGGAGAGGTTCGGCGTCGTTCGGGCGAACCCTATCTGCTGCATCCGATAGCCGTCGCCAAGATCGTCGTGGACGAGATCGGGCTGGGCGTCAAGTCGGTGGCGGCTGCGCTGCTGCACGATGTGGTGGAGGATACGGAGTACACGATCGAGGATATGGAGCGCACGTTCGGCCCGAAGATCGCCGAGATGGTGGACGGTCTGACCAAAATGTCGGGGGTATTCAACGCCGACACCTCGGAGCAGGCCGAATACTTCCGCAAGGTGCTGCTGACCCTCTCGAACGACGTGCGGGTCATCCTGATCAAGATCGCCGACCGTCTGCACAACATGCGCACCCTGGGGTCGATGCCGGTCAACAAGCAGATCAAGATCACGGGCGAGACACTCTATCTCTTCGCGCCGCTGGCCTACCGGCTGGGACTGTATGCCATCAAAACCGAACTCGAGGATCTCTGCATGAAGTACCGCTTCCCGGTTCAGTATGCCGAGATCTCCAAGAAACTGGAAGCGACCAAGAAACAGCGCGACGCCTTCATCAACAAATTCAACGCCCCGATCATCGAGGCGCTCAAGCGCGACCACATCAACTTCGAGATCTCGGGCCGGGTGAAGAGTATCTACTCGATCTGGAGCAAGATGCAGCGCAAACAGATCCCCTTCGAGGAGGTTTACGACCTGTTTGCCATCCGCATCGTCTTCCAGCCGCTGGCCTTCCCGTCGGAGAAGACCCAGTGCTGGCAGATCTTCTCGACCATCACCGACATCTATACCCCCAAACCGGATCGCCTGCGCGACTGGATCAGCATGCCCAAGGCCAACGGCTACGAGGCGCTGCACTCGACGGTCATGGGCCCCGACGGCGCCTGGGTCGAGGTGCAGATCCGCACCCAGCGCATGGAGGAGATCGCCGAAAGGGGATTCGCCGCCCACTGGAAATACAAGCACGCCTCGCTGTCGAACGATGAGGATGAGTTCGACCGCTGGCTTAAAAAGATACGCGATGCCCTTAACAGTCCGACGGAAAACGCCGTCGACTTCCTGGATAACTTCAAGTTATCGCTATATACATCTGAGATAGTCGTATTTACCCCCAAAGGCGAGGCCCGCAAGATGCCATACGGCGCCACGGCCCTCGACTTTGCCTACGACATTCACTCGAAGATCGGCAACAGCGCCATCGGCGCGAAGATCAACCACAAGATCGAGCCGATCACCACACAGATCAACAGCGGCGACCAGATTGAGATCATCACCGCCGACAACGCTCGTCCGAAAGCCGAGTGGCTCGACATCGTCACCACGAGCAAGGCCAAGCAGGGAATCAAGAACTTCCTCAAACGCGAGCGTCAAAACAACATCGAACGGGGCATGCAACTGCTAGAGGAGCGGATGCAGCAACTCAACGTACAGCTCAGCGGACGTGTCCTGCGCAAGATCATTCCGATCTACGAGTGCAGCAACAAGGAGGAGCTCTACAGCAAGATCGGTGCGGGAATCGTCGACCTGAAAGATCTGGACAAGGCCCTCAAGGTCAATTCCGCCAGCAAGATCCTCAAGTTCTGGACCCTTTTCATCAACAAAAAGGATCGTGAAGAGGGGGGCGAAGCCGATCAGCAGGAGCAGGCGCTGCAACCCGACCAGCAGGCAGCGGCCCAGGTGCCGCTTGAACCGCAGTTCGTCATGGCGGAGTGCTGCAAACCACTGCCGGGCGACAGCGTGGTCGGCATCAAGGATCCCGAGAGCCACAAGATCATCGTTCACAAGGCCAATTGTCCGGAGCTGGACCGTCTGGCCGCCCAATACGGCAAGAATATCCTGAAAGACGAGATCAAATGGTCGCAACACAAGGCCGTCTCCTACCTGTCAACCCTGCAGATACGGGGCATCGACCGCACGAACATGCTGCTCGACCTGGCCAAAGTGGTCAGCGAAGATTTCAGCATCAACATCCGCGAAATTAACATCCAGACCCACGACAACATTTTCGAGGGGACAATCAGTCTCTATGTAAAGGATGCCGACAGCCTGAATGCACTAATGGATAAAATACGACAGATTAAAGGAATAGCTTCGGTTAAACGAAGTATTAATTAAGGTAATATGGATTCGATCGCCGATACTCTCTGGACCCTCTTCTCGCTTGCCGTCATCATCGGCAGCCTGGTCTTCGGCACCGTACGGAAAGGGAAGAAAGCAGCGCAGCAGGCTCCCCACAAGGAGGCATGGCCCAAAATCGAGATCAAACCGATCGTCCCGCCGACTGCACATGGAGCGACAACGCCCGCCCCGCAAAAAGCGGCCGGACAACATCCGACCATGACTGCAACGCGCGACAATCCGCTCAAAAAGGTGGTAAAAACCATTCAAAAGCCCTCCGCCACTACAACACCCCTCCAGGCTGACTTCCACGCCTCAGAGAGGCCAAAAAACAGCCATACGCAGGATATTCTTCACGACTTCGATCTGCGCAAGGCAATCATATACTCGGAAATACTGCATCCGAAATTCAAGGAAGAATCCTAAAAACAGTTTTTATGGCAACGATATTCACCCGTATCATAAACGGAGAGATCCCCAGCTACAAGGTGGCCGAGGATGAGAACTACTACGCATTTCTGGACATCAATCCGCTGGCAAAAGGGCATACGCTCGTAGTCCCCAAAAAAGAGGTTGACTACCTGTTCGATCTGGACGACGAGACGCTGGCCGGCATGATTCTGTTCGCCAAGAAAGTGGCTAAAAAGATCCGCGAAAAGAGCGGTTGCAAGAAGGTAGCCATGGTCGTTTTAGGGCTTGAAGTGCCCCATGCACACATCCATCTGATCCCGATGAACAGCGAAAACGACGTCGATTTCAAGCGGGAGAAGCTCAAATTGACTCCGGAAGAGTTTACCGAGATTGCCAGGATGCTGCAAGAATAAAAGACCGGCATCGCCTCTGTAAATACCACATAAACAGTCGGGTAGTGTAGTTATCAACACTGCCCGACTTTCTTTTTTAACATAATATATCCAAAATCGGGTTCCGAGCGAGAAATTAACTGTCGGCAGCCCGAAATATCCATTTTTTTCTCAAAAATTACCCGGAATAGGGGAGTGTATTTACAAATGTAAACAATAAATTCAATATATCAACGATGATTGGTCACATATGTAAATCAACAGCTTTGTCAAATATTGTTAATAGTTGTACATTTGTAAAACAACCCACCAGAGGGAGCAAACACTCCAAAACACGCAAAACGGAGAAATTCAACCATTAAACACATGACAATATAACCATTAAAACCAATCTTTTACAAAGTTTATATAAAGACATAAATCATCATAAAGATCGAGAAAGAGGGGTAATTCGACACCAGGCATGGTTTTAACAACATTCAACATATATTAATACCACACTATCAGCTATTTATACGCATCCATATGAATTAATATATCAGCAAATGAACAGGAGTGTGATTTAACAATATATCTTAATTTACAAATGTGAACATTATTGACAATTATCAACGTTTCACATTTGTATACAAATATTGTTTTACAAAAGAAAAATGTTTATTTTTGTAAAAAATCCCGGAAATGAAGGAAAAATTGCAGCAATTGATGAAAAGCGAGGGTTTGACCTCCAGTCGCCTGGCCGAGATCCTCGAGATACAACCTTCGGGAATCTCCCACATTCTCTCCGGACGGAACAAACCGGGGTTCGATCTGCTGCAGAAGATTCTCAGAAGGTTTCCGCGCATCAATCCCGACTGGCTGCTGCTGGACTCCCCCCAGATGTATCGTTCCGATTCGGAGGCGGACCGCAATACGACGAACAATCCGAAAGCCAATGAGAGCAACGATCTGTTCCAATCGCTTCCCGATCTCTCCACCTCGCCAGCAGCCGGCACCCTTGCATCCGGCAACGAATCATCCACGCCGCAATCGGGCGACATCCCGCATGGAGAAATCGCCAGCAAACAGATTCGCCGCGTCATTCTGGTCTATGACGACCTCTCGTTCGAGGCGTTGACCCCGCACAAATCCTGATCGGAATCCTCATCCTGCGGTCAAAAGAGTTAAAAATCCAACCATACGGCTCTCGACTAACAAACAAATAGATAATAAGAAGGGTTTAATTCCTCTGTTTTTGATACATTTGTGTTACAGAAACAGCCGGAATGCGTTATATAATTGCCCTTTTTACGATATTGGTCGGAACTCTTGCCGCCCGGGCCCAGGATCCCGAGCCGGAGTACTATCCGTTTCAAAGTCGTTTCGAAGAGGAGTTCCAACCGATGATCGGGACCGACACAACGCTCTTTCTGCGGGCCATCCAGACGTTGGGCGATCTGTACGGCGAGACGACCGATTTCCGCTTCTCGTTCGTGGCCTACGACCGGCGTGGCGAACCCTATCGTCCGGATGGCACCTCGCTCAACGGGCTCCGTCTGGCTTCGCGCTACATCTCGGCACTGAAAGCGTTGTCGGTGAACCGGAACGATCTGCGGGCAACGCCCTGGTTCGAATCCGTCTCGACCGATCCGGGCTTCAGCACCGCCGGAGAGACTCCGATTCCGGCCAAAAGCGCCTCGCTGCAGCTGTCGGGACGGAACTATCTGGCCGGGATACGGCTGTCGATCTACGAAGAGCTGGGGCGAGGCTGGGAGGTGGCCGCCCATCTGCAGGGGCGCACCGGGCGCGATCTGTATGTCGAGGGGGTATTCAGCAACCAGCTGACGGCAGCGCTGGAGGCAACCAAGAGTTGGAGCGGCCGAAGCCGGTTGACCCTTCTGACGATTCTGCCGCCCTCGATGCGCGGACTGCGCAGCTCGTCGACCCGGGAGGCCTTCTCGCTCATCGGCGACAATCTCTACAACCCGGCATGGGGCTATCAAAACGGCAAAGTGCGCAGCGGCCGCATCCGGCGCGAGTTCGTTCCGCTGACCGCCGTCGCCTGGCAGCACAATCTATCGCCGTCGACACGGCTCGATCTGACCTTCACGGCCGAAACAGGTATTCGGCAATACAGCTCGCTGGCCTGGTACAACGCCCGCACCCCCGTGCCGGACAACTACCGCGAGATGCCCGGTTACTTCACCGACGACCCCGCAACACAACGCGCACTGGAAGAGATCTGGCGGGCGCACGATCCCCGCTACACGCAGATCGATTGGGATTACCTCTACGAGCAGAACCGGCTGGCACCCGACGGAGAGTCGGCCTTTGCCGTCACCGACCGGGTCGATCGGATCACGGATCTGCAGCTGTCGGCCGAGGCCGAGACCCTCATCGGGGAGCGGCTGACCATCCGTTACGGCATTCAGGCCCTCTACGAGCGGACACGCCGCTACCGGGAGATGCGTGACCTGCTCGGCGGCGACCACATCGTCGATCTGGATCAATATCTGATCGACGACGACACCTACGGCAACCTGCTGCAGAACAACCTGCGAAATCCCGACCGGGAGATCCGCGAAGGCGACCGGTTCGGCTACGACTACCACCTGCAGCGCACGGCAGTCGATCTCGGCGCCTCGGCCGAATACCAAGCCGAACGGCTCCGGATCTTCCTTGCGGCCAGAATCGGCGAGGGAGGCATCGTCCGCCGAGGCTATTACGAGAAAGAACTCTTCCCGGGAAATCGCTCCTACGGCAAGTCCCGCACGCTGCGTTTTACCCCCTATCGGCTGCAGGGTCGGTTCGGCTATTCGCTCTCGGCCCGGCACTATCTGGAACTCTCGGCCGCCATTTCGGCCCGCATGCCGGAGCCGGACGATCTCTTTCTCAACCCGGAATATAACAACCGGACGACGGACCATCCGGTCGAGGAGAAACGTTACGAGGCCGAACTGGGATACACCTGGAGCGGCCGCGATTTCCGCTTCCAAGCCACGTTGTACGCCATTCGCACCTCGGACGGAGCGGAGGTACGGCGTTACTACGACGACGCCTCGCGCGTCTACAGCGACATGGTCGCCTCGAACATCGGGACGCTGCGCTGCGGCATCGAAGCGGCGGCCTTCCTGCGCATGACACCCCGCTGGAACCTGCATCTGGCCTTCAGCGCCGGCAGCTACCGCTATGCGGAGAATCCCCGCGTCACGGTCTATGCCGATACGGACAATGCAGTCATCGACCACAACGCCGAGAGCTACATGGGCGACTGCCGTCTGGGAAACACACCGCAACTAACCGGCCTTGCCTCGGTCAACTACTACGGGCGCCGGGGATGGGGATTCCGGTTCGATGCCGCCTACGCCGGCCAACGCTACATCGAACCCTCCTTGATCCGGCGTACGGCACGGATTGCCCAGCAGCTGGCCGACTCGCCCGAGGCGTTCGACCTGATTACCAGTCAGGAGCGTCTAGCAGATGCTTATTCGCTGGACATAACCCTGTTCAAATCATTCTATTTCAACACGTCCCGTCTGACATTGATGTTCTCCGTACAGAATCTGTTAGGGCTGCGGGATCAGCTTTTCAGCGGGTATGAATCGATGCGCGTTCCCCGCATCCCGGTCGGAGACGGCTACGTGTATCGGCCGATGGACTCCCGTTACACGTATGCCTATCCGCGCACCTTCTACCTGGCCGCCTTCTTCTCGTTCTGAGGCCCCGGTCGGAAAGCCGTCGGCCCGTTTTTTGTTCTTGCACGTAGAATTCGTATCTTTGCACACCAAAGAGAGGCGGACAACGCGCCTATAATTTAATAAGCAATACAGCTATGGCAGGTTCCAATTTCGTAGATTACGTGAAGATTTTCGCCCGATCGGGGCACGGAGGCAGCGGTTCGGCCCACATGCGCCGCGAGAAGTTCGTGGCCTTCGGCGGCCCGGACGGCGGCGACGGCGGTCGGGGCGGACACATCATCCTGCGCGGCGACAAGCAATACTGGACCCTGATCCACCTCAAATACCAGCGCCACCAGTTCGCCGAGGACGGCGAGCCGGGATCCGGCGCCCGTTCGTCGGGCCGCAACGGCAAGGACATCGTAATTCCCGTGCCGCTGGGGACCGTTGCCAAACGCGTGCTGGAGGATGGATCGACCGAATTCGTGGGCGAAGTCACCGAGAACGGGCAGGAGCTTATTCTGCTCAAGGGCGGCCGCGGCGGATTGGGCAACTGGCACTTCAAGTCACCGACCAATCAGGCTCCCCGCTATGCCCAGCCGGGCGAGGATCGTCAGGAGGGGGCCTTCATCCTCGAGCTGAAGGTGCTGGCCGACGTGGGGCTGGTCGGATTCCCCAATGCGGGCAAGAGTACGCTGCTCTCGGTCGTATCGGCCGCCAAGCCCAAAATTGCCAACTACGCCTTCACCACGCTCGAACCCAATCTCGGCATTGTCGAGTGCCGCGACCACAAGTCGTTCGTCATGGCCGACATCCCGGGTATCATCGAGGGAGCGCACGAAGGGCGCGGACTGGGAACCCGCTTCCTGCGCCACATCGAGCGCAACTCGGTGCTGCTCTTCATGATCCCGGCCGACAGCGACGACATTCAAAAGGATTATCAGATTCTGCTCGGCGAATTGACCCAATACAACCCCGAACTGCTCGACAAAGAGCGGCTGCTGGCCATCACCAAGTGCGACATGCTCGACGAGGAGCTTATACGGCAGATGAAGGGGCATCTGCCCGAAGGGATTCCGTCGATCTTCATCTCGTCGGTAACTGGCATGAACATCCCGCAACTCAAGGACATGCTCTGGGAGGCTCTCCAGAAATAGTGCCTCTACAAACGATCGATGCGCAGATCGAATTCACGATCGGTGATCCGCACCATGTAAGTTCCGTTGAAATAGTCGAGAATACCACGCAGCGACCCTGTCCCATCCGGGACGGGGTCGTTGGCATAAAGGCACGTGGTGGCCGTACGCACCCGCAGCGTATCGTTGCGGGCGTCGACCAGATGGCGGTCTGTTGCGACCAGGCGGCCGCTCTGAGGATCCCGGTCGCAAAACGGGAGGCCGATCTCCTCGCGCGCGAAGCGCACCCCGTCAAAGCAGACATATGTATCAAGCAGTGAATGATCGACCTCGGTGAAGGTGAGCGTACGGGGAAGCGGTTCGATCACCTCGTCCGCGGTGCGGGCCACGTAACGGTCGAGCGACTCGGCCGGAATGCGTCCCAGCACGAAATCCGCCGAAGCGGGAGCGGCACCCAGTTGGATCTTGCCGCCGTAATCCGCCAGTGCCAGTCCGTTGCAATCGATCCGCACCATGCAGCCCCGCTCGAAGCGGCGGTAGAGTTTGTCGGCATCGATCAAAATCTCAATTCCACCGTATCCATCCCAGTCGGCAACGACCAATGCCTTTGGAAACTCACCGAATGCATCGTTGGCCATCACGCGCCCTTCGATCCAGAGCTCCTGTCGGATCGGGAAAAACTCACCCCGACACAGAGATTTCAGATAGGCGACCGAGACGTGTCCCGAAGCGGAGGTCTCCTCTTCGTATCGGAGCGAGGAGGCGCTGCTGCAGGCCACACAGCCCAACAGCACGCTACCGATCAACCACACAATCGTTCTCATCACGCATCTTCAGCATAAAGGTTTCTCCGGCTGTACCCGCCTGTCCGTATTGCAGGATCCCGGTCAGCGCAAGGGGTCCGTCCGGGACTCGGGAGGCGGCAAAACGGGCATAGCTGCTCGGATAGACCACAATGCGTCGATCGTCCGCATCGGCAAACGTACGGTAACCGCTCCACACGCGGTCGGGGGTCGGTTCGTCGACCGGGGTCAGGTGCTCGATCCGCACCAGCGTACCGCACCGTTCCCGCGTCAGCTCCGACAACTGCACCGTGAGCGGTTCGGGAGGTGACTCCACGGCACCGCGCGCCACGTGGGCATCCAGCAGAACCCGCGATCCGATGTAATCCACCGCATAGTCGCCCGTTGCAGGCATCCGTCCGATCTGCACCACGCCGAAGCGTCTGCCGACGGCAAGTCCCCGAAGGTGCACCGTCACCCGGCGACCCAACGGGTAGGGGCGGTAAAGGTCCCACAAGCCGCCCAGCACCTCAACGCCAGCACCATCCTCCTCGATAAAAAAGGAGCGATAGAAGTTTCCGCTCTCGTCCGAGGTGGTCACCACTCCGCAAATGATGAGATCCTGCGTCACGGGCATGACCTCCTCACCGCACGACGAGACCAGCTCCCCGATTGAGAGGGTGGGTGCCGGAAGCGGCGACGTCCCGCCCGGCGGAGCCTCGACGCTGTCGTAGCAGGACGACAAGCAAACTAACAAACAAATAAAATAGCAGATTCGGGTCATACGGTGACACAAATATAAAAAGATAATAAAAAAACCGGACGGGATTCGTCCGGTTTTACGTCTGAGAAGGGAAAAATGGCGCCCCTCGGGTCGCCCGGGGAAGAGCTATTCGATCCAGGAGTCCTTCAGGCCGAGGAAATAGAGCACACCGTCCAGTCCGATAGTGGATATCGACTGTCGGGCCGTCGCCTTCACCTTCGGTTTGGCGTGGAAGGCAATGCCCAGGCCGGCCAGGTTCAGCATCGGAAGATCGTTCGCACCGTCACCCACGGCGATCGACTGGTTGATGTTGATCTGCTCGAACTGGCAGAGCAGCCGCAACAACTCCGCCTTGCGGCGGCCGTCGACCACCTCGCCGGCGTAACGGCCCGTCAGTTTGTCGTCCTCGATCTCCAGCTCATTGGCATAGACATAATCGAATCCGTACTTCTGTTTCAGGTAGTTACCGAAGTAGGTGAAACCGCCCGAAAGGATCGCGGTCTTGTATCCGACCCGTTTGAGGATCGTCATCAGGCGCTCAAGGCCCTCGGTAATGGGCAGATGGCGGGCAATATCCTCCATCACCGAGACATCCAGCCCCTTCAGCAGGGCCACGCGCCGCGTGAAGCTCTCCTTGAAGTCGATCTCGCCCCGCATGGCGCTCTCGGTAATCGCCCGCACCTGCTCGCCGACACCGGCCCGATCGGCCAGTTCGTCGATCACCTCGGTCTCGATCAGCGTCGAATCCATATCAAAACAGATCAGACGGCGGCTGCGGCGGAAAATATCATCCTTCTGGAAGGAGATGTCGACCCCCTCGTCGTTGGAAAGGGCCATGAAGCGTTTCTGCAGCTCCTCGCGGTTCGAGAGATTTCCTCGTACCGAGAGTTCGATGCAGGCCCGCATGGCGCGGTTCTCCTCCTCAAGGGCCATACGGCCGGTCAGACGCTTGATCGCATCGATGTTGAGTCCCTGCTCGGCAATCGCCCGCGTGACTCCGGCGATGTGGCTGGCCGTCACCTGACGTCCCAGCAGGGTGATGATGTAGCGGTTCTTGCCCTGACGGCCGACCCACTCGTTGTAGTGCTCCTGCGTGATCGGAGTGAAACGGATCATGACGCCCAGCTCAGAAGCCTTGAAAAGCAACTCCTTGAGGATGTATCCCGACTTGTCGGAGGTGGTCATGAACAGAATGCCCAGCGTCAGCGACTGGTGGATGTTCGCCTGGCCGATGTCCAGAATAAAGGCGTCGTAACGGGCCAGAATATCGGTCAGAGAGGAGGTCATACCCGGTTTGTCCTCTCCGGAGATATTGATTTGGATGATTTCGATATTGTCGCTCATGAAAAGTCCAGTTTTGATATATAAGGTATATTCTTGGGCAAAGTTACGACTTTTTCTGGTTTTTTGATTAAATTTGCACAATGACGTTTTTCGTTCACCTAATAGACAACACGATGAAGTTCCTGTTTCTCACGGCCGAAGATCCGGCTCCGCTGATTGTCCCCGACAGCCTCCAGAAGGCACGCTTCGAGGAGACGATCGACAAGATCTCCAACCTCGACCTCCAGCAGGTGTTCAGCAGCCTCCTCTCGGAGAGCATCTGGATCGTGCTGAAAATCATCCTCGCCCTGGTCATCTACTGGGCCGGACGCTGGCTGATCCGGCGGCTCATCAAGCTGCTGAACGGGATCTACGAAAGACGTTCGGTCGACAAGTCGCTGCAGACCTTCCTGCGGAATCTGGTCAAGGCCGTCTGCTACATCGTACTGGTGCTGCTGATCATTCAGGTGATCGGAATCAACACCACCTCGATCGTCGCCCTGCTGGCTTCGGCCGGACTGGCCATCGGTATGGCACTGAGCGGGACGCTCCAGAACTTCGCCGGAGGTGTTATGATCCTGCTGCTCAAGCCCTACCGCGTGGGCGACTTCATCGAAGCCCAGGGCAAGTCGGGCACCGTCGAGGAGATCATGCTCTTCTCGACCAAGATCGCCACGCCCGCCAAACAGATCATCTACATTCCGAACAGCTCCATCGCCACCTCGATCATCGACAACTACTCGACCTCGCCGACGCGACGCGCCGACTGGAGCATCGGCATTGCCTACGGCGATGATGTGGAGAGTGCCCGCAAGGCCATCCTGGAGATTCTCGCCGCCGACAAGCGTGTCCTGCAGGATCCGGCTCCGGTGGTTTACGTCGCCACTCTGGCCGACAGTGCAGTCACGCTGAGCGTCCGCGCCTGGTGCGCCAACAACGACTACTGGGACCTCTTCTTCGCCATGAACGAGGCCTTCTACAAGACGCTGCCCCAGAAGGGAATTCACTTCCCCTTCCCGCAAATGGACATTCATCTTCAAAAAGAGTAAAACAGCTCACAAACATTGGCTATCATGAAAAAATGGTTCATTTTCGCGGCACTCGCCCTGCTGACTCTCTCCGCCTGCAAGATGGAGAATGAGGCTGACAACGCAACCCGACCGGAAATATACGGCGCCGGCGCCGAAACCGACGGCACGGAGCAGAATCCGTACGTCCCCTCCGGCAGAATGGTCAGAGTGCAGGCCGAACTAAAGAATACGATCGGAATCTTCTATGCGCAGACCATTTACGAGGTCTCTTGGACAGATGAGGACGGGAATCATACGGAGCAGTACACCACACTGCTGCGCACCTACAGGCCCTCAACCTCGACTGTCGCCTACGAAGCCCTCATTCCGGGGCAGGATGCGCAATCCAAACGGACGGAACTGACGGTCAACTGGCTGATCTCGGTCAAGAACGAATCCGGCTACGAAGTCCGCTCCGATCCCAAATCCTACACCGTGCGGTGGCAGGACATTGACATTGATCCACAAGAATAACAAATACAACACATGGAACTGAAAGAAATTCTGGCAATCTCCGGACAACCCGGACTATACAAATTCGTTGCTCAATCGACCCGCGGCGTGATCGTCGAATCGCTCGTGGACGGCAAACGCATGAATGCGGCCAGCAACTCGAAAGTGAGCGCCCTGACCGAGATCTCGATCTTCACCGAGGGCGAGGATATTCCGCTGGCCGAGGTGTTCACCAAAATCTATGAGCATACGGGCGGTCAGCCTGCCATCAACCACAAGGAGGATCCGGCCCGGCTGAAGGCCTACTTCGCCGAGGTGTTGCCCGATTACGACCGGGATCGGGTTCACGTATCGGACATGAAAAAGGTCTTCTCGTGGTTCAACATCCTGCTCGGCACCGGATTCACGGAGTTCAAGCTCCCCTCTGACGACGCTGCCGAGGAGACGGCCGAGGAGACGAAATAGAACGGCGAGCCCGATAATCTTTTCCCAAAGTGTAATGCTCCGGCGTTACACTTTTTTTCACCAAGAGAGTCAACAAGCATGAAAATATCGATCATCGGCGGCGGCAACATGGGTGGAGCCATCGCCCGCGGACTGGCCGACAGCGGCATCCTTCCGCCCGAGCAGATCACGGTCATCAACCGTCGGGAGGTCAAAACCCTCCAAATGAAGGAGACCCACCCGAGGATCCATGCCGTCACGGGCGACTACAGTTCGCTGGCGGAGGCCGACGTTGTCGTAATTGCCGTCAAACCCTGGATGGTGCAGCCCCTCATCGAGGAGCATCTGGCACAGCGTCCCTGCGACGGGCAGATTCTTGTCTCGGTGGCGGCGGGCATCTCGCTGGCCGAACTCGAGGCGTGGGTAGGCTGCGGGAAGAGCATCGTATGCGCCATTCCCAATACGGCGGCCGAAGTGCGTCAGAGCATGACCTTCATCTCCGGAATTCACGTCAGCGAGGCGCAAAAAGAGGCGGTGCTCGGTCTCTTTCAGGCCATCGGCCGTGCCGAATGGATCGAAGAGCGGCTGCTCGGGCCGGCCACCGTACTCTGCTCATGCGGCATCGCCTTCGCCTTCCGCTACATCCGCGCCGCAATGGAGGGGGGAGTGGAGCTGGGACTCTATCCCCAGGCGGCCAAGCAGGGAATTCTCCAGACGCTGCGGGGAGCGATCGAACTGCTCGAGCAGCACGACTCGCACCCCGAGGAGGAGATCGACAAGGTTACCACTCCCGGCGGCCTCACGATCAAGGGATTGAACGAGATGGAGCACGCCGGATTCACCTCGGCCGTGATCCGGGGTTTGAAGGCCAGCAATTCGTAAAAGGAGGACTTCGCGCACTTCGGTCGAGCGGCGTTTTTTTTAACGGTAACGTAATACGGAACCGCACGTCGCCTGCGTTTTTATTCGTATTTTTGGGACAAGGATATATTGAGAGAAGAAAAGATGAAAAAAGAGAAGATGATGGCCCTTGTGGCGCACGACCACATGAAACACGACCTGGCCGAATGGGTAAAAGAGAATTGCGAAAAACTGAGCCGGCACAAGATTGTCTGCACAGGCACAACCGGTAAAATTGTCGAAGAGACCCTGCGCAGCAATCGCCAGAACAACTCCGAGGAGGAGGTAATACTCGACATTACCCGACTGAAGTCGGGTCCGCTGGGCGGAGACCAGCAGCTGGGAGCCCTGATTGCCGAAGAGAAGATCAGCGCGTTGATCTTCTTCTGGGATCCGATGGCCGCACAGCCCCACGACGTGGATGTCAAGGCGCTGCTGCGCATCGCAACGCTCTACAACGTACCGACGGCCGTCAACCGTTCAACGGCCGAGTTCCTGATCTCCTCGCCGCTGTTCGACGACCCCGACTATACGCCCACCGTCAAGGATTACTCGGATTATATTCAGCGAACGCTGGAATAGGCTCACGCTCCTAAAAATAACACAAGAGGCATCTCCTTTGGGAAGTGCCTCTTAATTTTATTCCGTATAGCAGGAAGGGTTACACGTTATGCGAGAGGGGGGCAGGGACCACCGCACTCGTATCGAAATCGCCCCAGCGCTCGGCAATCGAGTCGAGCGTGGCGTAGAGTTCGGCAGGATCGAACGAGGTGACCAGTTTCAGACGGGTCTCCTTGAAGTTCGGAAGCCCCTTGAAATAGTTCGACAGGTGGCGCCGCATCTCCAGAATACCGACCCGTTCACCTTTGATTTCAAGCGATTTGGCCAGGTGGTGTTTGGCAATCTCGACCCGTTCCGCAACCGAGGGTTGGGGCATCATCTCACCCGTCTCGAGGTAGTGTTTCACCTCCCGGAAGATCCAAGGACGACCGTACGTGGCCCGGCCGATCATGATGCCGTCCACCCCGTAGCGGTCGAACATCTCCTTTGCCTTGGGCCCTGAATCCACGTCTCCGTTTCCGATGATCGGAATGTGGATGGCCGGGTTGTTCTTCACCCGCCCGATCAAAGTCCAGTCGGCCTCGCCGCAATACATCTGCGAACGGGTGCGGCCGTGGATGGTCAGGGCGGCAACGCCCACATCCTGCAGCCGGAGGGCGATCTCTTCGATATTCTTCGACTCCTCGCCCCAACCGAGGCGGGTTTTGACCGTCACGGGTTTGCGGACCGCCTGCACGATGCGGCGCGTCATCTCGACCATCAGCGGCACGTCGCGCATCATGCCCGATCCCGCGCCGCGACCGGCAATCTTCTTGACCGGGCAGCCGAAATTGATATCGATAATATCGGGGTTGGCCTCCTCGGCTATCCGGGCCGCCTCGACCATCGGTTCGATCAGGTGGCCGTAGATCTGGATCCCGACCGGGCGCTCCGCATCGTCGATGCGCAGTTTCGCCCGCGACTTCCAGGCATCGCGGATCAATCCGTCCGAAGAGATGAACTCCGTGTAGACCACATCGGCTCCGAACCGCTTGCACATGTAGCGGAACGAGGGATCGGTCACATCCTCCATCGGAGCCAGAAACAGCGGGCGGTCGCCCAGTTCGATATCGGCAATTTTCATCGGTTACACTCTATTCTGCGGGTTGATTCATCATCACGAGCACCTTGTCGATGCGCGCTCCGTCCATATCGACCACCTCGATCGAAAAGCACTCCCAGCGGAAATGTTCGCCGCTCTGCGGGATATGTCCCAGTTTGTCGAGGATCAGACCGCTGATGGTTGCATAATCCGTATGCGGAAAGGCATCCTCCATGCCGAAGTGGGCCAGGAAGTCGTAGAAGGCGCACTGTCCGTCGATCAGCGCGCTGCCATCCTCGCGTACGATGATGTCGGGCTCCTCGCGCTCCTCAAGCATCTCGCCGACCAGCGCCTCGAAAATGTCCTTCGTCGTAAAGATTCCCAGCGTTACACCAAATTCGTCATACACCACACCGCAACCGAGCTGCTCGGTGCGCAGCTGCTCGAGCGCATCGTACACCCGGGCCCCCTCGTGAAACATTCTGGCCGGGAAGACCAGCTGGCGGAGCGAGAAATCCTCGTCCGCAATGTGGATGAAGAGATCCTTCAGGTAGACCGTACCCAGCACCTTGTCGAGCGATCCGTCACCGACCGGGTAGCGGCCGTGGGGGTGCAGGCGGATCTGCTCGCGAATCTGTTCGACGCTCATCTTCACATCGAGCCATGCAATATCGCTGCGGGGGGTCATGATCGAATCCACGGTCCGGTCACCGAGCGAGAAGACACGTCCGACGATCTTCTGCTCGACCTCCTGGACCGCGCCCCCTTCGGCCCCCTCCTGGACCATCGACTTGATCTCGTCCTCCGTTACGGGGGTCTCCGTCTGGCGTAATCCGAACAGGCGCGCCACCCCGGCCGTACTCTTCGAGAGGATCCAGACGAACGGAGAAGCGACGACCGAGAGGATCTGCATGGGCCAGGCAACCAGTTTGGCCACCGGCTCGGCCGTCGTCATGCCGATCCGCTTGGGGATCAACTCGCCGAAAACAATCGTCAGGTAGGTTACGACAACCACAATCAGTGTCTGTGCAACAGGCGCCGCGTAGGGAATTCCCCAACGCTGGAAGGCCTCGGTCAGCTCGTCGGCAATCGCATCGCCGGAGTAAATACCGGTCAGGATGCCGATCAAGGTAATACCGATCTGAACCGTCGAAAGAAACTTATCAGGATCCTCAGCCAGTTTCAAGGCTCGCCGTGCAGAGCGGTCGCCCTGTTTGGCCAACATATTCAGATTCGATTTGCGGGCAGAAACCAGCGCAATCTCCGACATGGCGAAAACGCCGTTCAAAAGGATCAAAAGAAGAATGATCAGAATTTCCATTCCTTGAAAAATATGTGGCACAAAGATAAATATTTTAGGCGTTTGACCCAACTTCCCGACCGGGATCGGTGCAATATTTATTTCCGGCATGGTATTCCAAAGAAAAAAATGTAATTTTGCCCCATAATATCACGATCATGATGAATACGGAACAATATCTTTTAGATACGGTAACAGCGGCCGTAAAAGCCCTCTACGGAGAGACGAACGCTCCGCTGCAAATTCAGAAAACCCGCAAAGAGTTCGAAGGCGACTACACGCTGGTGGTCTTCCCGCTGCTCAAGGCCAGCCGCAAATCGCCCGAAGCAACGGCAACCGAAATCGGCGAATACCTCACGGCCAATGTCCCCGAAATCAAGGGATACAATGTCATCAAGGGATTCCTGAACCTCTCGCTCAAGGATGCCTTCTGGGAGGAGCGCTTCAACGAAATCGCACACAACGAACATTTCGGCCAGGCCGCTCCGACGGGTCGCACCATCATGATCGAATACTCGTCGCCCAACACCAACAAGCCGCTGCACCTGGGCCACATCCGCAACAACCTGCTCGGCTATTCGGTAGCCCGCATCCTGCAGGCGAACGGACACACGGTCATCAAGGTGAATCTGGTGAACGACCGCGGCATCCACATCTGCAAATCGATGCTCGCCTGGAAGCTCTACGGCAACGGAGAGACGCCGGCTTCGTCGGGCATGAAGGGAGACCATCTGGTCGGTAAATACTATGTCGAATTCGACAAGCACTACAAGGCCCAGATCAAGGAGCTGATGGCTGCCGGACAGAGCGAGGAGGAGGCCAAGCACAACGCCCCGATCATGCAGCAGGCACAGGAGATGCTCCGCCGCTGGGAGGCGAAGGATCCGGAGGTTTACTCCCTCTGGGAGACCATGAACAGCTGGGTATATGCCGGATTCGACGTGACCTACAAGGCGCTGGGCGTCGATTTCGACAAGGTATATTACGAGTCGCAGACCTATCTGCTGGGCAAGAGCCTGGTCGAGGAGGGTTTGCAGAAGGGGATCTTCTTCCGCAAGGAGGACGGTTCGGTCTGGATCGACCTCCAGAAGGACGGTCTCGATCAGAAACTGCTGCTGCGCGGCGACGGCACGTCGGTCTACATGACGCAGGATCTGGGAACGGCCTACCGCCGTTTCGAGGATAACCATCTCGACGAGATGATCTACGTGGTGGGCAACGAGCAGAACTACCACTTCCAGGTGCTCAAGCTGATCCTCAAGAAACTGGGATACGCCTCGTGGAGCGACCACATTTTCCACCTCTCGTACGGCATGGTCGAACTGCCGGAGGGAAAGATGAAGTCACGCGAGGGTACGGTCGTGGATGCCGACGATCTGATCGCCGACATGATCTCGACGGCCCGCGAGATGTCCGACGAGCTGGGCAAACTCGATGGATGCACGCCCGAAGAGGCCAATGCAATTGCCGCAATGGTGGGTCTTGGAGCGCTCAAATACTTCATTCTGAAGGTCGACCCGAAAAAGACGATGCTCTTCGACCCCAAGGAGTCGATCGACTTCAACGGCAACACGGGACCGTTCATCCAATACACGCATGCCCGCATCCGCTCGATCCTGCGCAAGGCCGAGGAGGCCGGAATCGACTACCGGCAGGACGAGACCAACGTTCCGCTGCTCAGCGAGGAGCTCGGTCTGATCAAGATGCTGGCCGACTACCCGGCAACGGTACAGGCTGCCGCCGAGAATTTCGCCCCCTCGATCATCGGCGCTTATGCCTATGAGCTGGCCAAATCGTTCAACGGCTACTACCACGACCACTCGATCCTCAAGGAGGAGAACGCATCGGTACGCAATATGCGTCTGCGCCTGGCCGAGCAGGTGGCCCGCACGATCCGACTGGCCATGTCTCTGCTCGGGATCGATGTTCCGGAAAGAATGTAGCACTCCATATGAAAAGACTGATTTCAATCCTTCTGATGCTCTTCTGCTTTTTCCAGGTTAAGGCAGAAGAACCCGTTTCGGCAGAATACCGTGCAGCATTCCAAACCTATTGGGATTACGAAAATCTGTCGTCACACTTCACTCCGCTGATTGAAGAGTCTATTTCATATTTAAAGCAACCCCTCACCTCGGAACAAATCGCCGATATAAAAAAGGCATCCCTGGAAAAACTGTTCGACTTGATGGTCTCCGTATGGATGCAGTACATTCCGCTGGAAGATTTGAATAAGATGAATGCATTTCAAGCCAATCCTCAAAACCGACAGCGAAGTTTCTTTTCAACACCCGAAGGGGCAGCTATGTTTCAAGAGAAAATGTTAAAAATGGAGACAAAGCTCGAAGAGGCAGGATACCGATGGACCGAATGGACCGTCCAATATATTTTCGAGGTAAGTTCGAAAAAATAATGGTGGCATAACTGTCGCTTTTCAGCAGAGGCGCATTTGTTTTCCGGAAAGTTTTTTTACCTTTGCAAAGGTATGGCTCACGCTCCCGCACTTGAAACCAAGGAGCGCCACGACAACGAAAAACTATTAAAAACAGTAAGAATATGGCAAACTTAAGAGTACTCAAGAAAGAGATCGACTACCGTCTGGAAGAGCTCGTTTTCGACTGCGATATGGCTATTTGTTTCCAGCCCTCGAAAGAGGATGCTATCTTCGAGGTGATGAAAGAGGGTGTGGCTCTGCGCAACGACCTCTTCACCAAGGTGAACAATCCGGCCGAGCCCCACAACGCCTCGCTCGTGCACAAGCACTACAGCGCCCTGCGTCGTGAGATCGAGGAGTCGTTCGGCAAGTTGTTCGAGAAGCTGAGCGAGATCAACAACAACCACAAATAGAGCAGAGACCGCTCCTGGTAACGGAGCAGTTCCTACATGCGCGGGAGTCTCTTCCGCAGAGACACAAAAAAGAGTTGCGAATCGGATTCGCAACTCTTTTTCCGTATGGAGATAACGAGGCTCAATGACCACCGCAGCCGCACTTCTCATCCGACGGCTCCGCATCGTGCATTCCGAGCACCGTATGGGGGACCTTCCCGTGCGAAATAAGCTGGATCGGGCAGTCGTAGTTGCGCAGCTGCTCCTCAGTAATGAGGTTCGAATCGTGCCGGTGCACCCGCTGATTGACACACACGATGCTCTGCACGACACTCGTAATCGTTCCCAGATCGTGCGAAATCATCACGATGGCCATTCGCTTGTGCAGTTCGGTCAGCATGCGGTAGAGCTCATTCTCGAAACGATTGTCCACGAAATTGGTCGGCTCGTCCAGAATCAACAGCTTCGGTTCGGAGATCACTGCACGGCACAACATCGCCCGCTGCATCTGTCCGCCCGAGATCTCGCCGATCGGACGACGGGCCAGCTCCTCGATGCCGGCCACCCGCAGCAACTCCTCGGCGTGGCGCCGATCCTGCGCCGTATAGCGGGGAAAAATTCCCTTCTGTCCCTGCAGCCCGGACAAGACCACCTCGCGCACCGAGATCGGGAAACTGCGGTCGAAAACCGACTGCTGGGGCATGTAGCCGATCAGACGATCTTTGCCGCGATAGAGCTCCTGCGAATAAGTGATTGTCCCCCGATAGGGTAGGTTCCCGACAATAGCCTTGACCAGCGTTGTCTTTCCCCCTCCATTAGGGCCTATAATTCCCAGAAAATCATCGGGATATATATCCAGATTGACATCCCTCAGAGCCTCGTGCCCATCATACGACACACTCACGTGTCGCAACGAAACAAGCGGTGTTTTCATTTGCTTGAAACGATCAAGTCGGTTATATCCAATATATTACGCTCAACATCCTCGGCCAGCGGATCAATCTGGCGGCTGGTGGCTCCGATGTCGGAGGCGATCACCTCGACAGTCGAGGCAGGGAACTGGCTCTGATAGAGCAGCACCCGGACACTGTCGCGACGAGCCCGGTCGATGAGTTCGGAGAGACGACGGGCCGAAGGCTCCTTGCCCTCCTGTTCGATCACAACCTGTTCGATTCCATAGGCCCGGGCGTAATAGGTCAGGGCAGGGT
The DNA here is from genome assembly GCA_963926835.1 of Rikenellaceae bacterium. Classification (GTDB taxonomy): domain Bacteria; phylum Bacteroidota; class Bacteroidia; order Bacteroidales; family Rikenellaceae; genus Alistipes. The sequence goes on along the minus strand of CAWUYY010000020.1, from coordinate 3,939 downwards.
GGTAGATCATGAAATAGGTAACTCCGCTCTCCTTCAGCCGCTCGGCAACGGTTGCGTCCAACGCAGCCAGGCGACGCTCCAGAGCCTCGTAGTTGGCCGTGTAGCGTGCGGAATCGGGGCAGAGCGCATGGATGGCCTCATAGGCATTCGCGGCCATTGTCTGCAACTCGCGCGGCGAGGTCCAGATGTGCGGATCGATACCATGGGTGTGTCCGTCGTCGGTATGAACGTGGGAGCAACTGCCGGCAATCGGCTCAATGCCCCGGTTCAGGGTAATTATCCTGGAGCGGTCGTCCATTCTCGAAAGGAGGTTCTGCTCGAAATCGAGCCATCCGATTCCAAAGACGAGCTCAGCACGCTCCAGATCGACCATCTGACGCGGAGTCAGTTCAAAGGTCTCGGGGCTTGCTCCGGGCGGCACCAACACCTCGACCCGAAAATCATCGCCCACAATATCCTCAACGATTCCACGCAGCGGCAGAATCGAAACATAGATCGTCTTTTGATCCGTGGTGTTGTACGAGCGGCTGCCACAACCGGCCGCCAACAGGCTGCCCAATACGATTGCAGCTATCAAAAATCGTTTCATTGTCATCGCAGTATAATTGTGTGATCCATGCCGGATCGCAACAAGTGCAAATTTAGTCATTTTCCCAGAGAATATCCGCAAAGAGGGAACTGAACCGTTCAGCAAGCTATTCTCAGAAATAATTTAACATAATATAAATATTAATTCACATATTTAACAAGAAGCGAGGGGATGCAGCACGGCATCCCCTCGCTTTGTTTTTCGCAGAACCGGGTCCTTCTAACGGATGGTCTCCAGCATATCGACCAGAAGTTTCCAGAACCGCATGACGGTCGAGATCTCCAGCCGTTCGTCGGGCGAATGCACTCCGCGCAGCGTCGGACCGAACGAAACCATCTCCAGGTGCGGGAACTTCTTGAGGAACAGACCGCACTCCAGACCGGCATGGATCGCACGCACCTTCGGTTTCACACCGAACAGTTTCTCGTAGCTCGACACGGTAATCTCCAACAGTTTCGACTCGGGATTGGGTGTCCAGCCCGGATAGCCGTCCGAATGTGCCACCTCGGCTCCGGCCAGTACGAAGACCGACTCGACCATCTGCATCGCATAGAGCTTGGCACTCTCCGAATCCGAACGCTGCGAGGTGGTCACCACGGTCCGGTCATCCCCCTCAAACTTCACGGAGGCGAGGTTCGTCGAGGTCTCAACCAGTCCCGGCATGGCCATCGACATCTCGATCACGCCGTTGGGCAGGCCAACCAGGGCATACAGCAGTTTCCGCTGCGTCTCACGATCAACAACGGCTGCGGCCGACGCCCCCGTAAGCGCCATGCGGAATTTGGGTTCGCGGAACTTCGCCTCGCCCTTCAACTCCTCGGCAAACTCCTTGTAGAAAGCCTCGAAGGCAGCCGTTTCGCTGCCGGGAACCGACAGAACGGCGTACGCCTCACGCGGAATCGCATTGCGCAGGTTGCCGCCGTCGAAACGGCTCAGGCGCATGTCGAATTGCTGCATTGCATTCCACAGGAATCTGGCAATCAGCTTGTTGGAGTTCATACGTCCCTTATCGATATCATCGCCCGAGTGACCGCCCGAAAGGTCGCTCACCTCCACACGGAAGAAGACATGATCCTTCGGGGTCTCCTCGGCCCGATAACGGAACGTCGCCAGGGTATCTACCCCACCGGCGCATCCGATGAAGATCTCGCCTTCGTCCTCCGAATCGAGGTTGATGAGGTATTTGCCCGTAAGCATCCCCTCGCCCAGACCGAAGGCACCGGTCAGTCCGGTCTCCTCGTCCACGGTAAAGAGCGCCTCCAGCGGCCCGTGCGCCAGATCGGGATCGATCAGCGCAGCCAGCGCAGCCGCAATACCGATACCGTCGTCCGCACCAAGCGTCGTACCCTCGGCCTTCACCCAACCGTCCACAATCCGGGTACGAATCGGATCCTTCTCGAAATCAAAGGTCAGATCCGAATTCTTCTCACAGACCATATCCATGTGGGCCTGCAGGATAACCTTCGGGCGATCCTCATACCCTTTCGTCGCCGGGACACGCATCACCACGTTTCCCGTCTGATCGGTTTGGCACTCAATCTGGTGTTTTTTTGCGAAGTCCACCAGGAACTCACGGATTTTCTCCTCCTTCTTCGAGGGGCGCGGAACGCGCGTAATGGCATCGAACTGTTCCCAGACCAGTTTCGGCTCAAGTTTCGTAATTTCTGACATAAGAATATAATCTTTAATAAGTTACATACTACTCACAGGACTACGGGGCCAATTCCCCACCCTGCCCTTGCCATTCGGTCTGTACCGTACCGAATCGGGCCCGGGGCTCTGTCCCGATCTCATTCCGTATCCTACAAATATAGGAAAAACCGTCGGATTTTCCATGGATTACGACCCATATTAATTTCTGCAGGCCGAATTCAGCCCTCCGATCGACTTTCTTGCCTATATTTGCAACACATATAAAAACGCACAAGAAAATGTACCCATTCAGAATCGGTTACGGATACGACGTACATGCACTTGCCGAAGGGCTTCGCCTGGTACTCGGCGGCATTGAAATTCCCCATACGAAGGGGTGTGTGGCTCACTCGGACGGCGATGTGGCGCTGCACGCCATATGCGATGCCCTGCTGGGCGCTGCCGCGCTGGGCGATATCGGACTCCATTTTCCGGACACCTCGGCCCAATTCAAGGGGATCGACTCCAAACTGCTGCTCGGCCGCTGCGTCGAGCTGCTGCGCGAAAAGGGATACGCCGTGGGCAACATCGACTGCACGATCGCCATGCAGCGTCCCAAACTGCGCCCCTACATCGACCAAATGCGCGAAGCAATCGCCCGCACGGTCGGCATCGAGACCGAGGCCGTATCGGTAAAGGCCACCACGACCGAGAGGCTCGGCTTCGAGGGTCGCGAAGAGGGGGTATCGGCCTCGGCCGTTGTCCTCATCTACCGATCGGAGAGAGCATAAATCGCTGACCGGCTATGATGAGACGCAAACTACTCATTCTCTTCCTGCTTTCGGGCTGGATCGTATGGCTGTTGTCGGGATGCAGCCAACGCAGCGAAGCGGCCAGTCTGCCGACCGCTCCCGACTACACACAGACCGAATACTGGTTCGAGGGGGGCGACGCGCAGGCAAGGGCGTATGATGTCTTCTACATCGTTCCGACCTGCGTATTCGACTGGCAGGATGCCGAAGGGAATCTCTGCCACTGGATGGATCCCGAAAACCCGGCACATCGGGCCAGCGTCGACGGCCCGATCCGGCTGGCTCGCGGCATATTCGCCGACGAGGCCAACTTCTACTACGCCCCCTACTACCGTCAGATCACCATCGAGTCGTGGTGCGAAAGCGCCGAGGTGATCGACGCCCGGTTCGAAACGGCATACGCCGATATCGAAGCGGCCTTCCGCTACTATCTTCGCCACCTCAACCAGGGGCGTCCCTTCGTTCTGGCCGGGCACAGTCAGGGAGGAAAAGCGGTTATCGCGCTGCTTTGCCGCGAGATGGACGAGCAGACCTACGCCCGGATGATTGCCGCTTATGCCCTGGGCTATCCGGTGCGCACGGAGGATCAATCGCCCTGGCTGGTTCCCGCTGCGGGGGCGGATGATACGGGGGTACTGATCACCTTCAGTTCGGTCTCCTCGCCCGACAAGCTGACCCCGCTGCTATCAGGCAGTCGGGCCGCCATCAACCCCCTCAACTGGCGCACCGACTCCGAACCGGCAACCCCCGAGCAGCATCTGGGGGCCGTCTTTACCTCGGCGAGCGGTGAGATCGTCTCCGAACAGGCTCACATGATCTCGGCCGTACTGGATGATGCAACCAGGGCGCTGGTAATCAACGGGATCAATCCAGGCGACTACTACGAACCGGCTCTGGCCGATCTTT
>CAWUYY010000019.1:0-24467 GCA_963926835.1 Rikenellaceae bacterium | reverse complement strand
AAAATCTTTTTTCGGATACAGTAAAGGTATTGATGTATACTCAGGACGAGGAGGCCGAGATTCCTTCATGGATCATGAAAAGCCGGGAAAAGGCGGATTGGGTTCTCTCTTTTTTCGATTCCATCCCCGGAAAGAAACTGTTGTTGGCAGGAAGAGATTTCTATTATCGTGTTTATATTCAAAAGGACAGTGCTGACATATTGCGCTATTACGTAGTCTTTGATGAGGAAAATGATTCGCTTAAGAAGTTTGTAAGAATGCCAGAACATCCTATCGATAAGGGGATTGCACTTTTGGAAGAGAAGCAGCGTATCTCAAAACTCAACAGATCTGAGCGGGAAAGACTTGCATTTTGGAGGAAGGTTCGGCAGTCGTTGGACTATGCCTTTGATCCGAATATCTATTGGACCGGGTTTGTGACTAATGTTCTGGACAGGACAATTGGAGCGTATGGAGAAGGTTTCACCTACTTCGTGATGAAGGATGAAAATGGAGTTCGTTATGGGGAGTTCCGATTGCCCAGTTTTGGTGATATATTGTTGATGGGCTATTATTTGTGGGCGTACATGTGGGAGTTCTTTTCTTGGGGCGATGATAATCCTACACGTATTGTTGATTGTAAGGCAGAAGATAGCGTACTGTAATGAATAACCCCGGATGATTTACACCATCCGGGGTTTATCTATTGAAAGGGTAGTACCTTTTTTATTGCTTGTTGTTAAAGTAGAGATCCAGCAGCTCGTGGGCTGCGACGAACGAGCTGATCTTGTCCGCGAGCACCTTCTGCTCCATCTCTTCGATGCGCTCTGCGATAAGCGGATTCTGATAGAAGCTGTTCTTCAGCGCCTCGTTGATCGTCTCATACATCCAATACTTGTTCTGGCAGTTGCGGTTGTGGGCAAAGTAGCCGTTTGCCTGTACGAAATCGAGGAAATCCTCGACCCCCTTCCACACCTCCTCCAGTCCGGTCTTGGTGACCGACGAGCAGGTGTATACTTTGGGTCTCCATTGCGAATCGGGCATCGGGAAGAGGCGGAGCGCCCCCTGATATTGGGTCTTGGCCAGTTCGGCCTTGTGTACGTTCTCGCCGTCGGCCTTGGTGATCACCATCATGTCGGCCATCTCCATGATACCGCGCTTGATTCCCTGCAGCTCGTCTCCCGCGCCGGAGATCTGCAGCATCATGAAGAGATCGACCATTGAGTGCACTGCCGTTTCGGACTGACCGACGCCGACCGTCTCGATGAAGATGACGTCAAAGCCGGCCGCTTCGCAGAGGATGATCGTCTCGCGGGTCTTGCGGGCCACGCCGCCCAGCGATCCGGCCGAAGGGGAGGGACGGATGAAGACGTCGGGATTGGTGGTCAGACTCTCCATGCGGGTTTTGTCACCCAGAATCGAACCGCCGCTGCGCTCCGAACTGGGATCGATTGCCAGCACGGCCAGTTCGTGCCGGAGCGAGGTGACCATGTTGCCGATCGCCTCGATGAAGGTCGATTTGCCGGCTCCGGGAACTCCCGTGATACCGATTCGCACCGATTTGCCCGAGTGGGGCAGACAGCGCTCGATGATCTCCTGCGCCTGGGCGTAGTGATCCGGGTTGCTGCTTTCGATCAGGGTGATGGCCCGCGAGAGGATGGGTATATCGCCCTTCAGAATACCCTCGACGTATTCGTCGGTCGTGAGCGCCCGTTTCTTGCGGCGTACGAAATAGGGACTTACGATGGGCTGCTCTTCGACGCCCTGCGTTACGTTGAGGGCGCTTTCGTGGTGGGCGTCGATGTACTCTTTCTCGTAGTGGTTTATTTTTGTGAACGACATGACTTTTTCTATTGTTGTATTATTTGATAGATGAGTTTATGAGTCAGAATAAGTGGGTTTCCCATCCATTGCACCCTGTTTTTCACATCGGTGACAACGCTGAAGGGGACGAACTGTACGCCGAAATTGGCGAATATCTTCTTCTCGTGATCGAAGGCGACGCCGAATCGCTCCGAGAGATAGCGCGTCAGCGCCGGGGCGATCTTGTCGACCTCCTCCTGGGTGATTACGATGACTCTCAGCCGCGGAGCCAGATCCTCGGAGATACCCTTCACCTTGTCCAGCGAGTCGAAACAACTTTGGTTCGAGGAGTGGAAGAAGACGATCAGCGAGTAGTCGGCCGCTGCGGGCGCCTTGTCTGCCAGCCAGATGACATTCTTGAGCTCGGGTGCTTTTTCCCCGATGACGATGTTTTGGGCGCGGACCGATCCGTAGAGGGCACAGGCCAACAGGGCGAAGAGGAGTAAAAAAACACGTTTCATAGGCGTCAATTTTTAGCGAAGGTACGAAAAATATTTGAAAGAGAGCCTCTTTTTGAGTGAAAGGCGCTCGAGTCCCGGGGTACAGGGCCTTGTGCCCGTGTTTGTCGCCGACTCAAAAACAGCGCCGGGAGGGACTCTGCGGCAGTTTCGAACGAGGACGGCCCTTTTATTTCCCGATGTCCGCCCATCCGCGCGGCCCGGCGTGAATCCGGCTTCCGGGACGTGCTGCTCATCCGATGCCGTGCGGATAAAATTTCCTGGACACCTGTTTGCAGATGCCTTCCCGCCCGTTTGATCGTCCCTGGCGGGAATAAAATCGCACGGGATGCTTTAAAATTCCTTTTTTCTTTGGGTTATTCAGATATTTCCTCTATTTTTGTGTGATTTTTTGAACCGTCGAAATTCAAATCAAAACATATCAATCAATTTTAAAAATTATTATTATGAAAGTATCACACATCGAGCACCTTGGCGTAGCCGTTAAGAGCTTGGACGAGGCAATTCCCTACTGGGAGAATGTAATCGGTTTGAAATGTTATGCGATCGAGGAGGTTGCAGACCAGAAGGTTCGTACGGCTTTCTTCAAGCTGGGCCAGACGAAGATCGAGCTGCTGGAGCCGACTTCGCCGGAGTCCACGATCGCTAAATTCCTCGATACGAAAGGTCCCGGTATCCACCACATGGCACTTGCCTGCGAGAACATCGAGGAGCAGCTGGCCGATGCAGCCGAGAAGGGTATCCGCCTGATCGATGCAACGCCGCGCAAGGGAGCCGAGGGTATGACCATTGCGTTCCTGCACCCGAAATCGACTCAGGGCATCCTGACCGAGCTTTGCGAAAACAAGAACAAATAATTCCAAACAATAGCCAACATAGATTATGAGCGAAATTCAAAACAAGATCAACCAGCTCATCGAGAACCGGGAGACGGCTCGCATGGGCGGTGGTCAGAAGGCGATCGACAAACAACACGACAAAGGCAAGTACACGGCTCGTGAGCGTATCCAGATGCTGCTCGACGAGGGTAGTTTCGAGGAGTTCGACATGTTCGTAACGCATCGTTGCTACGATTTCGGCATGGAGAAGAAGCACACCTTCGGTGATGGCGTGGTAACGGGTTACGGTACGATCGAGGGACGTTTGGTTTACGTCTTTGCACAGGATTTCACCGTAACGGCGGGTTCTCTGTCGCTTTCGATGTCGGAGAAGATCTGCAAGGTGATGGATATGGCCATGCGCAACGGCGCGCCCTGTATCGGTCTGAACGACTCGGGTGGTGCCCGTATCCAGGAGGGTGTGAATGCCCTGGCCGGTTACGCCAACATTTTCCAGCGTAACGTGATGGCTTCGGGTGTGATCCCGCAGATTTCGGCTATCTTCGGCCCCTGCGCCGGTGGTGCCGTCTATTCGCCGGCTCTTACCGACTTCATCATCATGAAGAAGAACACCTCGAACATGTTCCTGACCGGCCCGAAGGTTGTCAAGACCGTAACCGGCGAGGACGTGACGCAGGAGGAGCTGGGCGGTGCCATGATGCACACGACCAAGTCGGGCGTGGCTCAGTTCGCCGTCGATACCGAGGAGGAGGGTATCCAGCTGATCCGTCAGCTGCTCTCGTACATGCCGCAGAACAACATGGAGGACACTCCGCTGGCTGTTTGCACCGATCAGATCAACCGTCTGGAGGATTCGCTCAATGAGATCATCCCCGACAACCCGAACAAACCGTACGATATGGCCGAGGTAATCCGCGCCATCGTCGATAACGGCGAGTATCTGGAGCCGGCTGCCAACTACGCAAAGAACATCATCACCTGCTTCGCCCGCTTCAACGGTCAGAGCGTCGGCATCATCGCCAACCAGCCCAAGTACATGGCCGGCGTACTCGACATCAACGCCAGCCGCAAGGCCGCCCGTTTCGTACGTTTCTGCGACGCCTTCAACATTCCGCTGGTAACGCTGGTGGACGTTCCGGGCTTCCTGCCGGGTACAACCCAGGAGTACGGCGGTGTAATCACCCACGGTGCGAAGCTGCTGTTCGCATATTGCGAGGCAACCGTTCCGAAGGTAACCGTTACGCTGCGCAAGGCTTACGGTGGTGCCTACATCGTAATGTCCTCGAAGCACATCCGCGGCGATATCAACTACGCATGGCCGACGGCCGAGATCGCTGTTATGGGTGCGAGCGGTGCCGTTGAGGTGCTGCACGCCAAGGAGCTGGCTGCCTTCACCAATCCGGAGGAGAAAGCCAAGTTCGTCGAGGAGAAGGAGAACGAATACCGCGAGAAGTTCTCGAACCCGTACAATGCAGCCCGTTACGGCTACATCGACGATGTGATCGAGCCTCGCAACACGCGTTTCCGCATCATCCGTGCGCTGCAGTCGCTGGCAACCAAACGCCTGCAGAACCCGGCCAAGAAACATTCTAATATTCCTTTGTAAACTGACGGATTATGACACAGATAGATTGGGAATTCATCCTTACGGTTACGTTCATCGGGTTCGGGCTGGTCATTGTCATGCTGTTGCTGTTGGTTTTCGTGATGAAAGCCTTTGGTGGGGTATTTACCCATCAGCGCAAGAAACAGTTGCCTTCGCAGTCTGAGTTGGATGGAGAGACCGTAGCGGCCATCATGACGGCGCTTCGCCTTTTCAGTGGAGCCCGTCACGATCGTGAGGCCGAGATGTTGACGATCCTCAGCATCAAGCGAGCCTACTCGCCCTGGAACTCGAAAATTCACGGATTGACCCAAATGCCAAATTACAGAAAATAACAGCTAAATTGCTATGAAAGACTATTCATTGAAAATAAACGGAAATCAGTACGACATCTCGATCGACAACATCAACGCCGAGTCGACGCTGGCCAATGTGATCGTAAACGGAGTTGCCTACGAAGTTGAGATCGCCGGTGAGGAGGCGTTGAAGACGAAGAAGCCTCAGGTTGTTCCTACGCCGAAGGGTGCCAACCTGTCGGTAACGCCGACCACGGCTGCTCCGTCAGCTCCGAAGGCGGCACGTCCTGCAGCCGGAGGCGCCGGATTCTCGGTTAAGAGCCCGCTGCCTGGAACGATCATCAAGGTGAACGTAAAGCCGGGTGACCAGGTGAACCCCGGCCAGACGCTTGTGGTTCTGGAGGCGATGAAGATGGAGAACAATATTGACGCAGACCGTGCCGGAGTTGTCAAGTCGGTAAATGTACAGACTGGCGCAACGGTTATGGAGGGCGATCTGTTAATCGTTATCGAGTAGAGCCATGATGTTGAGTGCTGAAACGATTACCATGTCCGAAAGCCTGAGCAAGTTCTTCAGCGAGACAGGCTTTGCCGGAATTACATGGGGAAATATCGCGATGATCATCATCTCGTTCTTCCTTCTGTATCTGGCCATTAAACGTAAATTTGAACCGCTGTTGCTGCTGCCGATCGCATTCGGTATGCTGCTGACCAACCTTCCCGATGCCAACATGTACCATTCGGAGCTGTTTGCCGGAGGCCATGTCCACTGGGAGAACTTCGTCCAGGATGCAGGTCTGCTTGACTACCTCTACCTGGGTGTGAAGCTCGGTATCTACCCGTGCCTTATCTTTATCGGTGTGGGTGCCATGACTGACTTCGGTCCGCTGATTGCCAACCCGAAGAGCTTTATGCTCGGTGCAGCTGCACAGCTGGGTATCTTCCTGACCTTCATCGGGGCGGTAGCCCTCGGCTTTACGCCTGCCCAGGCCGCTAGTATCGGTATCATCGGTGGTGCGGACGGTCCGACGGCAATCTTCCTCACGGCGCGTCTTGCCCCCGAGTTGCTGGGTCCGATCGCTGTGGCTGCCTACTCGTACATGGCCCTTGTGCCGGTGATCCAGCCGCCTATCATGCGACTGCTGACCACCAAGAAGGAGCGCGAGATCCGCATGTCGCAGCTGCGTCCGGTATCGAAGACCGAGAAGATTCTCTTCCCGATCATCATCGCGGTGATCATTTCGCTGCTGCTGCCGAGCGCTGCTCCGCTGATCGGCTGCCTGATGTTGGGTAACCTGATGAAGGAGTGCGGCGTTGTGGAGCGTCTGAGCAAGACCGTGCAGAACGAGCTGATGAACATTACGGTGATCTTCCTGGGTATTACGGTCGGTGCAACGGCTACGGCCGAGGCCTTCATCAACGTAAAGACGCTCAGCATCCTCGTACTGGGTGTGATTGCCTTCGGTGTCGGTACGGCCGGTGGCGTGCTTCTGGCCAAGTTCATGAATATCTTCCTGCCCAAGGATAAGAAGATCAACCCGCTGATTGGATCTGCCGGTGTTTCGGCCGTGCCGATGGCGGCCCGTGTATCGCAGACGGTGGGTCAGGAGGCCAATCCGAGCAACTTCCTGCTCATGCATGCCATGGGCCCGAACGTTGCCGGTGTGGTAGGTTCGGCCGTAGCTGCCGGTATCCTGCTCTCCTTCCTGGGATAGGACTGAGCCCTGCCTTTAGAAAAAAGAGACGTTTGCACGTCTCTTTTTTCTTTTTGTATTCCCGACTTTTTTTTATCTTTACCCAGAGATAGCCCGTTTTGAACCAGGGTTCGAACGGATCACCGTATGAAAAACGTGCATACCATGAGAAGAAGTCTTTTGATTATTGTCGGCCTGCTGCTGGCTTTTGCGATGCCTGCGGCCGCTCAGAATCCGACCGGGGAAATTACGTCGGAATCGGACCAGAAGGATCTGGTGGTGCTGGACGGTCAGATCAAACACCTGGACGTACCGCCTACCTTTAAGAAAAAGGGAATTGACAAATATTGCAAGTGGGTTCGCTCGCGGGTCGACTATCCGGCCGAGATGGAACAGCAGCGGATCGAGGGATTCGTGTTGATCAAGATCATTGTCGAGACCGACGGCTCGGTGTCGATCGCCGAAGTGCGCCGTTCTCCGCATGAGAAGCTGACCGAAGCGGTGACCAAGGTGATCGAGGAGTCTCCGCTTTGGACTCCGGGCAAGATGCGTAATCCCGAGACGGGTGAGTTGGAGCCGATTCGGGTATCCTATATTGTTTCGGTCGAGTTCAAACTTCCTCCGGAGGATCTGAACCAGAGCGACGCTTCGCGGGGACGCTTTCTGAGCAAGCCGAACCTGAGGCCCTACGGCAGCGACAATTGATGCCCCGGAGGTGACGGCGGCGAATTTGCCGCAGAAAACGAAACGGAGCAGGTCTTCGATCATGAGGCCTGCTCTTTTTTTGCGGGAGAGAGACAGCCTGCTCCACGAGACGAACTTGCGGGAAAAACACTCCCGGCCTTGCATCCGATTGCGTTACACGCACGGATCGGGTGGGAATAAAAGCTGTAAATCCGCAGGTTATCATCTGCACGGACGATATTTTTTTGTGGTGTGTTATGTAATTTCCCAAAATATTCGTATCTTTGCGCACCCGCGAATTGCGGGGTTGGATTACATAAGTATTAATTAAACGTAAACAAAGTGGATTCATTAAGTTACAAGACTATCTCGGCGAATTCCGCAACGGTCGAAAAACAGTGGATTTTGATCGACGCGAACAACGAGGTATTGGGACGTCTTGCATCGCAGATCGCGAAGATCCTCCGAGGCAAGAACAAGCCCAGCTACACGCCCCACGCTGACTGCGGTGACTATGTTATCGTGATCAACGCGGACAAGGTGAAGCTCACGGGCAAGAAGATGACCGACAAGGTCTACACGAGACACACCGGTTTCCCGGGCGGACAGCGTTATGCAACGCCGGCTGAGTACCTGGCCAAGAAACCGACGTTCTTACTTGAGAAGGCAGTCAAAGGCATGCTTCCGAAAACGCGCCTTGGCGATGCCATGTTCAGAAATCTGAAGGTTTATGCAGGACCGGAGCATCCGCACGCTGCACAGAACCCCAAGACAATTAAGTTAAACGAGATTAAGTAAACATTATGGAAGTTGTAAACACCGTAGGTCGTCGTAAGGCCGCTGTGGCTCGCGTATTCGTGAAGCCGGGTAAAGGGGAGATTACAATCAACCGCAAATCGCTGGAGGCATACTTCCCGCTTGAGATTCTTCAGTTCCAGGTGAAACAGCCTTTGATGGCCACCAACACGGCTGAGAATTACGATATCACCATCAATCTGGACGGTGGCGGTATCAAGGGACAGGCTGAGGCTGCACGTCTGGGTATCGCACGTGCCCTGTGCGAGATCGACGCGGAGCTGCGTTCGGTTCTGAAGAAGAACGGATTCCTGACTCGCGATTCGCGTGAGGTTGAGCGTAAGAAGCCCGGACAGCCCGGAGCACGTCGCAAGTTCCAGTTCAGTAAGCGTTAATCGTACGACCGGATTTTTCGGCAAGCACGGTCAGGTTCTTCAAATCGGCGAGACTGCCTGTTTTACGATGGGTTATTACTTGCAGGTTGCCTGATCGCGGGAAACTTCCGGGATCGGTCTCAGTAGACCGCTACCGTGGAAGTTGAAGAAAAGAGAATTAAAATTAAACCATTGAATTAAAAACATGTCACGTACAGATTTTAATACATTATTGGAGGCCGGTGCACATTTCGGACACTTGAAGCGCAAGTGGAACCCCAAAATGGCTCCCTATATCATTATGGAGAATAACGGCATCCATATCATCGACCTGCACAAAACGGTGCTGAAACTCGATGAGGCTGCCAACGCGCTGAAGAACATCGCCAAGAGCGGTCGCCGCGTGTTGTTCGTAGCCACCAAGAAACAAGCCAAGGACATTGTTGCCGAAAAGGTTGCGGCTATCAGCATGCCTTACGTAACGGAGCGTTGGGCAGGCGGTATGCTGACAAACTTCCCCACCATACGTAAAGCCGTCAAGAAGATGGCGACCATCGACAAGATGACCGCCGACGGCACGTTCGATAACTTCTCCAAGCGCGAGAAGCTGCAGATTGCCCGTCAGCGTGCGAAGCTCGAGAAGAACCTCGGTTCGATCGCCGACCTGACCCGTCTGCCGGCTGCCCTGTTCGTTGTTGACGTACAGAAGGAGGCCAACGCCGTGAAGGAGGCGAAACGACTCAACATTCCTGTCTTTGCCATGGTAGATACTTGTTGTGATCCAACCGACATTGATTACGTTATACCTGCAAACGACGATGCGACCAAGTCGATCGCTGTGATCCTGGATGCCGTATGTGCGGCCATCAGCGAGGGTCTGGAGGAGCGCAAGCTCGAGAAGGAGAAGGAGGCTCAGGAGAATGAGGCTCACGAGGCGGAGGGTACCCCTGCCAAGAAGGAGGGCAAACCCCGTATCAAGAAGGCCGTGAAGGCCAATTTCGATGCCGAGGAGGCAGCGGTAGCTGATGTGGTTGCTGCAACCGAGGCAAAAGCCGAGTAATCGACGGCAAGTTTATTAACGAAGAAAAAGAAAGGAAATATTATGGAAATCAAAGCAGCTGATGTGATGAAGCTCCGTAAGATGACCGGTGCCGGCATGATGGATTGCAAGAAAGCGCTCATGGAGGCCGAAGGTGATTTTTCGCGTGCACAGGACATCATCCGGGAGAAGGGTAAGCTGGTTGTAGCCAAACGTGCCGACCGTTCTGCAACGGAGGGCGTGGTTGTAACGAAGATCGTTGGTCAGAAGGCATATATCCTCTGCCTGGCCTGCGAGACGGACTTCGTAGCGCAGAATGCCGAGTTCTCGAAGTCGGCCGTTGACATGCTGGAGGTTGCCGTTACGAACGACGCTCCGGATCTGGCGACTCTGCTGGCTACCAAGAATCCCGAGGGCCGTACGGTCGAGGAGATGGTAACCGAGAAGTCGGGACAGACGGGCGAGAAGATCGAGCTGGCCTACTATGCCCGTATCGAGGCTCCCTATTGCCACGCATACGTACACTTCAACAAGAAGCTGGGTACGGTGATCGGTTTCAACAAGGTGGTTCCCGAGGAGGTTGCCCACACGGTTGCCATGCAGGCTACCGCCATGGCACCTATCGCCATCGACGAGAAGGACGTTCCTGCCGAGGTTATCGAGCACGAGCGTAAGATTGCCGTCGAGGCTATGAAGCAGGATCCGAAGAACGCCGGCAAACCCGATTCCATCCTGGAGAAGATTGCCGAGGGTAAGATGCGCAAGTTCTTCGAGGAGAACACGCTGCTGAACCAGGCTTTGGTCGGCGAGAAGGAGACGATCGCCGAGTATATCCACAAGGCTGACAAGGAGGCAACGGTTATCGCCTACAAGCGTTTCGCTCTGGAGCCGTAATCGACTGCATCTTGTATGAGAAAAGCGAAGAATCCCGACGGGTTCTTCGCTTTTTTTGTGTAGAGATAATCGCTGGAGGCTCCTTGCTCCGCTCCGCAAGCCTTCTACCGCCGACAGATCCGTCGCAACACCCAGAGGGGATAGCGACGCAGGGGACGCATCCACAGCCAGATCCGGGCCAGCGTACGGTGGATCGGCCCGCAGTCGACAATCCCATATACCTGCGAGATCGGCATCGTCTCCGTCCCGACCGTGTTTCCATCCCCTAATAGCGTAACCGTTCCGTCCGTAACCCGGATGATCCGGTGGACGACGTAGTAACCGCTGGGGGCCAACGCCATCACAACATTTCCTCTCCGCAGATCTCCTTCCCGCAACGGACGCAGGGTGATCCGACTCCCGCTGCGAAAGAAGGGAAGCATGCTTTGCCCCTGAACGCGAATCTGTACCGACTGTCCTTCGAGCAGCAGATCGCGCGCCTGGGCGAAGGCGATTCGGTTGTCGATAACGCGGTTCATGAGCGGAAAACAGTTTGAAAGGAGAGTTCGGCAGCAGCCTGATCCGGCAGACAGGCCAGATGATATACCGGCACCTGCTCCAGAATGCGCGACAGCGTCTGGCAAATCCGGTCCTGCAACTCGGCGTCGAAGGCGAACGAAGGGGGACAGGAGGGGAGCAGGGCCCCGATGGCGCGCAGCGTCGAGAGCCGCTCGATGTGGTTCTGTGGAGCCTGACTGAGTCGTACGATCCCTGCAATCGGCCGGGCGATGTTGCGGTAGCAGGGGGTCTTGCCGCTCCAGGCCGATCCGAAAACGGTTGGTACGCCGTTGTAGATCCGAATGATGGGGCTGTCGTCGTTGAGCAGCCGCGCTCCGGGAATATGCTCTCGCCAGAGCCGCGTGTGGGTGCTTTTGCCGGTTCCCGATTCACCGAGGAAGAGTACGGCCTTCCCGCCGTATTCGATGGTCGAGGAGTGGATGGCGATCGCCTCCTGCGAGATGGCGATTCCGAACATGAACCAGAGCCCGTAGCGCAGCAGCATCTCGTTGACAGGCCGCTCCTCGGCCTTCAGATCGGTCAGAACATCCGCCGAGTCGAACGCTTTGTAGAAGCGGACGGGACGGCCTCTGTGGGGCACCATTTGCAGCAAATAGCCCTGCTCGGAACGGGCAAAGAGACAATCCGCCCCGGCATCCTCGAACGGGAAGCGGTCGAGCGTTCGGAAAGATTCCCCTTTTACACGCTCCTCCGTGGCGTCGATCCTCGGCAAAACCCGCATTGCCGGAGCAATTCCCGGCTCGGGATCCACGGCAAACGGGGCAAAGGCGCGCGCCAGATGGGGTGCCGACGAGTCGAACAAACGCTCTGCATCGACGACGCGCAACCGCATTCCGGCTATGATAAATTCTTGTTCCATGGTGATTCCAGGTTGATGATTCGGTCGCAGTATTCGAGCGAACTGTCGCGGTGGGCGATAATGACGATCGTCAGATTGCGATTCTCGCGTGCGAGCTCGGCGATGGCCCGGTTGATCCCCTCCTCGGTACGGTTGTCGAGTGACGAGGTGGCCTCGTCGAAGAAGAGGATATCGGCCTGCTTGTAGAGGGCGCGGGCGATCCCGATGCGCTGCCGCTGCCCGCCCGAGAGCCGGTTCCCGGCCTCTCCGATCGGGGTATCCATCCCTTGTGAAAGCGATGCAACGAATTGGTCGAGCCTGGCCGCCCGCAGCGCTTTGCGGACACGTTCGCGGTCGATCTGCTCCGGCTCTTCGCCGAGCGCGACATTTTGCAACAGGGTGCCGTCGGTCAGAAAGACGTGCTGCGAGACATACCCGACAGCATTCTGCCACATCCGGCAATTCTTCCCGGTCAGCGGTACTCCGTCGATCGTAATCTGCCCGCTCGTAGGACGGTAAAATCCCAACAGCAGGTTGAACAGGGTGGTCTTGCCCGCACCCGATGCCCCTTGTATGCCGACGTGTTCTCCTTTGCGGATCGTCAGCGATAGGTCGTGCAACACCTCCTGCTCCTTCGGATCATCCTCGAATCGGAACGATAGGTGCTCAACCCGGATCTCCTCGCGGAACGGCATCCGTCCACGATCCTCGTTTGGCTCGTCAAGCGGTGCGTTCAGGTCGATCTGCTGCAACAGATCGATCGTGTAGCGGTTGTATCGGATCGACGACCAGGCCGAGAGCATGTTGCGGATCGAGGGCATCAGCCGCAGCCCGGCGACGGCAAAGATACCGAAGAGAAGTTTCGCCTCGCTGCCCGGCATGCCGAGACTGAGGATGACGAAGAGAGCCATCCCGATGCAGAGCCCCACTTCCATGAAGATCGAGGGGAGGGCCGAGACGGTCATGTTTTTCGAACGGACGGAGATGATCTTCTGCATCAGTCGGTCGAAGCGGCGCAGCATCGAGGGGAAGGCGTTCGCAATCTCCAGATCGGGATAGCCCCGGAAGGTCTCGATCACCGTACGGGCCTTTTCGTGCTGGGCCTCGTTTTCGAGACGGCCGTAGCGGAGCAGCCGTTTGCGGACCATCCCGTAGTAGAACCAGACGGCCGGGATGAAGATCACGAGGATCAACCCGGCAACAGTTGGGTTGTAGAGAAGAAGCGCCGCAAAGAGCAGCACGAGCAGCATCCCTTCGCTGACGAGGGTCATGAGGGCGACCAGAATCCCCGTAACGAAGGCCAGACAGACCGTATTGACGTTTCGGGTAAGCTGTGCCGAGTTGGCACGTTTGATGAAGCCCCAGCCGCGGTTGTGATACTCCATGTAGAGGCGGCGGGAGATGTAGCGGTACAGGTCGTAGATGTAGCGTCGCTCGTAGCGGAGCAGGAAGAGGTTGAGCAGGTTCTTCAGCAGGATCAGCACAACGATCGTTATGCAGACGCAGACGATGAACGCACGGTCCGAGTGAAACCCGCCAGCCTGGTAGAGACGCTCCATCCAGGGACTCGCGTGAAGCGATTCGGCGTCGAGGATCAACATCAGCACGGGCAGCAGCATGGCCAGCCCGGCGAAGTTGAGCAGGGCCCGCAGGAAGATCGTGAGGCTGACCAGCACGCTCTGGGTGCGGAATGCACGCGGGATGATATGAAACAGCGAGGCCTTCATCACGTCAAAGATACGATTTATTCTTCGGAATCCACACGTTCCGTGCGTCCCAGCCGCACGAACCACAGATACCCCTCTACATGCGTGTATCCCATTTCGCGCAGCAGACGGACGTATTCGCGAATCTGACCGCGGTAACGTCCGATGGCCTGCTCGCCGAACTTGTAATCGACCACCACGGCCCGCTCGCCGTCGATCATCACCCGGTCGGGTCGGCGTGTCGTACCGCTTCCCGGTACGATGATCTCGTGCTCGTTGCGGACGAGCTGCCATGTTCCGCCGAACCACTCGGCCGCCACGGGATCGGCCAGCGCCCGATCGATCATCGCTTCGAGACGTCCCATCTCTTCTCTGTTGAGTATGCCGTCCTGCGCCATGGCTTCCACGGCCTTTCGAATATCCTCAACCGTAGCGGCATTCTCGAAGGCCTTGTGCATCAGAATACCGAAATTGCGGGGCGACAGCTCCGCCTCCCCGGCCGCCTCTTCGAAGTAACGTTGCGACGGCGTCCGCAGCCGCAGGTCGGGTTCCGAGGTGGTGTAGTCGTTCAGCAATACGTGTTCGATACCGGCCGATTTATCCTTCTCCGGTTCCGGCCCTGCGAACTCGCCGAATTCATAACAGTCACAGGTCTCCGTGCGAAGATAGTTTCCCCGCAGCTCTCCCAACCGGACGCCGTTTTCGCAGCCTTCGAGATTGTTCAGAATGAGCTGCCCGACATTGGTGCTGTTGCGGCTTTTGCGCGGGATGAAGATGTGCAGCGACTCGGCGGCACGGGTCAGTGCCACATACAGCAGGTTGATGTTGTCCACATGGGCATAGACCGTCTCACGGTAGAAGTCGGCCGAGAAGAGCGACTCGCCCATGCTCGCCTTGTAGTGTACCGGGAAACTGCCGATCCCCTCCAGCTCCTTGTCCGTACTTTCGGCCCATACGATGTTGTTCGAAAGGCCGCTTGCCTTCGGGTTGAGCGACCAGTTGCAGAAGGGGATCAGGACGACCTTCTTTTCGAGACCTTTGGCCTTGTGGATCGTGATGATCTCGATGGTCGTTTCGCTCTGCTCGACACTCAGCGAGCGATCCTTGCCCTGCTCGTCCCACCACTGGAGAAAGAGCGGAATATCGGCGATGCGCCCCGAGGTGAAGTTGATGATCTGTTCGTGTATGGCCTGCAGATAGGCTATCTGATCCTGCCGGTGCTGCAACTCGTAGCGCATGACGATCCTCTCGAAGGCCTCCTCGGGGGGATAGAGCCGGAGCGACTTGAGAAAAAGCTCCTCCTCCTGACTCAGCGGCGTGTCGAATCCCTCCCGATGCAGATAACGGTTGTAGATGGCCCGGTGAATGGCATCCGACGGATTGAGTGCCAGCCGCAGACAGCTGACGATGAACGAACTGACCGGGGCCGATCCGATGATGAGGGCCTCCTGGGTCATCACGTCGAACCGATAACGGGGATCCGTATTCTGACGTTTGAAATCGAGCAGTGTGGCGGCCACTTTGGCCCCGTCGGCTCCCGTGCGGACCAGAATCATCAGATCCTTCGGTCGGAATCCGCGGTCGATAAGCGCCTTGATCCGCTCGATCAGAGGCGGCTCGCCGTCGTAATGGGTAATGTTGATATATCCCGCATGAGATCCTTTCTTGCGCGGATGCTGCTCGTGCTGTTGGTAGGCCTCGCGCAGCGTATCGGTCAGCGCCGCTCTCGCCTGCGGGGAGAGGGCCTGTTCGGGGGCGGATTGTAGCAGCGTGTTCAACTCCCGGTTGTCCTGCTCGACCGCCTTCTCGATGATGCGGTTGTTGAATTCGACCACCAGCGGGAGACTGCGGAAATTGTCCTGCAGGTGGATCGTCCGGGTATTCTCCTCGCCCAGATCCTCGCCGATGCGCCGATGGAGAATCTCCCAGTCGCCGCCCCGCCAGCGGTAGATCGACTGCTTGATATCGCCCACGATCAACACCGAGGTCTGATCCGACTGCGACATGGCGTTCCGCAGCAGGGGCAGGAAGTTCTCCCACTCCTTGGCCGACGTATCCTGAAACTCGTCGATCATGAAACGGTCGAAGCGGTTGCCGACCTTCTCGTAGATGAACGGTGCGTCGTTGTTGCGGATGAACTCCGAGAGGATGTTCTTGGTTTCGGAGAGCATCATGACATTCTGTTCGCTGCACATCTGCTGTACGGTGAGGTAGAGGTCGTGCAGCAGGGCGAAACTGCGGTAATTCTCCCGCATCAGATCGGCCGTATTCCAGAAGCGGACCTCGCGGTCGTACCGGTCGCATATCTCTTTCAGCAGGGGCTGCAGCTGGGCAACGAGTGGCCGTGCCGGAGAATCCTTCGTACACCATCCCTCGGTTGTTTGGCTCATCTTCCGGACAGTGGCTGTCGGAGCCTTGACCTCCCCGTTGGCAACCGTCGTGAAGTAGTTGGCAAAGCTGCGGCTCTTCCCCGAGAAGTCGGCGGGAGATACGCCGGCTGATCGCATGATTCCGATCGCCTTGACTCCCAACTCCTGAAAAGCCTTTTTGCCGGCTTTGGCCTCCCCGGCCGCCTTGCCGACGATCTTGCCCAGTTCGGTTTTCGACCGCTCCATGGCCAGTGTCGAACGGTTGCTCTCCTTGAAGATCTCACCGCCGAGCGACAGGATGCTGTCACGCACGTCCCAGCGCTTGCCATCCTCGATCCGCTCTTTGACGAAGGCCGTAAGCCATTGTTGCAGCTCCTTGTCGGTACGGATCCGTTCGATGAGTGCATCGGCGCTTTTTGTAAGGATCGAGGAGGTCTCAATCTCGATGTTGTAGTTCAGGTCGAGTCCCAACTCCTGCAGGAAGGCACGGAGTATGCGTTGGAAAAAGGTGTCGATGGTGAGTACCGTGAATCGAGAGTAGTCGTGCAGAATTCTCGACCGGGCCTCCTTGGCACGCCCCCGTACGGTCTGCTCGTCGAGCGAGAGCTCCTCCATCAGACTCTTCAGATAGTTGCTCGGGGCACCCGATGCCAGGGCATGAATCTCGCCCAGAATTCGGGATTTCATCTCTTCGGTAGCCTTGTTGGTGAAGGTCACGGCCAGAATATGACGGTAGAGGAGCGGATTCTCCACCACGTCATGCACATATTTGTAGGCCAGCTGATAGGTTTTGCCGGATCCGGCGCTGGCATTCAGAATCTTCGCTCTCACGTCCGATGTTGATCAAAATGCGAATAAAGGTAGTGATAAATTGGCGAACGAGGGGCGGATTTGAGAAAAATATCGTACCTTAGTAGTGTTAAACACAAAAAATCGGTACAAAATGATGAAAGGATGGATCTTGTCTCTGGCTTTGCTGATGTTTGCTTTTCCGGCTCTGGCGCAGAGCGATGTGATCAATAAGAGCGAGTTGGCGCCGCAGGTTGCCGCGGCCAGCGGCGAGAAGATGGAGTGGCTGCCTTCGTTTACGGGAGTGTCGGCCGATGGCCTGTTCAAGATCCACTTTGTCAAGGTGCCGACGGATCAGGCCCCCCGGATCGTCTTCAATACCAGGGGAATTTACGACACCCGTTTCAAGGCCGAGGTGAACGAGGAGAAAATGTTGGTCATAACCGAACGCATCGGCTCCCGCACCAAGTCCGATACCGAGGTGACGATCTACTACAATACGCTCGAAACGATCCGTATTGCCGGGGCGGATGCTACGTTCGAGAGTCCGATCGACTGCCCGATGACTGAGTGCCGTTTTTCGGACGGAGCGACCGTGCGGGCCGAGTTCGATGTGAAGGACCTGCAGATGGAGATTACGGGCAAGAGTGTCGTCGTGCTTACAGGGTCGGTGCGCTATTGGGACCTCAGCATTTCGACCGGCCAGCTGGATGCTTCGCAGGTCGAGTGCATGGCGCTCGACATGACGGCCTCGAACAAGGCCGAAGTGACGATCCAGGCTCCGGAGCGGCTGAAGACTTCGGTCGGTACGCGGGCAACGGTCCGCTGCAAGGGACAGCCTGAACTGCTGCATATGTCGAACTCCCTGATCGGGGGTAAGATTCAGTTCGAATAGCGGCCATGCAGGGTTTCTTGCAGGAGGTCGCAGCCGACCTGTACGGGCGATACGGGGACGATATTTCGTCCCTTTTCATTCTGTTCCCCTCCCGCCGTGCGCGGGTTTTCTTTGTGGATGCCCTGTCGCGCCTCTCCGACCGTCCGCTGTGGGAACCGCAGTGGACGACCGTGGATGAGCTGATGAGCGAGATCTCGGGCCTGCGCGTGGGGGATCGGGTGCGTCTGATAACCGAACTCTACAAGGTCTATTCGGAGTTTCACCCCGAATCCTTCGATAAATTCTACTTCTGGGGCGAGATGCTGCTGACCGATTTCGATACGATCGACAAGTATCGGATCGATGCCGACATGCTCTTCCGCAACCTCTCCGATCTGAAGGAGCTGGAGAGCGACATCTCTTATCTGACCCCGGAACAGTTGCAGATCGTTACCTCATTTTGGAGCCATTTTCTGGACAACGGGAGCCTCTCGGACGAGAAGCGCCGCTTCCTGAAGATCTGGCAATCGCTGGGGCCTGTTTACAGAACTTATCGCCAGCGGCTCCAATCCTTGGGGCTGGCCTATACGGGTATGGTGCACCGGGCTGCGGCCGAACGGCTCGACGCCGGCGATTTCTCGTTCGCTGAGCCGAGACGCTTCGTCATTGCCGGATTCAATGCACTCTCCCAGTGCGAGAAACGACTCTTCAAATATCTCTCCGCTTCAGCTGACTTTTATTGGGATTACGACTCCTACTACAAGAATAACCCGGAGCAGGAGGCCGGTATGTTCATTCGGGAGAACCTGTCGATGTTCCCACCCCGCAGCGAACTCTCTCACGACCATTTTCTCTCTCCGAAACAGATCGAGGCCGTCTCGACCGTTTCGAATGTGGTGCAGTGCAAATATGTGGCGACGCTCCTGCGCGAGCTGACGGCCGAGCAGGGACCGCTTGGCAAGGAGACTGCCATTGTATTGACAGATGAGAACCTGTTGTTGCCGTTGTTGCACGCCCTTCCGCCGGAGATCGGCAAGGTGAACGTGACGATGGGTTATCCGTTGAAACAGAGCCTCTCCTATTCGTTTGTTGAACGTCTGATCGAGCTGCAGAACCACGCCCGCCTCAAGGAGGATCGCCCCTTCTTCTACCATGCCGACGTGCTGGGTATCCTGTCGCATCCCTATGTGATCGAGTGCGATCCCGCACGTATGGCTGCGATGCAGGAGGAGATCGTGCGCGACCGGCGTATTACGGTCGATTCCGCCTGGCTGCGGCAGCTCCCGATTTTGGAGGTGCTGTTCCTCTCGACGGGCGACTGGCGCGAGTTGTCGGACTACCTGCTCGATGTGTTGCAGACGGTGGCACGCCGCTCACCGGACGACGAGGAGTCAGACCGCCGGCTGGAGTTCCTGACGGTCATTTCGGAGGAGATCGTGAAGCTGCGCAACTCACTTGATATATGTGATGTGGAACTTACTACATCCATCTATACTTCACTTCTTCGACGTCACCTTCAGACCTTGCGGATCCCCTACGAGGGTGAACCGCTCGAAGGGGTGCAGGTGATGGGAATCCTCGAGACACGTAGCCTCGATTTCCGCAACGTGATCCTGCTCTCGATGAACGACGACAACTTCCCGGGCAACCGGATGGCGGGATCGTCGTTCGTTCCCTATAACCTGAAGGCGGCCTACGGATTGCCGACCCCGGAACACCACGAAGGGGTCTATGCCTACTATTTCTACCGGCTCCTCCAGCGGGCCGAGAACGTACGGATGCTCTACTGTTCCCACGCCGACGAGAAGTCGACCGGCGAGCAGAGCCGCTATATCTACCAGATTGCCTACGAAACCCCCTTCGAACTGAAACGGCGCGAGGTGGGAATCGACGTGAATCTTTCGGAGACCGAGCTGATCGAGGTCTCCAAGACGGGCGATACGGCCGAGAAACTGGCCCGCTTTACCCGCGAGGAGGATCCCGTTCCGCTCTCGCCGACCTCGTTTTTCCGCTATGTGGCCTGTCCGCTGCGTTTCTATTTCCATTCGGTGGCCCGGCTGCAACCCGATGACGAGATCTCCGAGGAGGTCGACGCCCCGATGTTCGGAACCATCCTGCATGCCGCCATGCAGCAGCTCTACGAGTCGCTCGTGGGGCAGCACGCAGCGGGAGAGGCGTTGCGTACGATAGCCCGCTCCGAAAAGGTCGAGCAGGCGGTGGTCGGGGCGATCAATGCCAACTACCTGAAGGATCCTGAAGCGACGCTGGAGGATTACAGTGGCAATCTGTTGCTTGTCAAGGATATTGTGATCCGTTATATTCGTCATGGAATTCTCCCGTTCGATGCCGCCCACGACGGCTTTACGGTCGAGGGGCTGGAACAGCCGATTCGGCATGAGTTCGCATTCGAAAGTGCAGGGAAGCCGTGCCGGATCGTTTTCGGAGGTACGGCCGACCGGATTGACCGCCTTGCGGACGGAACGCTACGGGTAGTGGACTACAAGACGGGCGAACCCCATCTGGAGTTCCAGGGACTGGATGCACTCTTCCACGGGGATGCCAAACAGCGCCAGTCCAACGTCTTGCAGACGTTAATTTATTCGATGGTGCTCTATCATACCCGCCGTGCGGACACCGAACCGACCCTCTACTACGTCCGGGCCATGAATCGCGCGGATTATCGTTCGCAGCTGGTTGACAAGGAGCTGGGACGCACCGGCGTGCATTACTCGGAGTATCGGGATGCGTTCGAACGGTTGCTGCGCGAAACACTCGCCGAACTCTTCGATCCGTCGGTTCCGTTCCGTCAGACCGATGACGCGGAGCATACCTGCCGCTATTGTGATTTCAAGGAGATCTGCCGCAGATAAGGACAGCTCAATTGAAGATCTATTCCCCGGATTCTACCTTGTTGCTGTTCAGTCGATTTTGGATCGATTCGAACAGCTCCTCGGCCGAGGTGTCGAGATTCGAGGGGGAGATGATGTAGGGGGCTCCGAATCGGCGCGCCTGCCAGTTCATCAGGTGTTTGGAAAGGGTGCTCTTCTCCTGTACGATCCGCTCTTCGGGATGGTGGAACTCGATGAGCAGAAACGTCTGTCCGTAGATCTTTTGCAGACGCACCCCGGAGATCTCATCCCATTTGATTTGATACCAGTATTTTGTGGCTGGCACGTAAAGTTCCAGTTTGTCGTCTCCGATCCGGACCATCTCCTGTCGGCAGCGCAGGTTGCGCAGTGTGGTGCAGAGCAGCAGGCAGAAGCCTCCCCCGAAAAGAATGATTCCGAGAATGCCGATCAGACGTCCGGCCACGTGCGACTCCTCTCGCAGCAGCAGAAAGAGGGAGAGTCCGAACAGAATCAGGGTGGCGATGGTTCCGCCGATCAGTTTGCGTCGGCTGGCGTAGATGACGGTTGTTGGACGATTGTTCATCGAAGGAAGGTGTGTTTAGGGCTAATCGAAGGATTGCATGCCGGATTGGGCGATGTGCATGAGTCGCTGGTACTGCTCGGGTGAGAGCTCCATGAAGAAGTAGTGGATCGGATCGACCCGCATGCCGTTGTGCCGCACCTCGTAGTGGAGGTGCGGGGCCAGCGAGAGACCCGTATTTCCGCTCAGTCCGATGATGTCCCCGCGGCGTACCTCCTGCCCTTTGCGGACGTTGATGGCCATCAGGTGGCTGTACGAGGTCTCGTAGCCGTTCCCGTGGTCGATGACGATGGTGCGCCCGGCGGTCGACCGTTCGGCGATCTCCTTCACGCGGCCGTCGGCCGTGGCAAATACGCGCGATCCCTCGGGCACCGTGTAGTCGACACCCTGGTGGGACTGGAGGGTGCGGTAGAAGGGGTGGATGCGCATGCCGTAGGAGGCGGTCAACAGCGTGAGCTGCTGGTTGATGACCGGCTGGATGGCCGGGATGTGGTTCTTCTCCTCGCCGACGCGATCCATCTGTGCCTGCAGTGCCACGTAGGACTCTTTAAGCCGGGAGAGATCCTGTTCCATTTGGTTCAGCCGTTCGCGGAATTCGATGTTGAGCTCCCGGTCCGATTTGTCGAGCGTGGTCTCGAGCGAGGCGAGGCGTTTGGCCTCGTACTCCGAATCGAAATCGTAGGGGGTCGATTCAAAGAGCAGCCCGAAGACGTTGCGGTCGCGATCGACCACATTCTGCATGACCGTCTGGAGCGAATCGTAGCGGGCCTCGAGCTGCTCGTATTCGGAGCGCATCCGGTCGGTTGAGTGGCGCAGCTCATATTCGATGGGTGTGTCGAAGAAGATCGAGATGACCAGGTAGTAGAGTACGGCCGCACCGAACCAGACCAGCACCTGAAACGAGAGGTGGATCATGCGCTGCTTGAAGCTGCGCTGTTTAACATGTTGGATCTGTTTGCGTTGCCTTGCCATTTGCTTACTCTTCGAAGGTATCGAGGTTCAGTTCGCGCATCTGCTCCATCAGGCGCGTGTACTCCTCGTTGGTCATGTTCTTGTTGAAGTAGTTGATCGGGTTGACTACCTGTCCCATGTGGATTACCTCGTAATGGAGGTGGGCTCCGGTCGATCCGCCGGTCGTGCCGACGCGTCCGATCAGCTGGCCGCGCACTACGTGTTCGCCCGGTTTGACGTAAATCTCACTCAGGTGGGCATACCGGGTCTGGTATCCGTATTCGTGGTCGAGCAGGATCTGTTTGCCGTATCCCCGGTGGGCTTGGCCCATATCGACCAGCGAAACCGTTGCATCGCCGGTTGCATAGACCGCATCGCCCGTCCGGGCAGCCAGGTCGACCCCCTTGTGCAGGATGCGGCGCTTGTAGATCGGGTGGTTGCGGTAGCCGAACGGCTCGATACCCTTGCGCAGGGCCGAGCGGTCGATCGGCCAGATGGCCGGGACGGCCATCGACATGTTCTCCTTGTTCTTGGCCAGAATCTGCAGCTGGTCGAACGAAACCGAGGTGCGGTAGAGCTGCCGTCCGAAGGCGTCGAGCTGCTGCCAGGTGTTTCGCATCAGCGGAGCATATTCGTCGTCGGCGAAGTCGGCGTATTTGGATGCGGGGTAGGGTGTGTAGATGCCGTCGATCGAGAGCGTGTCGGCCGAGAAGAGCGACCGGTAGACGAAGTTGTCGCGGTGGTGGATCTCCTCCAGCTTGCGCTGGGCGGTGCGGATCTTGTCCTGCAACAGGTTGTATTTGAGGACCATTTCGGCATTCTCGTTGATGATGCGGTGCATCTTGGGCGTGTAGAAGACGCTCGAGAAGACCACGTTCACGATCGAGACGGCGATGAAGATGAGCAGGATCTTGCGGATGATGCGGTAGGTCCGCTGGCGGTACGACACCAGGTCGGCCCGGGTGCGGGGCATCTGCCATCCGAATATAGCTCTTTTTCGTCTCATTCTCCTGAAAAACTGTGCCGATATGATGCAAAATTAAGGTAAAATATGTAATTTTGCAACCTTATGGTAAACGTCAAAAGATGAAACCGCAGTATATGGAATCCAATAAAATTCGACAGGCTTTCCTCGACTTCTTTGCAGGAAAGGACCATGTGATCGTACCGTCGGCCCCGATGGTCGTCAAGAATGACCCCACGCTGATGTTCACCAACGCGGGGATGAACCAGTTCAAGGATATTTTTCTCGGAAACATTCCGCGCCCCTATCCCCGGGCGGCCGATACGCAGAAGTGTCTGCGCGTTTCCGGCAAGCATAACGACCTGGAGGAGGTCGGCCACGACACCTATCACCACACGATGTTCGAAATGCTGGGCAACTGGTCTTTCGGCGACTACTTCAAGCGTGAGGCGATCAACTGGGCCTGGGAACTGCTGACCGAAGTCTATGGGTTGGATCCCAAGCGGATGTATGCCACCGTTTTCGAGGGGAGTCCCGAGGACGGCGTACCTTTCGATCAGGAGGCTTACGATCTGTGGGCGCAGCATCTGCCCGCAGACCATATTCTTCGCGGCAACAAGCACGACAACTTCTGGGAGATGGGCGACGTGGGTCCCTGCGGTCCCTGCAGCGAGATTCACTACGACCTGCGCGACGAGGCGGAGATTGCCAAGGTCCCCGGTCGCGAGATGGTCAATCAGGGGAGTCCGCTGGTGATCGAGATCTGGAACCTGGTCTTCATGCAGTTCAACCGCAAGGCGAACGGCTCGCTTGAACCGCTGGCGGCCAACTGCATCGATACGGGCATGGGCTTCGAGCGTCTTTGCATGATCCTTCAGGGCAAGAAATCGAACTACGATACCGACGTATTCCAGCCGACGATCCAGCGGATCGCCTCGATGTCGGGCAAACGTTACGGTGAGGACGAGAAAGCTGATATCGCCATGCGCGTGGTGGCCGATCACCTGCGTGCGATCGTCTTCTCGATCGCTGACGGTCAGCTGCCGTCGAACGTGAAGGCCGGCTACGTGATCCGACGCATCCTGCGCCGTGCCGTCCGCTACGGCTATACCTATCTGGGCTTCAACGAGCCCTTCATTTGCCGGCTGGTCCCCGGACTGGTTGAGCAGATGGGCGGTCAGTTCCCCGAGATCAAGGCGCAGCAGACCTTGATCGAGAAGGTGATCGAGGAGGAGGAGAGTGCCTTCCTGCGCACGCTCGCCACGGGTATCAACCTGCTCGACGGGGTGATGGCACAGGCCCGCAAGGAGGGCGGCAACCGCATCTCGGGCAAGGATGCCTTCCTGCTTTACGATACCTATGGATTCCCGATCGACCTGACCGAGTTGATCGCCCGCGAGCAGGGAATCGAGGTCGACCTGGCCGCATTCGAGAAGGAACTGCAGGCCCAGAAGGAGCGTTCGCGCAACGC
>CAWUYY010000018.1:0-8327 GCA_963926835.1 Rikenellaceae bacterium | reverse complement strand
GTCGAACTTCTCGCCCGTACCGCCGTCGTAAAGATAGGTGCGGCCGCTGCGCGGAATACCGGCCTGAGCCGTGTACTCGTTGATCTGGTCGAGCGACGCACCGTCGAAGATCGGCGTTGCGAACTTGAGTCCCAGCTCACGGCCGGCCCATCCCAGCACGGTCTCGTAGATCTGACCGAGGTTCATTCGGGAGGGCACACCCAGCGGGTTCAGACAGATATCCACGATCGAACCATCCTCGAGGAACGGCATGTCCTCGTCGCGGACGATCTTGGCCACAATACCCTTGTTACCGTGACGACCGGCCATCTTGTCACCCACCTTCAACTTACGCTTCTTGGCAATGTAAACCTTCGCCATCTGGATCACACCCGTCTGCGGGAGTTCATCGCCGTTGGTCAGGTTGTACTTCTCACGCTTGATCGCCGCATCGGCCTTCTTCCACTCAATCGTATAGTTGTTGATCGTCTTCTCGATCAATGCATCCAGGTGCTCGTCACCGGTCCACTTGCAGGAGCCCAGATTGAGGTATCCCATCGCAACGCCGGTCTTCTCGTCGGTCACCTTGCGCGAGATCTCCTCGAGCATCTTCTGCGTGAACTTGGTTCCGGCCGGATAGAGCTCCACACCGAAGTAGTCCGCAATACCGGTCGTCGTCTTGCCCTGCAGCAACGTGTAGAGTTTCGAGACGAGCAGCTTGGTCAAATCGGCCACCTGAGCGGCAAACTTCTCGTCGAGCTTGTCGAGCTGCGTCTTCTCCGTGCTCTTGCTGCGTTTGTTCTCCTTGCCGGCACGGCTGTAAAGTTTCGTGTCGATCACCACGCCGTGCAGCGAAGGCTGCGCCTTCAGCGATGCATCCTTCACGTCACCGGCCTTGTCGCCGAAGATCGCACGCAGCAGTTTCTCCTCGGGCGAAGGATCGCTCTCACCCTTCGGGGTGATCTTGCCGATCAGAATATCGCCCGGATGTACGTTGGCACCCACGCGGATGATACCGTTGGCATCCAGATCGCGCGTAGCGTCCTCGCTGACATTGGGAATATCGGAGGTCAGCTCCTCGACACCGCGTTTGGTGTCACGCACCTCCATGATATACTCGTCCACGTGTACCGACGTGAAGATATCCTCACGCTGGATACGCTCCGAGATAACGATGGCATCCTCGAAGTTGTAACCCTTCCAGGGCATAAAGGCCACCTTCAGGTTGCGTCCCAGAGCGAGCTCGCCCTTCTCGGTCGAATAGCCCTCGGTCAGAATCTGACCTTTGAAGACCTTCTCGCCGGTCAGCACCGTCGGCTTGAGGGTGATCGAGGTGTTCTGGTTCGTACGACGGTAACGCGGCAGCACGTAGGTCGTGATCTCGGGAGCGAACGAACAGATCTTCTCCTCCTCCGTGCGCTCGTACTTGATCTGAATCTGGGTTGCATCGGCAAACACCACCTCGCCATCGCCCTCGGCGATGATCTGGATGCGGCTGTCGAGGATCATATCCTTCTCGATACCCGTTCCCACGATCGGCGCCTCGCACGTAATCAGAGGCACGGCCTGACGCATCATGTTCGATCCCATCAGGGCTCGGTTCGCATCGTCATGCTCCAGGAACGGAATCAAGCTCGCCGCGATCGAAGCGATCTGGTTCGGCGCAACGTCCATCAGGGTCACATCCTTCGAGGTTACAACCGGGAAGTCGGCACCCTTGCGGGCCTGAATACGATCCGGCTGCAGGAAGTGGCCTTCGTCATCGATGGGCACGTTCGACTGTGCTACCACCGCATTCTCCTCCTCCTCGGCCGAGTAATATTTAATATGCGAGTTGTCCAGATCGATCGTCTCGTTGGAAACGGTACGATAGGGCGTCTCGATGAATCCCATGTCGGAGATGCGTGCATAGACGCAGAGCGACGAGATCAGACCGATGTTCGGACCCTCCGGCGACTCGATCGGGCAGAGACGGCCGTAGTGGGTATAGTGTACGTCTCGCACCTCGAAACCGGCACGGTCACGCGACAGACCACCGGGACCGAGGGCCGACAGACGACGCTTGTGCGTGATCTCGGCCAGCGGGTTGATCTGGTCCATGAACTGCGACAGCTGCGAAGTTCCGAAGAACGAATTGATTACGCTCGAAAGCGTCTTGGCGTTGATCAGGTCGACCGGGGTAAATACCTCGTTGTCACGCACGTTCATGCGCTCGCGAATCGTACGCGCCATGCGGACGAAACCGACCGAGAACTGGTTCGAAAGCTGTTCGCCCACCGTGCGGACACGACGGTTCGACAGGTGGTCGATATCGTCCACCTCGGCCTTCGAGTTGATCAGTTTGACCAGGTATTTGATAATGGCAATAATATCCTCACGGGTCAGGGTGCGGATAGCCGGGTCGATATCCAGATCCAACTTCTTGTTGATCCGGTAACGGCCTACATCGCCCAGGTCGTAACGCTTGTCCGAGAAGAAGAGTTTGTCGATCACATCGCGGGCCGTAGCCTCATCAGGCGGCTCGGAAGCGCGCAGCTGTCGGTAGATGTAGACCACCGCCTCCTTCTCCGAGTTGCAGGGGTCCTTCTGCAACGTATTGTATATAATGGAATAGTCGATGCCCGACGGATTCTCCTTGTGCAGCAGAATCGTCTTGGCACCGCTCTCGATAATTGCATCGATGTGCTGCTCCTCGAGCACCGTCTCACGGTCCACGATCACCGTGTTACGCTCGATGGAGACCACCTCGCCGGTATCCTCATCCACGAAATCCTCTCCCCAGGTGGAGAGAACGCGGGCAGCCAGCTTGCGGCCTACCGCCTTCTTGAGCGAGGCCTTCGAAACCTTCACCTCGTCGGCCAGATCGAAGATGTCGAGGATCTGCTGGTCGGTCTCGTAACCGATGGCACGAAGCAGGGTCGTTACCGGCAGCTTCTTCTTACGGTCGATGTAGGCATACATCACGTTGTTGATGTCGGTAGCAAACTCGATCCACGAACCTTTGAAAGGAATGATACGAGCCGAATAGAGCTTCGTACCGTTGGTGTGCATGCTCTGTCCGAAGAATACACCCGGCGAGCGGTGCAGCTGGGAGACGATGACACGCTCGGCACCGTTGATGACGAACGTACCCCGCTCGGTCATATAGGGAATCGTACCGAAATAGACATCCTGAACGACCACGCCGAAGTCTTCGTGCTCGTCATCGGTACAATATAATTTTAACTTGGCCTTTAAGGGAACACTGTAAGTCAGACCACGCTCCAGACACTCCTCGATCGAATAACGGGGCGGGTCGATATAGTAGTCGATAAACTCCAGAACGAAATTGTTTCTGGTATCGGTAATGGGAAAATTCTCCTGGAAAACACGATAAAGCCCCTCGTTCTTACGATTCTCGGCCGTCGTGTCCATTTGGAAAAAATCCCGGAACGATTTCAGCTGAACCTCCAGCAAATCGGGATAAGGGACCCGATTCTTGACCGTGGAAAAGCTAATTCTCTGTGATGTTTTTGTCGTGGACATCGGTAAATTCCAAATTAAAGTTGAAGGTTTTGAGTATCCGGGAGACAGCCCCGGGAAACGGATCTATTTTAATCCGCTAATGCCCTCAGCGTAAACACAATACACCCTGAGAGCATCCAAACTTCCAAAGATTAGACACAGCTCCGCTCGGCACTTCTAATCTTTAGACCAGAAAAGGCATAGAGCTTACATTCAACGTAAGCTCTATACCCTGAGTTTGTCCTGAAACGTAGGAAACTACTTAACCTCAACTTCAGCACCAGCCTCCTCGAGTTGAGCCTTGATAGCCTCGGCCTCCTCCTTCGAAACGCCTTCTTTAACGGCTTTCGGAGCAGCGTCAACCAATGCTTTGGCATCACCCAGAGACAGACCTGCCAGATCCTTCACGGCCTTGATAACCTGAAGCTTCGACTGTCCTGCGTTCTTGATAATTACATCGAATGAGCTCTTCTCGGCAGCAGCCTCGCCTGCGCCGGCAGCAGGTGCCGCAGCAACGGCAACAGCCGCAGCAGCCGGTTCAATGCCGTACTCCTCCTTGAGGATCGTAGCCAACTCGTTTACCTCCTTAACTGTCAAATTTACCAATTCTTCAGCTAATTTCTTTACATCTGCCATAAGTCAATCTTATTAAATTTTGTTTTAAATTCTTGTTTGTTAATTTCTTTCTTCGAGTGTCTTCACGATACCCGCAATCTTTTGACCTGCATTTGCCTGCAATGCAGAGATAACATTCTTCGCAGGAGACTGCAGCAGAGCGACGATATCGCCGATGAGCTCCTCTCTGCTCTTAATGTTACACAGAGTGTCCAACTGATTGTCGCCGATATAGACGCAACCCTCGACATAAGCGGCTTTCAGAACGGGTTTGTCGCTGTTCTTGCGAAAATCCTTGATAACCACCGCCGGGGCCTTGCCCGTATTGGCAAACATGATCGAGGTCGAACCCTCCAATACTTTTACCAGATCAGCATCCGCCTTCTCTACCTTCTCAAGAGCCTTGACCAGCAGCGTGTTCTTTACGACGATCAGTTTCACGTCGCTTTCGAAACACTTGCGACGCAGCGTCGCAGTCTGCTCGGCATTCAGCGCCTCAATGTTGGTAATGTAGAAGTGAGGATATGCATTGAGCTGCTCGGCAAGGCTGTTGATTACAACCAGTTTTTCTTCCTTAGTCATCTCTTAAATCCTCCTTCTTATTTGGTTTCTACTGATTTAGTATCGATCTGCACGCCGGGGCTCATAGTGGTAGAGAGGTAAATACTCTTAACATAAGAACCTTTGGCAGCAGCCGGCTTCAATTTCAGAATCGTACCGATCACCGTCGAAACGTTGTCGACGATCTGCTCGGCCGTGAACGAAATCTTGCCAACCGAAGTGTGGATGATACCGAATTTGTCAACTTTGAAGTCGATCTTACCCGATTTCACTTCACCTACAGCCTTTCCAACTTCCATTGTAACCGTACCGGTCTTGGGGTTCGGCATCAAGCCGCGAGGACCCAGGATACGTCCCAGAGCACCGACCTTGCCCATCACGTTCGGCGTACAGATGATCACGTCGACATCCGTCCATCCGGACTTGATCTTGTCTACGAACTCATCCAGACCGACGAAATCGGCACCGGCAGCCTTCGCCTCGGCCTCCTTCTCCGGAGTACACAGCACGAGTACACGTACCTGTTTACCGGTTCCGTGAGGCAGCGTAACCACGCCACGAACCATCTGGTTCGCCTTGCGCGGATCTACGCCCAGACGCACGTCAACATCTACTGAAGCATCGAATTTCGTAAAAGTAATTTCCTTCAGAAGAGCTGCGGCTTCAGCGAGTTTGTAAGCCTTTCCAGGCTCCATCTTCGCGTTGGCGATTTTTTGATTTTTTGTCAACTTACTCATTCTTGTAATAGATTACTTGTTAGGAAATTCTCCAACTACAGCGATACCCATGCTACGGGCAGTTCCGGCAATCATGCGCATGGCTGCCTCCTCGGTGAAGCAGTTCATGTCGGGCATCTTGTCCTTGGCAATCTCTCGAATCTGATCCCACGTTACCTGACCTACCTTGTCGCGGTTAGGCTGTGCGGAACCCGATTTGATTTTTGCGGCCTCCTTGAGCTGAATGGCTACGGGCGGCTGTTTTACAACAAAGTCGAAAGACTTATCGCTATAAACCGTGATGATGACCGGCAGAATCTTTCCCGCCTTGTCCTGCGTCTTCGCATTGAACTGCTTGCAGAAGTCCATGATATTGACTCCTTTCGAACCCAATGCTGGTCCCACAGGGGGAGAAGGATTGGCAGCACCACCTTTGATCTGCAATTTGATAAATGCAGCAACCTCTTTTGCCATAGTTTTCCTTTGGTTAATTATTCTTTTTCAACTTGTGTGAAACTCAACTCCATGGGAGTTTTGCGCCCGAATATCTTCACCGATACCGTGAGTTTCTTGCGCTCGTTGTCGACAGTCTCAATGGTACCTTGGAAGCTTGAAAAAGGACCGTCTATTACTTTGATGGTTTCGCCGACAAAGAATGGTATTTCGTTCTCTTCTTCCATCGTGCTCAACTCGTCGACACGGCCCAAAATACGGCTCACCTCCTGCGGACGCAGCGGGGTGGCGATCATTTTGCGGCTGTCCTCCTTGGTGTCACCCAGGAAGCCGAGCACGTTGGGAATGTTTCGAATGATAATGGGGATCTGACCGACAAATGCGGCCTCGATCAACACGTAACCCGGATAGGAGACTCTCTCCTTGGAGATCTTCTTTCCGTTGCGGATCGTATAGACTTTTTCGGTCGGAATAAGCACCTGGGAGATGTAATCCTCCAGATGACTGTGGCGGATCTCGGACTCAATATACTCTTTGACCTTGTTCTCCTTGCCTCCGATCGTGCGGACTACATACCACTGTTTTGTTGTTTCGCTCATGGCTACAAAAAAACAAGAATTAGCGGCCCAGATTGGCCAGGCCTTTGTAGATAGCCGCCATAATGTTTTCAAACGAAATGTCCATTGCCAAGATCACAATGGCAAAGATGAACGAAGCCACCATCACAACAACCGTCGAATTCTGCAGCTGTGCGAAAGTGGGCCACGTCACTTTGTGTACCAATTCGTTATAGGACTCTTTTACGTAATTGAACATATTCGTCGTCGTTTATTTGGCAGGAGCAGAGAGATTCGAACTCCCATCAACGGTTTTGGAGACCGCTATTCTACCCTTGAACTATGCTCCTAGGAAGTAGTGCAAGACTCGCTTGCACTACTCGAACGGTTATCTTGTCAGATTACTTGATAATCTTCAGGATCTGACCGGCACCTACCGTACGGCCACCCTCACGGATTGCGAAACGAAGACCCTCGTTCAATGCAACCGGGTAGATCAGTTTTACGGTGATGGTTACGTGGTCACCCGGCATTACCATATCTACGCCGTCGGGCAGGGTAACCTCACCGGTTACGTCCATCGTACGCAGATAGAACTGGGGACGATACTTGTTGTGGAACGGCGTGTGACGGCCACCCTCCTCTTTCTTCAGGATGTAGACCTCAGCCTGGAACTCGGTGTGCGGAGTGATCGAACCCGGTTTGGCAACAACCATACCACGTTTAACCTCCTTCTTGTCGATACCACGGAGCAGCAGACCTACGTTATCACCAGCCTCACCCTCGTCGAGCAGTTTGCGGAACATCTCGACACCGGTACAGGTCGACGTCAGCGTCTTCTCCTCCAGACCGATAATCTCAACCGGATCACCTACGTGGATCACACCAGTCTCGATACGGCCCGTTACAACGGTACCACGACCGGTGATCGAGAATACGTCCTCGACAGGCATCAGGAACGGTTTCTCGTTGTCACGAGGAGGAATCGGAATATAGTTATCAACGGCATCCATCAGCTCCATGACCTTCTCCTCCCATTTCGGCTCGCCGTTCAGCGCACCCAGGGCAGAACCACGGATGATAGGAGCGTTGTCACCATCATACTCGTACTTGTTCAGCAGATCACGAACCTCCATCTCAACCAGGTCGAGCATCTCGGGATCGTCAACCATATCGCATTTGTTCAGGAATACGACGATCTTCGGAACGTTCACCTGACGAGCCAGCAGTACGTGCTCGTTGGTCTGAGGCATCGGACCGTCAGTTGCGGCAACTACCAGAATCGCACCGTCCATCTGCGCAGCACCGGTAACCATGTTCTTCACATAGTCGGCGTGTCCCGGGCAGTCTACGTGAGCATAGTGGCGGTTGGCCGTCTGATACTCAACGTGCGAGGTGTTGATCGTAATACCACGCTCTTTCTCCTCGGGAGCGTTGTCGATCGAGTCGAACGAACGGAGCTCAGAAAGACCTTTCTTTGCCAATACGGTGGTGATAGCAGCAGTAAGAGTCGTCTTACCGTGGTCAACGTGACCGATGGTACCGATATTCACGTGCGGTTTGGACCGGTCGAATTTTTCTTTTGCCATAGTATAAAAGTATTAAGATTTTTAATAAAAATTCCCGTTGCAATCTTCTTTTCAGCAGCATTAACGGGCGACGCAAACACAGCCCCGAAAGGCGGTTTGCATCACACGCTATCCTGCATCTGAGAGCGGAAGACGAGGCTCAAACTCGCGACCCTTAGCTTGGAAGGCTAATGCTCTATCAACTGAGCTACTTCCGCAAAAAAACGCACCGTCAGGAGTTCACCATTCCGGAAACCCGGAAATCGAGCAACCCAACCGGCACTTGTTTTTTTTGTGGGAAGTGATGGATTCGAACCACCGAAGGCGTAAGCCAGCAGATTTACAGTCTGCCCCATTTGGCCACTCTGGTAACT